>NZ_JBITRX010000005.1:0-234889 GCF_044540325.1 Streptomyces sp. NPDC086023
ACATTCCGAACCCGGAAGCTAAGCCTTTCAGCGCCGATGGTACTGCAGGGGGGACCCTGTGGGAGAGTAGGACGCCGCCGAACAATCATTGTGGGGAAGCCCCGCACCTGATTCGAAAGAATCGTGGTGCGGGGCTTCTCTGCGTTTCAGGGTCAGGGTGAGTTACAGGAAGGGGGCCCGCCATTCGGCGGGCCCCCTTCTGCGTTCTACAGGCGGCCGGCTGCCTTCAGGGCCAGGTACGCGTCCGCCAGGGCCGGGGCCAGGGTGTCCGGGGGCGCGTCGACGACCGTGACGCCGTGGCGGGCCAGTTGGTCGGCGGTGCGGTGGCGCTGGGAGCGGGACTGGGCGGCGGCGGCGGACTCGTACACCGCGTCCACCGTGCCGCGCGCCTTGGCCATGCGCTCCACCTCGGGGTCGGCCACGGAGGCGACCAGCACCGTGTGCCGCCGGCTCAGCTGCGGCAGTACCGGCAGCAGGCCCGCCTCGATGGGCGCCGCGTCCAGGCCGGTCAGCAGGACCACCAGGGACCGGCGCGGGGCGCCGGCCAGGATCGTGGAGACCATCGACCGGGCGTCGGTCTCCACCAGTTCGGGCTCCAGGGTGGCCATCGCGTTCACCAGGGCGGGCAGGACGTCGCCCGCGGACCGGCCCTGGACCTGGACGCGCGTGCGCCGGTCGTACGCGAGCAGGTCGACGCGGTCGCCCGCGCGGGAGGCCAGGGCGGCCAGGAGCAGGGCCGCGTCCATCGCCGCGTCCAGCCGGGGGGCGTCGCCCACCCGGCCGGCGGACGTGCGGCCCGTGTCGAGGCAGATCAGGATGTGCCGGTCGCGCTCGGGGCGCCAGGTGCGGACGGCCACCTTGTTCTGGCGGGCGGTGGCCCGCCAGTCGATGGAACGCGTGTCATCGCCCGGCACGTAGTCCCGCAGGCTGTCGAACTCGGTGCCCTCGCCGCGGGTCAGGACGCTGGTGCGGCCGTCCAGTTCGCGAAGCCGGGCCAGCCGGGAGGGCAGGTGCTTGCGGCTGGTGAAGGGCGGCAGGACGCGGACCGTCCAGGGGACGACGTGGCTGCCCTGGCGGGCCAGCAGGCCCAGCGGCCCGTACGAGCGGATCGTGACCCGGGCCGCCTGGCGGTCGCCGCGCCGGGTGGGGCGCAGCCGGGTGGTGACCCGGCGGCGTTCGCCCGGCGGGACGCGGAGCGCGTGGCGGGAGGCGTCGGTCTCCGTGCCGGGGAGCCAGCTGCTGGGCGGCCACGCGTCGCGGAGCCGGGCGCGCAGCGGGCGGGTGCCCGGGTTGGTGACGGTCAGGTGGACCTCCGCGGCCTCGCCGAGGCGGACGTTGGTGTCGCCGGAGCGGGCCAGGCGGAGGGTGCGTACGGGGGCCGCGAGGGCGTAGTCGCAGGCGCAGGCCAGTGCCAGCGGGCCGTTGACGGCCAGCAGGCCCGTCCAGCCGGGTTCCAGCAGGCCGACGGGGATCGAGCCGAGGGCCGCGATGAGCGCGGCGCGTCCGGTGAGGGCCATCAGCGGGGTACGGGGACGTGGGCCAGGATCGCGTTGATGACCGAGTCCGCGGTGACGCCTTCCATCTCGGCCTCGGGGCGCAGCTGAACGCGGTGGCGGAGTGTGGGCAGGGCGAGGGCCTTCACGTCGTCCGGGATGACGTAGTCGCGGCCGGTGAGCCAGGCCCAGGCGCGGGAGGTGGCCAGCAGGGCGGTGGCGCCGCGGGGGGAGACGCCCAGGGTGAGGGAGGGCGACTCGCGGGTGGCGCGGCAGATGTCGACGACGTACCCGGTGATCTCGGGGGAGACGGCGGTCTTCGCGACGGCGTCGCGGGCGGCCTCCAGGTCGGCGGCGGTGGCGACCGGGCGTACGCCGGCGGCGGCGAGGTCGCGGGGGTTGAAGCCCTGTGCGTGGCGGGTGAGGACGTCGATCTCGTCCTGGCGGGACGGGAGGGGGACGGTGAGCTTGAGGAGGAAGCGGTCCAACTGGGCTTCCGGGAGGGGGTAGGTGCCCTCGTACTCGACGGGGTTCTGCGTGGCGGCGACCAGGAAGGGGTCGGGCAGCGGGCGCGGGGTGCCGTCGACGGTGACCTGCCGCTCCTCCATGGCCTCCAGGAGGGAGGACTGGGTCTTGGGCGGGGTGCGGTTGATCTCGTCCGCGAGGAGGAGGTTGGTGAAGACCGGGCCGGGCTGGAAGGAGAACTCGGCGGTGCGCGCGTCGTACACGAGGGAGCCGGTGACGTCGCTGGGCATCAGGTCGGGGGTGAACTGGACGCGCTTGGTGTCGAGTTCGAGCGAGGCGGCGAGGGCGCGCACCAGGAGGGTCTTCGCGACGCCGGGGACGCCTTCGAGGAGCACGTGGCCGCGGCAGAGGAGGGCGACGACGAGACCGGTGACGGCGGGGTCCTGGCCGACCACGGCCTTGCCGATCTCGGTGCGGAGGGCCTCCAGCGCGGAGCGCGCGCGGTCCGCGGTGGCTGCGTGGTCTGCGGGCTGGGCCGTCATGAGGAGCGGACCTCCCTTTCGAGGGCGTCGAGGTGGTCGGTGAGCGCGACGAGGGCCGCGTCGTCGGTGGGTGCGGGCCCGAACAGCAGGCCCGTCAGGTGGCGTCCGTCGCCCGGGAGTTGGGCGGAGACCGCGGGGGTCAGGGTGGCGGGGTCGTGGGCGCCGGCCGGTGGTACGCCGAGGAGTGCGGCGAGGCGTTCGCGGGTGGCGGCGCGCAGCACCTGGGCGGCGCGGTCGCGGGCGTCGGCCTTGCGGTAGAGGCGGGCGCGGCCCTCGGTGGCCTCGGAGGCGCGGATGGCGACCGGGAGGTTCTCGTGGACCAGGGGGCCGAGGCGCCGGGCGCGCCAGGCGGCGGCGAGGACGGCTGCGACGAGGAGTTGGAGCAGGGCCCAGGACCAGCCGTCGGGGATCAGGTCGGAGAAGCTCTGCTCGGTGCCCTCGCCGGTGGCCGCCGGGTCGGCGAGCGTGGGCAGGTACCACGTCACCTCGGTTCGGGTGCCGAGGAGTTGGAGGGCCAGGGAGGCGTTGCCCTCGTCGGCGAGGTTCTCGTTGAGGAGGGGTGCCGGGGAGCCGAGGAGGACGGTGTCGGCGCCGTCCCGGCCCGGGAGGACGAGGAGGGTGGCGGGGCCGTCGTCCGGGTAGCAGGAGGCGGCTCCCTGACGGGTCGTCGTGTACGCGAGGCCCTCGCCGGTGGTGGCGCGGCCCGCGCCGACCGCGGGGGCGTACGCGCACCGCGGGTCCAGTGCCTCGTCGCCGCCGGTGGCCGAGGCGGTGACGCCCGGGACGAGGCCGGCCAGGGCGGTGGGGCCGGGGGAGAGCAGCACGGTGCGGCCGCCGGAGAGGTCCATGGCCGTCTTCAGGGTCTCGCGCTGGCCGTCGGTGAGGAGGCCGGGCGAGGTGACGACGAGGGTGGTGCCGGGGGCGGCCGCGGTGACGGCTTCGGCGGTGGTGGTGACCACGTGGGTGCGGATGCCGTGGCCGCTGAGGAGTTCGGCGAGGGCGCGGGTGCCCTGGGGGTCGGCGGAGCGGGGGTCGAGGCGGCCGTGTGCCTCGCCGGAGTTGAGCGCGGCGAGCACGATGCCGGCCAGGAGGAGGACCGCGAGGGCCAGGAGGGGGCCGCGGGCGCGGGCCCACAGCTGTGCCGGGCCGGGGGCGGTGGAGGTGCGGCCGGGGGTGGCCGCGGGGGCGGGGGCGGTGGTGCCGGTCATCCGGCGGCTCCCGGGGTGGTGGCGTCGAGGAGGGGGCGGGTCCGCTCCAGGGTGAGGTCGAGGTCCCGCAGGCGTACGTAGGCCTCCTGGTCGGCGGTGCGGCCGCCGTAGGTGACGTCGTCGAAGGCGCGGGCCGCGGCGCGGAGGGCGGCGGTGTGCGCGGGGAGGGTGCGGGCGGCCTCGGCGGCCGCCTCGTCGGCGGTGCGGCCGGGGCGGGGGGCGAGGAGGGTGCGTTCCTCCAGGGAGCGGACCAGGGCGCGCATCCGCTCCTGGACGGCCTCGGTCCAGCGGCCTGCCGCGGCGTGCGCCTCGGCGGCGGTGCGGTGCTCCGCGGCGCTGCGGGGGCGGTCGTCGAAGAGGGCGGCGGCGGAGGCGGCGGCGCGGCGGGGGGTGCCGAGCCGCCACCACAGGGCGGCGAGGAGGGCCAGTACCAGCAGGACGACCACGACGAGGCCCAGGGTGCCCCCGGGGGTGACCCCGGATGCGGCGTCGAGGACCTCGCCCACCCAGTCCCAGAAGGCGTTCCAGGCGCGCTGGAGCAGGCCCGGGTCGTTCTCGTGGTACATCGGCTTGGACAGTTCGCGTTCGGCCGCCTCGCGGGCGGGTACGCGGGGTGTCGTCACCGGTGGTTCGTCCGCGCGGCGGGCCAGTGCGGCCGCCGCGCGGGTGGTCGTGCCCCCCGTGGCCGTCACCGCATCAGCCTCCCGCGGCGGCGGTGCCGGGCGGGGTGTCGCCGGGGCCGTGGAGGCCGGCGGCGCGGGCCAGCTCCAGGTCCAGGGCCTCGCGTCGGATGCGCTGGTCGATGTACAGCAGGACGGTGACGCCCGCGTTGATCGGCATGGTGACGGTCAGGGCGATCACGGAGCCGATCGCGGTGACGACCAGGAAGCCCCAGCTGTAGGTGGCGGTGCCCTCGACGATGCCCTGGAAGCCGTCGCCGCCGAAGAGCATGCCGGCGATCGTGAAGGGGAAGACGATGATGCCCGCCACGATGCTGGTGATGATGCTGGTCAGGAGCGTGATCAGGAAGATCCGCCACCAGGCGCCGCGGACCAGGCGGGCCGACCGGGCGAGTGACTTGAGTACGGGCTGCTTCTCCAGCATCAGGGCCGGCGAGGCCAGGCTGAAGCGGATGTAGAGCCAGAGGGCCACGGGGAAGGCGATGAGCATGCCGCCGAGGCCGAGGCCCCAGCTGCCGGCGAGGATGCCGGGCAGCAGGGCGACGGCGAAGATCGCCACGACCATCAGCAGGAGCAGCAGGGTGAGCCCCGTGAGCTTCAGCAGCCGGGGGCGGGCCTCCTGCCAGGCCTCGGCGACGGTGGAGGTCCGGCCGAGCACGGCGCGGCTGAACACCATCGTCAGGGTGGCGGTGGCGAGGATCGTGCCGATCAGGGTGATGACCTGGGCGACGGCGCTGGCGGCGATGCTGCCGCCGATGGCGTCGAGCTGCTGGCGCAGCGCGGCCTCGGGGTCGCCGGCGGCGGCCGTGTTGAGGTCGTCGAGCGCGAAGCCCTGGACCAGGGTGATCGCGAGCTGGGTGACCACGGCCACCGCGAGGGTGATCGAGAGGACCGTGCGCCAGTGGGCGCGCATGGTGGAGACCGCGCCGTCGAGGATCTCGCCGACGCCGAGGGGGCGCAGCGGGATCACGCCGGGCTTGGGCGCGTACGGCTTGGCGCCCCAGGCCGTGTGGGCGCCGCCGCGGGTGGACGGGTCCCAGCCGCTGCCGGGGGCTCCCCAGCCCTGTGCGGGCCCGCTGGGCGCGCCGGGCCCGGGGGCCGGGCCGCCCGGGTTGACGCCGGTCCACTGGCCCGCGGGGGGCTGCTCGGCCGACCACCGCTGGTCGGCGGGGGGCGTGGCGCCGGTGCCGCCGTCGGGCGCGGGAGCCGCGTCGGGGGCGGGGGCCGCTCCGTCCGGCGTGGCCGCCGCCCCGTCGGGGCGTTCGCCGTCCGACGGGGTGGATCCGGGCGAGGCCCAGCCCGGAGAGTCGTTCATCGTCACTCCTTCACGTGCCCGTACGGGGGCGGGGCGCTGGTCGGCTGCCATCGTGCCATGTGGTTGGGCCGATCGGGCGGGCCCCCGGCGTTGTTTCCCGATCTAGGTCCGGGCCGGGCCTCCCGTGGTCCGGGAGGCTCCCGAGCCTTCTGCCGGCACCCGGGGAGGGGGCAGACTGAGGGGCCGGATCACGACGGGTGACCGGGGCGAAACCGCTGGTCGCATCGCTGTGTGCCAGCTCACCGCCGGGTAACGATTGGCTAATGGGATGATGTCAGTCATGAAGGGACGCGTCCTTGTCGTCGACGACGACACCGCGCTGGCCGAGATGCTCGGCATTGTGCTGCGTGGAGAAGGTTTCGAGCCGTCGTTCGTCGCGGACGGCGACAAGGCCCTGGCTGCCTTCCGTGAGGCCAAGCCGGACCTGGTGCTGCTGGATCTCATGCTGCCCGGACGGGACGGCATAGAGGTCTGTCGGCTGATCCGGGCCGAGTCGGGTGTGCCGATCGTGATGCTCACGGCCAAGAGCGACACCGTCGACGTGGTCGTCGGCCTGGAGTCAGGTGCCGATGACTACATCGTCAAGCCGTTCAAGCCCAAGGAGCTGGTGGCCCGCATCCGGGCCCGCCTGCGCCGCTCCGAGGAGCCTGCCCCCGAGCAGCTGACCATCGGTGACCTGGTCATCGACGTGGCCGGGCACTCGGTGAAGCGGGACGGGCAGTCGATCGCGCTGACCCCGCTGGAGTTCGACCTGCTGGTGGCGCTCGCGCGCAAGCCGTGGCAGGTGTTCACCCGCGAGGTGCTGCTGGAGCAGGTGTGGGGCTACCGCCACGCCGCCGACACGCGGCTCGTCAACGTGCACGTACAGCGGCTGCGTTCCAAGGTCGAGAAGGACCCGGAGCGCCCCGAGATCGTGGTGACCGTCCGCGGCGTCGGCTACAAGGCGGGGCCGAGCTGACATGCCGTCCCGCACGGCCCCCCGGGGCGGCCGGCGGTTCCTGATCGGAGCGTCCGGCCGGCCCCTGCTCCGCCTCTTCGTGCGCTGGGTGCGCAGACCGCTGCTGCCGGCGATCCGGCTGTGGCGGCGCAACCTCCAGCTGCGCGTCGTCGCGGGCACGTTGCTCATGTCGCTCGGCGTGGTCCTGATGCTCGGCTTCGTCGTCATCGGGCAGGTCAGCAACGGCCTGCTCGTCGCCAAGGAGGAGGCGGCCCAGAGCCAGGCCTCCGGTGGTTTCGCGGTCGCGCAGGAGAAGGCCAACGCGCCGGCGGTGACCGGCGCCCAGGACAACGCGGCGGGTGACAACCGGGCCGGCCGCAACGCCAGCGCCTGGATGTCCGACCTCGTCGAGCAGCTGGCCTCCAGCGGCCAGAAGGCGTACTCCGTGGTCGCGCTCGGCGCCGGCGAGGCCGAGGACGCGGCCGGCGACCTCGGCTCCGGCGTCCGCGGCCCGCGGGCTTCCGGCGGGGTCGACCCGACCGCGAGCGTGCCGGCGGCGCTGCGCAAGGCCGTGGACAGCGGGACCGGGCCGTACCAGACCTTCTCCAGCATCGAGTACACGAGCAGCGGCAAGGCCTCCGAGCCCGCGCTGGTGATCGGCAAGCGGCTGACGGACATCAACGGCGACCCGTACCACCTGTACTACCTCTTCCCGCTCACGCAGGAGGAGGAGTCGCTGAACCTGATCAAGGCCACCATCGCGACGGCCGGTCTGTTCGTCGTCGCGCTGCTCTGCGCCATCGCCTGGCTGCTGGTGCGGCAGGTCGTCACACCCGTGCGGATGGCCGCCGGGATCGCCGAGCGGCTCTCGGCGGGGCGCCTCCAGGAGCGGATGAAGGTCACCGGCGAGGACGACATCGCACGCCTGGGCGAGGCCTTCAACAAGATGGCCCAGAACCTCCAGCTCAAGATCCAGCAGCTGGAGGACCTCTCGCGCATGCAGCGGCGGTTCGTCTCCGACGTCTCGCACGAGCTGCGCACCCCGCTGACGACGGTACGGATGGCCGCGGACGTCATCCACGACGCCCGGGTGGACTTCGACCCGGTGACCGCGCGCTCCGCGGAACTGCTCGCCGGCCAGCTGGACCGCTTCGAGACGCTGCTCGCCGACCTGCTGGAGATCAGCCGGTTCGACGCGGGCGCCGCGGCGCTGGAGGCCGAGCCGATAGACCTGCGCGACGTCGTACGCCGGGTCATCGACGGCGCCGAGCCGCTGGCCGAGCGCAAGGGCAGCCGGATCCGGGTGCTCGGCGACTCCCAGCCGGTGGTCGCGGAGGCGGACGCGCGCCGCGTGGAGCGCGTGCTGCGCAACCTCGTGGTCAACGCCGTGGAGCACGGAGAGGGCAAGGACGTGGTGGTCCGGCTGGCCTCGGCCGGCGGGGCGGTGGCCGTGGCCGTACGCGACTACGGCGTGGGCCTGAAGCCCGGCGAGGCCACCCGCGTGTTCAACCGCTTCTGGCGGGCCGACCCCGCGCGGGCCAGGACCACCGGCGGCACGGGCCTCGGCCTGTCGATCGCCGTCGAGGACGCACGGCTGCACGGCGGCTGGCTGCAGGCCTGGGGCGAGCCCGGCGGCGGCTCGCAGTTCCGGCTGACACTGCCCCGTACGGCGGACGAGCCGCTGCGCGGTTCGCCGATCCCGCTGGAGCCGGAGGACTCGCGGGCCGCCCGCGCCCGCGCGGCGGCCCGGCTGGAGGAGCGGTCCGGCGACCTGCCCCCCCAGGGCGTCGCCGAGCGGGACCGCGATCCGATACCGCCGCGCAGCCTCGTCGCCACCGCAGTGCCCGCCGACCCCACCGCGCTGCCCGGCAACGGCGCGCGGGTGGTGGCCAGGCCCGGCGGCGACCAGGCCGCCCCGCAAGGACAGACAGCCCGGCCGACGGGCACGGACCGGGAGGACGGCGCAGGTGGACGCTGAGGCCCCGCAGGCCACCGAGACCACGGGCCGGGACGGCCGGGACGGCAGGAACGGCCGGGACGCCAGGAACGGCCGCGGCACCGCCGGTGTCCGGGGCCGTCGCCTGCGGGTGGCGGGAGCCCTGGGCTGCGGCGCCCTGCTGCTGGCCGGCTGCGCCTCGATGCCCGACAGCGGCGAGGTCAAGCAGGTCGAGGCCTCCCAGGGGGTGGACTCGCAGGTACGGGTCTTCGGCGTGCCGCCGAAGGACAAGGCCACCCCGTTCGAGATCGTCGACGGCTTCCTGGAGGCCATGACCAGCGACGACCCGAAGCTGGCCATCGCGCGCGAGTACCTGACCAAGAGGGCCGCGGCGAAGTGGAACCCGGGCAAGGGGATCACGGTCCTCTCGTCCGAGCTCAACCGCCAGCGCCTCGGCGCCGGCAACGACCAGGACGAGGAAGGGCAGCGCTTCGAGCTGTCCGGCAACCGCCTGGCCCGCGTCGACGAGCGCAGCGCCTACCAGCCGGAGGCCGGGAACGCCTCGTACAAGGAGTTCCTCCAGCTGGTGAAGGAGGACAACCAGTGGCGGATCGACGGGCTGCCCGACGGCCTGGTGCTCGGTGAGTCCGACTTCCAGCGGATCTTCCGGTCCGTCAACAAGTACTACTTCGCGGCGGGGATGCTCGTCGCCGACCCGGTGTTCGTGCGCCAGCGCCCCGATCCGGAATCGCGCATGGACGCCATCACCCAGACCGTGCAGTCCCTGCTGGCGGGCCCCTCGAAGTGGCTGGGCCCGGTGGTCGGTTCGAGCTTCCCGACCGGCACGGCCCTGCGCGACGGCACGCGCACGCTCTCGTACGACGGGGACAACGCGCTGCGGGTGCCGCTCAACGGCAAGGCGGACAACGTCGCCGACAGCCAGTGCCGGCGGATGGCCACCCAGCTGCTGTTCACGGTGAAGGACGTGACCGCCTCGCGGGTGACCAGCGTCGAACTGCTGCGCTCCGACGGCAAGTCGGCCCTGTGCCAGGTCGGCGAGCCCGAGGCCACGGTCACCGCGAACCGCTTCTCCAACGTCTCGCCCCAGCACCAGTACTACGTGGACCCCGAGAACCGGCTGCGCAGGATCCAGCTGATGTCCGACAGCGAGGCCAGACCGGAACAGGGCGAGCCCGTGGCGGGGCCGCTGGCCACCGCGCAGCTCAAGATCGGCTCGGCGGCCGTCGCGCACGACGAGAAGCGCACCGCGGTGATCAGCGAGAACGGCCGCGAGATGTACGTCGTCTCGCTGACCACCGGCGGCCCGCTCGGCCAGCCGGTGCTGACCAGCAAGGCGCCCGCCAACGCGGGGACCGGGCACCGGCTCTCCGCCCCCAGCTGGGACGGCCGCGGCGACCTCTGGGTGGCCGACCGCAACCCGGCCGACCCGGCGGTGTGGGTGCTCAACGGCGGCGAGGGCACCCCCCAGCGGGTGGACGTGGCCGGGCTGCACGGCGGGCGGATCGAGTCCCTGCGGGTCTCCTCCGACGGCGTGCGCATCGCGCTGCTGATCGAGAAGGACGGCCGGCACACCCTGCACGTGGGACGGATCGAGCGCCCCGACGCCCGGGGCGGCAGCGAGGAGACCAGGGTGCTGGTGCGCGAGCTGCGCCCGGCGGCCCCCCAGATGGCGGACGTCACCGCCATGTCCTGGGCCTCGCGCGGACGGCTGCTGGTCGTCGGCCGGGAGGCCGGGGGCGTGGTGCAGGCCCGCTACATGCAGGCCGACGGGTCCGCCGTGGTCTCCGGCAGCCTGCCCGGCGCCACGGGGCTGAGCGCGATCGCCGCCTCCGAGGACGAGAAGGCGCCCGTGGTGGCGTACTCCGGGACGGACGGCATCGTCTGGCTGCCGCCCGGCGCCCAGTGGCGGACCGTGGTGGACGGCGGCTCGGCCCCGGTATACCCCGGCTGACCCGCGCCTGCCGGCCCGGGCCTCCCGCGGGACGGGCGTGCCCTGGTACGGCCTGTCCCGACCACTCCTTCGGGTGAGATCCGGCCGACTTCCCGGGTGCCTTGCGAGTGAGGTCCGGCCGGCTTCCGCCGTGCCCGGCGGAAGCGCGGACGCGGGCGGTCGGGGTGGTTTTCCACAGGGGTGGCCGGGCCGGTGGGCCGGGGGCACAGTGGAGCCATGCGGGCGTGGTGGCGGGAGCTCTCCGGGCTGGTCCTGCCGGTGGACTGCGGCGGTTGCGGCGCCGCGCGCACCCTCCTCTGCGAGCCTTGCCGCCGGTCGCTGAGCGGGGGCCGGGCGCGCCGGGTGCGGCCCAGCCCCGAGCCGTACGGCATGCCGCCGGTGTACGCGGCCGCGCCGTACCGCGACGCGGTGCGCGCCGTGCTGCTCGCGCACAAGGAACGCGGGGCGCTGGGGCTCGCGGAGGTGCTGGGCGGTGCCCTGGCCGCGGCGGTACGGGCCGCCGCGCCCGGTCCCGGGGGAGGGCCGCTCGTACTGGTGCCCGTGCCCTCCGCGCGGCGGGCGGTGCGGGCGCGCGGGCACGACCCGGCCCGGGGGATCGCGCTGGCGGCCGCGCGGGAACTGCGGCGAGGGGGCCGGCCGGCGCGGGTGGCGGCGGTGCTGGGACAGCGGCGGGCGGTGGCGGACCAGGCGGGTCTGGGGGCGCGCGAGCGGCGCGCGAACCTGTCCGGGGCCCTGGAGGTCCGGCGGGGTGGTGTGCGGCTGCTGGCGGGTGGGCAGGTCGTCCTCGTGGACGACCTGGTGACCACCGGAGCGTCGCTGGCGGAAGCGGCGCGGGCGGTGCGTGTGGTGCTGCCCGGAGAGCTTTTGCCGGAAGGCGGACCACCTCCCCGAACGGTTGAATCCGATCGGGTCCGAGCGGCCGTGATCGGGGGACCTTCGGCCTCTTTCGAAAAGAATTGGAACTGACAAGATTGGCGCATCGTTGCAGGTGGTAGGAGGGAAAACACACCTGATCGGAGGTACGTTCCGGTAGCGGGTGCCGACAACCGTCCGAGCGAGATATGTTCGGTTGTAAGCGGTAATGGCGAGCACTTCGGCCCCACCAGCGGATCACGTGCTTCGGAGTTCGGGAGGGTTTCCCTCCCCTCCCGAAGTCGGTGGGGTGGAGATCTCGCCGATGGGGGAGGAGGAGGTGAAAGTCGCCAAGTCCGAGGCTCCGGTGCTCACCGGAGTCTGGTGCAAAAGGGAGACGCTTCGCCCGACGAGGCGGAGCGATCCGGGAACGGAGTTCTGCGTGGACATCGTCGTCAAGGGCCGCAAGACCGAAGTGCCCGAGCGGTTCCGCAAGCACGTGGCCGAGAAGCTCAAGCTGGAGAAGATCCAGAAGCTCGACGGCAAGGTGATCAGCCTCGACGTCGAGGTGTCCAAGGAGCACAACCCGCGCCAGGCCGACCGTTCCGACCGCGTGGAGATCACGCTTCACTCACGTGGCCCGGTGATCCGGGCAGAGGCCGCGGCCGCGGACCCGTACGCGGCGCTGGACCTCGCGCACGAGAAGCTCGAGGCGCGCCTGCGCAAGCAGCACGACAAGCGCTTCAGCCGCAGGGGGACCGGCCGCCTGTCCGCCGCGGAAGTGGCCGACGCGGTGCCCGGCGCGGCGGTGCTGAACGGAAACGGCCACCTGGTCACCGAGGAGAGCGACGAGATCCCGACGACGCGGATCGGCTCGCTCGAAGTACAGGGCGAGGGACCGCTCGTGGTCCGCGAGAAGACCCACGCGGCCGCGCCCATGAGCCTGGACCAGGCGCTCTACGAAATGGAACTCGTCGGTCACGACTTCTACTTGTTCGTCGACTCGGACACCAAGCAGCCGAGCGTGGTCTACCGACGCCACGCGTACGACTACGGCGTCATCCACTTGGACGCCGACAGCCACTCGACCTCGGAAGAGGGCGGCGGAGCGGGCGGGGCGCTCGGCGGCTGACGGCCCCGGTCCCGCGCGCAGGAAAACGTCAGCGAGATGCCCCTGGGAGGCGCTCCACGCGCCCCCGGGGGCATCCATTTGCGGCCAGCGGCCGACCACGGTGTCGGCCGGGCATGGAATCATGGCGGGCAGCCAACGGGCGGCCTGAGCGCCCCGTTCGGCGCGGCACATGTACTTCGGGCCACGGCCTTCAGGGGGAGGAACGATGGCGGACAGCTTCGGACCGGTTCACGAGGACGAGGCGGACTGCTCCGGGACGCCCGGCGCGGGCCACGGCGGGGAACCGATCCGGGTCCTGGTCGTCGACGACCACGCGCTCTTCCGCCGCGGGCTGGAGATCGTGCTGGCCCAGGAGGAGGACATCCAGGTCGTGGGCGAGGCCGGGGACGGCGCCGAGGCCGTGGACAAGGCCGCGGACCTGCTCCCCGACATCATCCTCATGGACGTGCGGATGCCCCGGCGCGGCGGCATCGAGGCCTGCACCTCCATCAAGGAGGTGGCCCCCAGCGCGAAGATCATCATGCTGACGATCAGCGACGAGGAGGCCGACCTCTACGACGCGATCAAGGCCGGGGCCACCGGCTACCTCCTCAAGGAGATCTCCACCGACGAGGTGGCGACCGCGATCAGGGCCGTCGCCGACGGCCAGTCGCAGATCAGCCCCTCCATGGCGTCGAAGCTGCTCACCGAGTTCAAGTCGATGATCCAGCGCACCGACGAGCGGCGGCTGGTGCCCGCCCCCCGGCTGACCGACCGTGAGCTGGAGGTCCTCAAGCTGGTGGCGACCGGGATGAACAACCGGGACATCGCCAAGGAGTTGTTCATCTCCGAGAACACCGTGAAGAACCACGTGCGGAACATCCTGGAGAAGCTCCAGCTGCACTCCCGCATGGAGGCCGTGGTCTACGCGATGCGGGAGAAGATCCTCGAAATCCGCTGACCCGCGGTGGGCCCGGGCCACGGGCCCACGCAGCCCCCGGCCCTTCTGCCGTACGGGTGCTACGCGCCCAGCGCCGCCAGCTCCGCGGTGACCGCGGCGGCCTGCTCCGGGGTGCCGCCCCGCTCCACCCGTACCGCGTCGCAGCCCACCCACTCGGCCGCCTCACGCAGCGCGGCCGCGACCGCGGGAGCCGACTTCGGGGTCTCCAGGGACAGCTGACGGGCCACCAGGGTCGTCCCCTCGCGGGCCGGGTCCACCCGGCCGACGAGCCGGCCGCCCGCCAGCACGGGCATCGCGAAGTAGCCGTGCACGCGCTTCGGTTTGGGCACGTACGCCTCCAGCTTGTGCGCGAAGCCGAAGATCCGCTCGGTGCGCGGCCGGTCCCACACGAGGGAGTCGAAGGGCGACAGCAGCGTCGTGCGGTGGCGGCCGCACGGCTCGGTGGCCAGCGCCTCCGGATCCGCCCAGGCCGGCTTGCCCCAGCCCTCGACCTCCACCGGCACCAGGCCGGAATCCGCGATCACCGCGTCCACCTGCTCCCCCTTGAGGCGGTGGTAATCAGCCAGATCCGCACGCGTCCCCACCCCGAGCGAACGGCCGGCCAGGGCCACCAGCCGGCGCAGGCATTCCGCGTCGTCCAGCTCGTCGTGGAACAGCTCGTCCGGCACCGCGCGCTCCGCCAGGTCGTACACCCGCTTCCAGCCGCGCCGCTCGGTCACCACCACGTCCCCGGCGTCCAGCAGCCACTCCACGGCGATCTTGGTCTCGGACCAGTCCCACCAAGGTCCGCCGTTCTTCGCGCCGCCCAGCTGGGTCGAGGTCAGCGGGCCCTCCGCGCGCAGCCGGTCGAGGACCAGGCGGCACGAGGCCTCCTTGTCCTTCATCCGGTGCCAGCGGTACCCGTGGGCCCGCTTGACCCGGCGCCGGAACGCGAAGTGCGGCCACTCCTCGATCGGCAGGATGCAGGCGGCGTGGGACCAGTACTCGAAGGCGTGGCTGTCGGTCCAGTACGCCCGCTCGACCGCCTCCCGGCCCACCGCCCCCAGCCGCGCGTACGGGACGAGCTCGTGCGAGCGCGCCAGCACCGAGATGGTGTCGAGCTGTACGGCGCCCAGGTGGCGGAGTATGCCGCGGACCCCCGCGCGCCGGTCGGGGGCCCCGATGAACCCCTGGGCGCGCAGGGCGATGCGGCGTGCTTCGTCGGCGGAGAGCGAGACCATGGTCATGGCCGCACCTTAGGCGGCACCACTGACAATGGGCCCCCGCGCAGCACTCAGGCCCCGGCGGCCGTCTCCGACTCGTGCGGCAGCGCGCTCGGCAGGCCCAGGTCGGAGGGGAGCAGCGCCGCGGCCCAGCAGTCGCGCAGCACGCCGTCGTGCTCCATGCCCGAGCGCTGGACGCCCTCCATCACGAAGCCGGCCTTCTCGGCGATGGCGCGCGAGGCGTCGTTCCCGACGCCGGCGCGCCAGACCAGCCGGACCACTCCGGCCTCGGTGAAGGCCCAGTGGGCGGCGGCGCGCACGGCCTCGGTCGTGTAGCCCTTGCCGCGGTGTCCGGGGGCCGCCCAGTAGCCGATCTCGTGGATGTGGTCGTCCAGCCGGTGCACGCAGAGCGCGGCGACGAGCGGGCCGCCGTCGGCCTCGCGGGCCACGAAGTTGTACTGCGAGCCGTCCTTCCACCCGGCCGGCACGGTCTCCTCGACGAAGCGGGCGGCGGCCTCCATCGGGTACGGGTCCGGGATCGTCATCCAGCGCCGGATCTCGGGGTCGTGGCAGGCCGCGTGCATCTCCGCCGTGTCCTCGGGGGTGTGCGGGCGCAGGACGAGGCGTGCGGTGGTCAGGGTGACCATGTCCATCGGGTGCTACTTCGCTTCCGCGGGGTGGGGCAGGTAGGGCTCGGCGGAGGGCAGGCCCAGGTCGGAGGGGAGCAGCCCGCCGATCCAGGCGTCGCGGACGGTGCCGCGCTGGGGGAGGGCGGCGCGCAGCAGGCCCTCGTACCGGAAGCCCAGCTTCTCGGCGACGGCGCGCGAGGCCGTGTTGCCGGCCTCGGCCCGCCACTCCAGGCGGGTGGCGCCCAGGTCGGTGAAGACCCAGCGGGCGATCCGGTCGACGGCCTCGGCCGTGTAGCCGCGGCCGCGGTGCTCCTTGGCGGTCCAGTAGCCGATCTCGTACTTGCCGGGGCCGTGGACGTGGACGCCGGCCGAGGCGACGAGGAGGCCCGAGTCGGCCAGGCAGACGGCGAAGGGGTACTGGGTGTCCGTGCGCCAGGCCTCCGGGGCGAGCTCACCCACCCAGCCCTCGGCGTGGTGGCGCTCGTAGGGGGAGGGGACGGCGGTCCAGCGCTGGATGTCCGGGTCCTGGCAGTAGGCGTGCACCAGGTCGGCGTCTCCGGGCGTCCAGGGGCGCAGCAGGAGTCGGCCGGTGGTCAGTGTCGTGGGCTCCATGCAGGGATTCTCGTCACCCGCAGGTGGCAGGGGCGAACAGTTTTCGGGGAGACCGGCACCTTCCAGGTCCCCCGTACGTTCTCATTCCGGGCGCGCGCCGCCCTGCGGCGACGGCGGACCTCCCGGCGCGACCACGTCCTCGCTTACGATGGCCGTTGCGGTGGGGCCCACCTGCCGTGCCCGTGTACGAACCAGTGCCAGGCCCGACCGGCAAGGAGACCAGCCTCAGTGTCCGTCTTCAACAAGCTCATGCGTGCAGGCGAAGGCAAGATCCTGCGCAAACTGCACCGCATCGCGGACCAGGTCAACTCCATCGAAGAGGACTTCGTCAACCTCTCCGACGCCGAGTTGAAGGCGCTGACGGAGGAGTACAAGGAGCGGTACGCCAACGGCGAGAGCCTTGACGACCTGCTCCCCGAGGCCTTCGCCACCGTCCGCGAGGCCGCCAAGCGCGTCCTCGGCCAGCGCCACTACGACGTGCAGATCATGGGCGGCGCCGCCCTGCACCTCGGGTACGTGGCCGAGATGAAGACCGGTGAGGGCAAGACCCTCGTCGGCACGCTGCCCGCGTACCTCAACGCGCTGTCCGGCGACGGCGTCCACCTGATCACGGTGAACGACTACCTCGCCGAGCGCGACTCCGAGATGATGGGCCGCGTCCACAAGTTCCTGGGTCTGTCCGTCGGCTGCATCCTGGCGAACATGTCGCCGGCGCAGCGCCGCGAGCAGTACGCCTGCGACATCACGTACGGCACCAACAACGAGTTCGGCTTCGACTACCTGCGCGACAACATGGCGTGGTCGAAGGACGAGCTGGTGCAGCGCGGCCACAACTTCGCCGTGGTCGACGAGGTCGACTCCATCCTGGTCGACGAGGCCCGTACGCCGCTGATCATCTCCGGCCCGGCCGACCAGGCCACCAAGTGGTACGGCGACTTCGCGAAGCTGGTCACCCGCCTGACCAAGGGCGAGGCCGGCAACCCGCTGAAGGGCATCGAGGAGACCGGCGACTACGAGGTCGACGAGAAGAAGCGCACGGTCGGCATCCACGAGGCCGGTGTCGCCAAGGTCGAGGACTGGCTCGGCATCGACAACCTCTACGAGTCGGTGAACACCCCGCTCGTCGGCTACCTGAACAACGCCATCAAGGCGAAGGAACTGTTCAAGAAGGACAAGGACTACGTCGTCATCGACGGCGAGGTCATGATCGTCGACGAGCACACCGGCCGTATCCTCGCCGGCCGCCGCTACAACGAGGGCATGCACCAGGCGATCGAGGCGAAGGAAGGGGTGGACATCAAGGACGAGAACCAGACCCTCGCCACGATCACCCTGCAGAACTTCTTCCGCCTCTACACCAAGCTCTCCGGCATGACCGGTACGGCCATGACCGAGGCCGCCGAGTTCCACCAGATCTACAAGCTGGGCGTCGTGCCGATCCCGACGAACCGGCCGATGCAGCGCACCGACCAGCCGGACCTCATCTACCGCACCGAGGTCGCGAAGTTCGCCGCGGTCGTCGACGACATCGCGGAGAAGCACGAGAAGGGCCAGCCGATCCTCGTCGGCACCACCTCGGTCGAGAAGTCCGAGTACCTCTCGCAGCAGCTCGCCAAGCGCGGCATCCCGCACGAGGTCCTCAACGCCAAGCACCACGAGCGCGAGGCCGCGATCGTGGCCCAGGCCGGCCGCCGCGGCGCCGTCACGGTCGCCACGAACATGGCCGGCCGCGGTACGGACATCAAGCTCGGCGGCAACCCCGACGACCTCGCCGAGGCGGAGCTGCGCCAGCGCGGCCTCGACCCCGAGGAGCACATCGAGGAGTGGGCGCACGCCCTGCCCTCCGCGCTCCAGAAGGCGGAGGAGGCCGTCAAGGCCGAGTTCGAGGAGGTCAAGTCCCTCGGCGGCCTGTACGTCCTGGGAACCGAGCGGCACGAGTCGCGCCGTATCGACAACCAGCTGCGCGGTCGTTCCGGCCGTCAGGGCGACCCGGGCGAGTCCCGCTTCTACCTGTCGCTGGGCGACGACCTGATGCGCCTGTTCAAGGCCCAGATGGTCGAGCGGGTCATGGCCATGGCCAACGTCCCGGACGACGTGCCGATCGAGAACAAGATGGTGACGCGCGCGATCGCGTCGGCCCAGTCGCAGGTCGAGACCCAGAACTTCGAGACGCGCAAGAACGTCCTGAAGTACGACGAGGTCCTCAACAGCCAGCGCGAGGTCATCTACGGCGAGCGCCGCCGCGTTCTGGAGGGCGAGGACCTGCACGAGCAGGTGCGCTTCTTCATGGACGACACCATCGACGCGTACATCGCGGCCGAGACGGTCGAGGGCTTCGCCGAGGAGTGGGACCTGGACCGGCTGTGGGGCGCCTTCAAGCAGCTCTACCCGATCAAGGTCACGGTGGAGGAGCTGGAGGACGCCGCGGGCGACCGTGCCGGCATCACCGCCGAGTTCATCGCGGAGTCCGTCAAGGACGACATCCACGAGCAGTACGAGGCGCGCGAGAAGCAGCTCGGCTCCGACATCATGCGCGAGCTGGAGCGCCGCGTGGTGCTGTCGGTGCTCGACCGCAAGTGGCGCGAGCACCTCTACGAGATGGACTACCTCCAGGAGGGCATCGGCCTCCGTGCCATGGCGCAGAAGGACCCGCTGGTCGAGTACCAGCGCGAGGGCTTCGACATGTTCAACGCCATGATGGAGGGCATCAAGGAGGAGTCCGTCGGCTACCTGTTCAACCTGGAGGTCCAGGTCGAGCAGCAGGTCGAGGAGGTCCCGGTGGCGCCTTCGCTGGAGAAGGAGGACGCCATCCCGGCGGCCCGTCCCGAGATCCGCGCCAAGGGCCTGGACGCCCCGCAGCGCCCGGACCGGCTGCACTTCTCCGCTCCCACGGTGGACGGCGAGGGCGGTGTCGTCGAGGGCGACTTCTCGGACACCCTGCCCGAGGGCGACGGCCTGACGCGGGCCGAGCGCCGCAAGGCGCAGAAGGCCGCGGGCGGCCGGCGCCGCAAGAAGTAGCACCGCCGCGCGGTGCGTACGGCCGGGGCCGGTCACCCTTCGGGGGTGGCCGGCCCCGGCCGCGTTCCGCCTCATCCGCGGGGGCCGATCTCCACCGCCGCGCAGCGCCAGCGGAGGTCCCGGCCGCGTTCCAGGCGGAAGGCCATGGCCGAGAGGCGGTCGCCGGCGGCGATGCGGGCGAAGGCCTCGATGACGTCCGGGGCGGGCCTGCCGATGTCGCAGTACCGGACGACCGGGCGGACCCGGGCCGCGGGGCGCAGGGGTGCGCCGGGGGCCAGGACGACCAGCTGCTCGTACGCGTCGCCGATGGTGTGGCCCAGCATCCGGTGCACCGGGCACTGGCCGCTGAGCACGGCCAGCAGGCGTTCGGCGAACCACCGGTCGGGCCGGGGTGCCCGGCCCGGGCCCGCCGTGCCGCCGGGTCGGGCCGCGTCGTGGCGGCCGCGGGGCCTGGTGCGGTCGGTGGTGCGCCTGTCCCTCTGCATGCCGGTCTTCCCCATCCGCCGGGCCCGGGCCATACCGGGCGGTAACTTCGTCGGGGTTCTTCTACGGGCCGTCCGGGGGCCCGGCAATCGTCCGCGGCCTCCCGGTCCGCCCGCCGACCGGTTCACCTATCCGAGCGAACGGGCCCGCGTCCGCCCTGGTCAGAGGCGTCGGAGACGGGCTCGGGGTGGACGGGCCGGAGACCGGGGTCCGCACCCCGAAGGGGGACCGGCGCACGTATCCTGAGCACGTCCCGACTACGGAAAGCGGCCGCCCATGCGCGTGTACGTCCCCCTGACCCTCCCCGGCCTCGCCGAGGCGCACAAGGCGGGCGAGCTGGGCCCGGCCCCGCTGCTCGCGTACGCCGTGACCCCCTCGCTGCGCGAGTGGTACGTCTCGGACGACATCGAGGAGCTGGAGTACGCCGCCCTCAGCCGGGCCGCGGCCGCCTCCCTGCGCCTGATCGCCACCAGCCCCGGCACCGCCCGCCGCCGGGTCGTCGTGGCCGTGGACGTGGACGACCGGGCCGCCTCGGCCGTACCCGGCATGGACACCGCCACCCTGGGCGAGGTGAAGATCGACGGAACGGTCCGGCTGAAGCTGGCCGCGGCCGTGCACGTGGACGCCGACGACGCCGTCGCGGACATCACCGCCGCCGCCGACGCCCTGGGCGCCGCCGACCAGGGCGACGACGACGCGCAGTTCACCGTGGACGGCGCCGAGGACCACGAACTGCTCTGGTACGGCGTGCAGGAGATCCCCAACCTGATCTCCTGACCAGGTGGTTTCGGCCAGCGGGTACGGTCTTTCCATGGGGAAGAACGCCGGGAACACCGCACCGCACATCGTCTGGGACTGGAACGGCACGCTGCTGCACGACATCCACGCCGTCATCGACGCGACGAACGCCTCGTTCGCCGAGCTCGGCCTGGAGCAGATCACGCTGGAGCGCTACCGCGACCTGTACTGCGTGCCGGTGCCCAAGTTCTACGAGCGCCTCATGGGCCGCATGCCCACCGAGGCCGAGTGGCTCGTCATGGACGACGTCTTCCACCGCCACTACTGGGCCTTCGCCGAGGACGTGGACCTCGCCGACGGCGCCCGCGAGCTGCTGGCCGGCTGGCAGGATGCCGGGCTGACCCAGTCCCTGCTCTCCCTCGCCCCGCACGACCGGCTCATACCGCTGGTCCGCACCCACGGCATCGCGCACCACTTCCTGCGCGTGGACGGCCGTACGGGCCCCTCGCACACCAGCAAGGCCGGGCACCTGGTCCGCCACCTGGAGGCCCTGGACGGGGTCACGGCGGCCCGTACGGTCGTCATCGGGGACGCCGCGGACGACGCGGCCGCCGCCGCCCACGTGGGCGCCCTGGCGGTGCTCTACACCGGCGGCTCGCACAGCCGAGCCAGTCTGGAGGCGGCCGGCGTGCCCGTCGTCGACACCCTCCGGGAAGCGGTCGAGACCGCGCGGGAACTGGCTCGATAGCCACTGCAGCCCGCGTCGCTGTCCAGAGTGTCAAAGTTCCCCCCCAGGTTTTGTACACATACAGCTCATGACGGGCCGGGGGGATGGCGAGATAGCCTTGGACCCGTGATCAGCGCGATATCCCTCGGGGGCAGTGACGCCCCCGGACTGCGCCCGGAGCACCACAGTGCCCGGGCCGTCGCTGATTCCCGCTTCCGGAGCCCGCTGCCGATCTTGGCCGAAACCGCTCCGGTCGCCTCTCCTTACGGCATAGCGTCGAACCCGGCCGGGCACCCCGTGCCGCGGCGCAACGCCATTCCTTCCTTCCCCTACGTCACGCAACGGCGCGCGACAGGAGCCAGAGGACATGCAGACCAAGCTGGACGAAGCAAAGGCCGAGCTGCTCGCACGGGCGGCACGGGTAGCTGAGAACAGCCCGGCCGGGGGGCTACTTCCGACTGGGTCCGAGCAGGCGGAGCGTCCGGACCGGGACACCCTGCTCTCGTACCTCCAGCGCTACTACCTGCACACCGCACCCGAGGACCTTCTCGACCGCGACCCTGTGGACGTCTTCGGCGCCGCGCTCTCGCACTACCGGCTCGCCGAGAACCGCCCGCAGGGCACGGCGAGCGTCCGTGTCCAGACCCCCACGGTCGAGGAGAACGGCTGGACCTCCAGCCACTCGGTCGTCGAGGTCGTCACGGACGACATGCCGTTCCTCGTCGACTCCGTCACCAACGAGCTCTCCCGCCAGGGCCGCGGCATCCACGTCGTGATCCACCCCCAGGTCGTCGTCCGCCGCGACGTCACCGGCAAGCTCATCGAGATCCTCGGCCCGGACTGCGACGCGCACGGCCCGCGCACCTCGCGCCCGCACGACTCCCTCGTCGAGTCCTGGATCCACGTCGAGATCGACCGCGAGACCGACAAGGCCGACCTCAAGCAGATCACCGTCGACCTGCTGCGCGTGCTGTCCGACGTCCGCGAGGCCGTCGAGGACTGGGAGAAGATGCGCGACGCCGCGCTGCGCATCGCCGACCAGCTGCCCGACGAGCCCACCGCCTCCGACCTGCGCGAGTACGAACTCGAAGAGGCCCGGGAGCTGCTGCGCTGGCTCGCCGACGACCACTTCACCTTCCTCGGCTACCGCGAGTACAACCTGGTCGACGGCGACTCCCTGGCCGCCGTGCCCGGCACCGGCCTCGGCATCCTGCGCTCCGACCCGCACCACAGCGGCAAGGAGGACGGCCACCCGGTCTCGCCGTCCTTCAACCGCCTGCCGGCCGATGCCCGCGCCAAGGCCCGCGAGCACAAGCTGCTGGTGCTGACCAAGGCCAACAGCCGCGCCACGGTCCACCGCCCCAGCTACCTCGACTACGTCGGCGTCAAGAAGTTCGACGCCGAGGGCAACGTCATCGGCGAGCGCCGCTTCCTCGGCCTGTTCTCCTCGGCCGCGTACACCGAGTCCGTCCGCCGCGTCCCGGTGATCCGGCGCAAGGTCATCGAGGTCCTGGAGGGCGCCGGCTTCGCGCCCAGCAGCCACGACGGACGCGACCTGCTCCAGATCCTGGAGACCTACCCGCGCGACGAGCTGTTCCAGACCCCGGTCGACAAGCTCCGCGAGATCGTCACCTCCGTGCTGTACCTGCAGGAGCGCCGCCGGCTGCGGCTCTACCTGCGCCAGGACGAGTACGGACGCTACTACTCGGCCCTCGTGTACCTGCCGCGCGACCGCTTCACCACGGGCGTCCGCCTGCGGCTGATGGACATCCTGCGCGAGGAGCTCGGCGGCACCAGCGTCGACTTCACCGCCTGGAACACCGAGTCGGTCCTCTCCCGGATCCACTTCGTCGTCCGCGTCCCGCAGGGCACCGTCCTGCCCGACCTCACCGACGCCGACGCCGAGCGCATCGAGGCCCGCCTGGTCGAGGCCGCCCGCTCGTGGGCCGACGGCTTCCAGGAGGCCCTGGTCAACGAGCTGGGCGAGGAGCGCGCCGCGGAGATGCTGCGCCGCTACGGCGACGCCTTCTCCCAGGGCTACAAGGCCGACCACTCGCCGCGCGCCGCGGTCTCCGACCTCGTGCACCTGGAGCGGCTGTCCGCCAGTGGCCGCGAGTTCGCGCTCTCGCTGTACGAGCCGGTCAGCGCCGGCCCGGGCGAGCGCCGCTTCAAGATCTACCGCCGGGGCGAGCAGGTCTCCCTTTCGGCCGTCCTGCCGGTGCTGCACCGCCTGGGCGTCGAGGTGACCGACGAGCGCCCGTACGAGCTGCGCTGCGCCGACCGCAAGCACGCCTGGATCTACGACTTCGGTCTGCGGATGCCGGCCGGCAGCGGCAACGGCGACCTGGGCGACGACGCCCGCGAGCGCTTCCAGGACGCCTTCGCGGCCGTCTGGACCGGCGAGGCGGAGAACGACAACTTCAACGCCCTGGTGCTCGGCGCCGGGCTGACCTGGCGGCAGGCCGTCGTCCTGCGCGCGTACGCCAAGTACCTGCGCCAGGCCGGCTCGACCTTCAGCCAGGACTACATGGAGGACACCCTCCGCAACAACGTCCACACCACCCGCCTGCTGGTCTCGCTGTTCGAGGCCCGGATGTCGCCGAGCCGCCAGGCCGCCGGCACCGAGCTGATCGACGCGATGATGGAGGAGCTGGACGGCGCGCTGGACCAGGTCGCCTCGCTCGACGAGGACCGGATCCTGCGGTCCTTCCTCACCCTCATCAAGGCGACCCTGCGGACGAACTTCTTCCAGAGCGCGAACGCCGAGGGCGAGCCGCACTCCTACGTGTCGATGAAGTTCGACCCGCAGGCGATCCCCGACCTCCCCGCGCCGCGCCCGGCGTACGAGATCTGGGTCTACTCGCCGCGCGTCGAGGGCGTGCACCTGCGCTTCGGCAAGGTCGCCCGCGGCGGCCTGCGCTGGTCCGACCGCCGCGAGGACTTCCGTACGGAGATCCTCGGCCTGGTCAAGGCGCAGATGGTCAAGAACACCGTCATCGTGCCGGTCGGCGCCAAGGGCGGCTTCGTCGCGAAGAACCTGCCGGACCCGTCGGTCGACCGTGACGCGTGGCTGGCCGAGGGCATCGCCTCGTACAAGATCTTCATCTCGGCGCTGCTCGACATCACCGACAACATGGTCGGCGGCGAGGTCGTGCCCCCGAAGGGCGTGGTCCGCCACGACGAGGACGACACCTACCTCGTCGTCGCCGCCGACAAGGGCACCGCCACCTTCTCCGACATCGCCAACGGCGTCGCGGAGTCGTACGGCTTCTGGCTGGGCGACGCCTTCGCCTCCGGCGGCTCGGCCGGCTACGACCACAAGGGCATGGGCATCACCGCCCGCGGCGCCTGGGAGTCGGTCAAGCGGCACTTCCGCGAGCTGGGCCACGACACGCAGACCGAGGACTTCACGGTCGTCGGCGTCGGCGACATGTCCGGCGACGTGTTCGGCAACGGCATGCTGCTCTCCGAGCACATCCGCCTGGTCGCGGCCTTCGACCACCGGCACATCTTCATCGACCCGAACCCGGACGCGGCCACCTCGTACGCCGAGCGCCGCCGCCTGTTCGAGCTGCCGCGCTCCTCGTGGGCCGACTACGACACCGAGCTGCTCTCCGCGGGCGGCGGCATCCACCCCCGCTCCGCGAAGTCCATCCCGGTCAACGCCCAGATCCGCGAGGCCCTCGGCATCGAGGCCGGCGTCACCAAGATGACCCCGGCCGAGCTGATGCAGGCGGTCCTCAAGGCCCCGGTGGACCTGCTGTGGAACGGCGGCATCGGTACGTACGTCAAGGCCGGCAGCGAGTCCCACGCGGACGTCGGCGACAAGGCCAACGACGCCATCCGCGTCGACGGCGCCGACCTGCGGGTCAAGGTCGTCGGCGAGGGCGGCAACCTGGGTCTGACCCAGCTGGGCCGCATCGAGTTCGCCCAGCACGGCGGCAAGGTCAACACCGACGCCATCGACAACAGCGCCGGCGTGGACACCTCCGACCACGAGGTGAACATCAAGATCCTGCTGAACGCGGTGGTCGCGGACGGCGACATGACCGTCAAGCAGCGCAACAAGCTGCTCGCCGAGATGACGGACGAGGTCGGCCGCCTCGTGCTGCGCAACAACTACGCGCAGAACACGGCCCTGGCCAACGGCATCGCCCAGTCCGCCAGCCTGCTCCACGCCCAGCAGCGCTTCATGCGCCGCCTCGGCCGCGAGGGCCGGCTGGACCGCGCGCTGGAGTTCCTGCCCAGCGACCGGCAGATCCGCGAGCTGCTCAACAACGACCGGGGTCTGACCCAGCCCGAGCTGGCCGTGCTCTTCGCCTACACGAAGATCACGACCGCGGACGAGCTGATCGCCACCGGCCTGCCCGACGACCCGTACCTGCGCCGCCTGCTCTTCGCGTACTTCCCGCAGGCCCTGCGGGACCGGTTCCCCGAGCAGATCGAGTCCCACGCGCTGCGCCGGGAGATCATCACCACGATCCTGGTCAACGACACCATCAACACCGGTGGTTCGACCTTCCTGCACCGTCTGCGGGAGGAGACCGGCGCCTCGCTGGAGGAGATCGTCCGGGCACAGCTGTCCGCCCGCGAGATCTTCGGCCTGGCCGAGGTGTGGGACGCCGTCGAGGCCCTGGACAACCGGGTCGCGGCCGACGTCCAGACCCGGATCCGGCTGCACTCGCGCCGCCTGGTCGAGCGCGGCACCCGCTGGCTGCTGAACAACCGCCCGCAGCCGCTGCAGATCACCGAGACCATCGAGTTCTTCAGCGAGCGGGTGGCCACCGTCTGGGCCGAGCTGCCCAAGCTGGTGCGCGGCGCTGACCTGGAGTGGTACCAGCTGGTCCTGGACGAGCTGACCGAGGCCGGCGTGCCGGAGGAGCTGGCGCAGAAGGTCGCGGGCTTCTCCTCGGCCTTCCCGACGCTCGACATCGTCGCGATCGCCGACCGGACCGGCAAGGACGCGCTGGACGTCGCCGAGGTGTACTACGACCTCGCCGACCGCCTGAACATCACCCAGCTGATGGACCGGATCATCGAGCTGCCGCGCAACGACCGGTGGCAGTCGATGGCCCGCGCCTCCATCCGCGAGGACCTGTTCGCCGCCCACGCGGGCCTGACGGCCGACGTCCTGTCGGTCGGCAACGGCACCTCGACCCCCGAGGAGCGGTTCAAGGCCTGGGAGGAGCGCAACGCCGCCATCATCGGCCGCGCCCGGACCACGCTGGAGGAGATCCACGGGTCGGACGACTTCGACCTGGCGAACCTCTCGGTCGCGATGCGGACGATGCGGACGCTGCTGCGCACGCACAGCTGACGCCGGCGGCAACGCCCGTACGACGGAGCGCCCCGGACCCTCGCGGTCCGGGGCGCTCCCGTCGTACGGGCCTCCTGCTCACTTCTTTCCGAAGGCCTCGTACGCGTCGCAGACCTCCTTGGTCGGGCCGTCCATGCGCAGCACGCCCGCTTCCAGCCAGATCGCCCGGTCGCAGGTCTCCCGGATGGTGCCGATGCCGTGGCTGACCAGGAAGACGGTGCCGGCCTCCTTGCGCAGCTCCTCGATGCGGCGCCGGCTGCGGCGCTGGAAGCGGGCGTCGCCGGTGGCCAGGGCCTCGTCGATCATCAGCACCTCGTGGCTCTTCGCGGCGGCGATGGAGAAGCGCAGCCGGGCGGCCATGCCGGAGGAGTAGGTGCGCATGGGCAGTGAGATGAAGTCGCCCTTCTCGTTGATGCCGGAGAACTCCACGATCTCCTCGTAGCGCTCCTGGATCTGCTGCCTGGTCATCCCCATGGCCAGGCCCCCGAGCATGACGTTCCGCTCGCCGGTCAGGTCGTTCATCAGGGCCGCGTTGACGCCGAGCAGCGAGGGCTGGCCGTCGGTGTAGACCCGTCCGGCGGCGGCCGGGAGCAGGCCGGCGATGGCCTTCAGGAGGGTGGACTTGCCCGAGCCGTTGGAGCCGATGAGGCCGATGGCCTCGCCCTTGTACGCGACGAAGCTGACGCCCCTGACGGCGTGCACCTCGCGGACGCCGGGCCGCTCGCGGCGGGAGAAGATGCGGCTCAGGGCGGAGGTGGCGCTGCCGCGGCCGCCTCCGGCGCCCTGCACCTTGTAGACCACGTGGAGGTCGTCCGCGATCACGGTGGGAATCCTGGGTTCAGCCACGGCCGTACTCCTCTTCCGCCTTCCAGAACCAGACGAAGCCGCCGATCCCCGCGAGCAGCGCCCAGCCGGCGGCGAGCGCCCAGGCGTGGTGCGGCAGCTGGTGGGCGTGGTGGCTGTCGAGCAGGGCGACGCGCACCAGGTCGATGTAGAGGGCCGCCGGGTTCCACTGGAAGGCCAGCACCACCGCCTGCGGGAAGTGGTGCTTCTCCAGTGTGGGCCCGATGTTCCACATCACGCCCGAGCAGTACATCCAGGTGCGCAGCAGGAACGGCATGAGCTGCTGCACGTCCGGGGTCCGGCTGCCGATCCGGGCCATCACCAGCGCGCAGCCCGCGCAGAACACCGCGAGCAGCGCCAGCGCGGGCACGGCGAGCAGCCAGGACGCCCGCGGCGGCTGGCCGAAGGCGAGCAGGATCAGGACCAGCGCGCCCATGGTGACCATCAGCTGCTGGAAGAGCTGGACCACGGCGGACACGGGCAAGGCCGCGCGCGGGAACTGCAGGGCGCGGACCAGGCCGAGGTTGCCCGAGACGGCCCGGGTGCCGGAGTTGAGGGCGCTGGAGAAGAAGTCCCACACGAACACGCCCGTCACCAGGTACAGGATGAACTGGGGCGTGCCGCTGCGGGTGTCGAGGACGACGCCGAAGACGAAGTAGTAGACCGCCGCGTTGAGCAGCGGGGTCATCAGGTGCCAGACCTGGCCCAGCCTGGCCGTGCTGTACGTGGCGCTCATCCGGGCGGTGGCGAAGGCGGCGATGAACTGCCGCCGCCCCCACAGCTGCCGGGCGTAGGCGGGTAGGCCGGGGCGTTCGCCGCTGACGCGCAGGCCGTGCGCGGCGGCCAGCCGGGCGGCCTCCGGGTCCGGGGGAGCGGCGGGGAGCTGCACGGTGCCGCCCGGCCGGCGGGCCGGTTGCGGGGCGGGTTCCGGGGGCGCGGTCGTCAGGCTCACGGAGGACGTCGCTTTCGAGGGAGAGGCTCGGTCGACGACGGGACGGACCCGTATCGTCGCTACGCCGAGAGTAGGACTCCCGTACGTCGGAACGCAACCGTATCGTCGTGACGTGAGCCACCGTTATGCTCGTGTGCATGACCAACGAGCCCGCCGCCGCCTCGCCCTCCCGACGCGCGCCCGCCGGAGCGGCCGTGCTCCGCGAGGACGTCACCGAGGCCATCCGGGCCGCGGTCTTCGAGGAACTGGCCGCGGTCGGCTTCTCGAAGATGTCGATCGAGGCCGTCGCCCGCCGTGCCGGCGTCGGCAAGACCGCCGTCTACCGCCGCTGGCGCTCCAAGCTCCACCTCGTGCTCGACCTGGTCTCCGTCTTCGCCGCCCAGGGGCTGCCCGCCCCCGACACCGGCTCGCTCCACGGCGACGTCCGCGCCCTGCTGGAGGTCACCGCCCACCTGCTGCGCCACCCCGTGGCCTCCCAGGTCATCCCGGACCTGCTCGTGGAGGCGGCCCGCAACCCCGAACTGGCCGAGGCCGTGCGCGGGGTGCTCCTCCAGGGCCAGGAGGGCATCGCCGGGGACATCGTGCGGGCCGCCGTGGCCCGGGGCGAGCTGCCGGAGGGCACCGACCCCGAGCGGGCCCTCGACCTCGCCATCGGGCCGCTGTACTGGCGGCTCGTCGTCATCCGCGCCGGACTGCCGGACTCCTACCTGGACGACCTCGCCCACGCCGTGGTCGCCGGACTCCGGGCGCCCGGCGCCTGACGGCCGCCCTGGGAAGGGCCGGCGGGAGCCCGGCGCTTGACGGCCCGGGGAACGGGTCGGCCTGCGAGCACCCGGCACCTGATGCGGGCCCCGGGAAGGGCCGGCGTGGGGGCGCGCCGCTCCTGACGAGTCCGGGAAACCGGCCGGCCCGCGGGCCCCGGCGCCCGACGCACGCCCCCGGGCGTCACGCGGGATTCACCCGGCCGCCGCCCGGCGCCCCGAGACTGGCGCCGTGAGACTCACCAGACGGTCCGCCCTCGCGGCCCCCGCCGCCGTCGCGCTCGCCGTCGGGGCGTGGGGCCTCCACCGCGGCACCCTGTGGCGCGACGAGGCCGTCACCTGGCAGGTGGCCCGGCGCACCCTCCCGGAGATCTGGCACCTGGCGGGCTCCGTCGACGCCGTCCACGCGCTGTACTACGCCCTGGTCCACGCCCTGTTCGCGCTCGACCCGCACCCCGGCGAGGTGGTGCTGCGGCTGCCGTCCCTGCTGGGCGCGGCCGCCACCGCCGCCCTCGTGGCGGAGCTGGGGGTGCGGCTGGCCCGGCCGCGCGTCGGGCTCTGGGCGGGCCTCGCGTACGCGGTGACCCCGCTGGTGAGCCGCTACGCCCAGGAAGGCCGCTCGTACGCCCTGGTCGGCGCCCTCGTCGCCCTCGCGACCGTGCTGTTCACCGCGCGCCGCTGGGTCGGGTACGCCGCCGTGCTCGCCGCCGCCGGGCTGCTGCACGTCTTCGCGCTGCTGGTGCTCCCGGCCCACCTGCTCAGCCTGCGGCTGGGAGCGGTCCCGCGCACGGACCGGCGACGCTGGGCGCTCGCGGCCGGCTCGGCGTGCGCGGCGGTGGGGCCGCTGCTCTGGTGGTCCCGCGGGCAGAGCGGGCAGGTGGGCTGGCTGGAGCGGCCCGACGCGGCGGCCGCCGGTCAGCTGGCGCTCTCCTTCGCCGGGCCCTCGCCGGTGGTCGCGGGCACGGCGCTGGCCCTGGCCGCCGCCGGGCTCCTGGCCGCCCCGCGGGTGGCCGCGGTCGCGGCGCCGCTGCTGCTGGTGCCACCCGCGCTGCTGCTGGCCGTCTCGCAGCTGGAGCCGCTGTACTACGACCGGTACGTGCTCTTCGCGCTCCCCGGACTGCCGCTGCTGGCCGCCGCCGGCCTGGACGCGCTGCCGGCCGCGCCGGCCGCGCTGTCACGGTGGCGCGCGGGACGGACCAGGGGCGCGTCACCGGCCCCCGGCGCCGAACGGGCGGCGCGGCCGAAACGCCGGGAGGCCGCTGCGGCCGGAGGCCCCGGGACGGCGTGGCCGGAACATCGGGAGGCCGCTGCGGCCGGCGGCCCGGGGGCGGCGCCGGGCGGCCGGGGCCCGGTGCGAGGCGCCGGACGGGCGGTGCGGTCGGAACACCGGGAGCGCACCGCGGCCGGAGGTTCGGGGGCGGTGCGCGGCGGTCGGCGCCAGGCGTGCGGCCCGGCCCCCGTGGCGTACGGGCTGGCCGGTGTGCTGCTGGTCGCCGCCGGGTTCTGGGCGCAGTACCCCGTACAGGCCCGCCTGCGGACCCCCGAGTCCCGCGGCGACGACTTCGCCGCCGTGGCCCGGTCGGCGCGGGCGCTGGTCCGGCCCGGGGACGCCGTGCTCTACGTGCCCGACATGGGACGGCGCATCGCCCTCGCCTACCCCGACAGCTTCCGCGCCGCCGCGGACGTGGGCCTGGCCGTCCCCGGACCCCGGTCCGCCACGCTGTACGGGACCGAGACGGACGCCGCCACCCTCCGCAGGCGCCTCGCCCGCCACGACCGCGTCTGGCTCGTCCTCACCAACGAGGCGGCCAAGGACCCCGACTGGCCGTCGGTCACCCCCGCCGAGCACGCCAAGCGCACGCTGCTGCGGACCGAGTTCGCCGAGACGGGCCGCCGCCGGCTGGTGCACGGACGCGTCGTGCTCGTCCGGTACGAGCGCCTGCCGCGCCCCGCGGCCGCGCCGCCGTGACCCACGGCCGCGGTCAGCCCTGCAGCAGCCGGTCCGCCACCCGCTGCGCCGCCCGCCCGTCGTCCAGGTCGCAGTACGCGGCCCGGAACCCCGCGTACGCGTCCGCGTGCCGGGCCCGCACCGCGCCCGCCTCCCGCACGGCCGCGCACAGCTCGGCGGTCGTCTTCAGCAGCGGCCCCGGCGCCGTGCGCTCCAGGTCCAGGCTCAGCCCCCGCACCAGGTCCCGGTAGTCCTCCAGGTCGTGCGTGTGCAGCAGCACCGGCCGCCCGGTCAGCGTGAAGTCGCACATCAGCGACGAATAGTCGGTCACCAGCACGTCCGCCACCAGCATCAGCGCCGCCGGGTCCGGGTGCCCCGACACGTCCCGCACGAACGGCGTACGGGGCAGCGCCGGGCCCGTGGCCAGCGGGTGCCGGCGGACCAGCAGCACGTGGTCGGCGCCCAGCTCGCGCTCGGCCAGCTCCAGGTCCAGGTTCCGCCCAGGATCGAAGCCGAACCGGCCCTCCGCGTGCGCCAGGTGGTCCCGGAACGTCGGCGCGTACAGCACCGTCCGCGCCCCCGGCGGCAGCTCCAGCGCCCGCCGCAGCTCCTCCGCGGCCTTCTCCCGGTCGGGGGCCAGCAGCAGGTCGTTGTGCGGCGAGCCCGCCTCCAGCACCTCGCCCGCGTACCCCAGGGCCCGGCGCAGCACCCCGGTCGCGAAGGTGCTCGGCGAGACCAGCACCGACCACTGCCGGGTCTGCCGGGGCAGCGCCTCCAGCCTGCGGTGGTCGGCGTACACCCCGCCGGTCAGGTCCGTGCCGACCCGCTTCACCGGCGTGCCCTGCCAGATCCGTACGACCGTCTGCCCGGGGCGCCGCTCGAACCAGTCCGGCAGGTCCGCCGCCGTCACGATCCGGCGTGACCGGGCCAGCGCCTCGTACCAGGCCGAGCCGTGCAGCTCGACGGGGGTGGCCGTGGGCGGCACCGGGGTCCGCTGGTCGTGCGTCACCCACAGGTGCTCCACGTCGGTGCCCCGCCGCAGCAGCTCGGCGTGCACCGCGCGGGCCGCGGGCGAGTCGCCGTACAGCACCGTCTCGCGCAGCGGGCGGGCCAGATGCGCCGGGTAGTGGGCGGTCTGGAGGATCTGCCGCCGGTACGGGCCCCGCTCGGCCCGCGGCAGCATCGACCCGGAGGTGAGGTGCAGCCGGTCCCCGTGCCGGCGGCTGACCGTGAAATCCCGCCCGGCCGCGGTGAACCGCAGCGGCAGTTCCTGGGCCGGGGCGGCCAGCAGGCGCAGCGTGTGCTCGGTGCCGTTGGCCTCGCGCAGGTACGCCGCCCACTCGCCCTCCCGCAGGGCCCCGCCGCCGGGACCCACCCGTACGGCGAACCGGCCCTCCTGCGGGGTGACCGGAGTGACCAGCTCCTCGTGCAGCGTGGTGTGCCGCAGCACCAGCTCCGCCCCCGCGTCCTGGGCGCAGTCGCCCTCCAGGCACAGCACCGCCCCGTCCGGATCCCAGGAGACGGCGGACAGCAGGGGCCGCTCGGTCAGCTCCAGGGTGAGCCGGCCGTACGGGTCCGTCAGCACGCACAGCGGGTGGCGGCCGGGCGGCAGGGCCGGCGAGGAGGCCAGCTCGGCGGTGGCGCCGTCGGGCAGGACCAGTTCCGCGGCCCACACCTCGCCGTCCGGGGCGCCGACCTCGGCCGGGTCGAGGTGCGGGACGCGGGGGGCCTCGTACAGCAGGGCCGGGTCGACCGTCACGGTGAAGGAACGCCCGTCCGCACACAGGGGGAAGAGGAACCCGTCGCCGCCGCGGCGGCGCAGCCGCAGGTGGGACGGGACGGTGTCGCCGAACAGGGTGCCGGAGAGGGTCAGCGCGCCGCCGTCCGGCAGCTCGTGTCCGGTCACCAGCGCCGCGTACGGGCGCACCCGCAGCACCGCGCGGCCCTCGGCGAAGTCCAGGGTGACCCGCGTGCCCAGGCCGCGGTCGAAGACCAGCGGCTGCGCCCGCCCCTGGTCCAGGGCGCGGACCGCCGCCCGGCGCAGGCCGCTGACGACGGAGACGTCCCAGTCGCCGGGGCGCAGGCCGTGCGGGTCCACGGTCATCTCGAAGCCGGAGCCGTCGTAGTCGTGCCGGTTCTGGCCGGACTGCTCGGTGGCCTCCGCGGCCGTCGTGCCGCGGGTGGGGACGAGGCGCAGCGAGTGCCCCGACCGCAGCACCCCGGTGCGCAGCGGCAGCCGGGGGGCGGCCGCGCCGAGGTTGCGGATGTACGCGTAGCCGGTCATCCGCAGCCGGCCGTCGGGGCCCCAGGCCGCGGACAGCAGCCTGGCCACCACCGGCAGGTCCGAGCCGCGCAGCCGGGTGGTGGCCGAGGGCAGCGGCACACCGGGGAAGACCGCGTGCCGCCGGCGGACGTCGAAGACCGGCCCCTCGGCGATCAGGTCCAGCAGCTCGGGCACCCGGCCCTCCCTGACCAGCTGGTACTGGGCCCGCAGGTCGACCGGCAGGTCCTCGGTGGCGGTGGGCCCGGCCCGGTCGAGGAACGCGGCCGTGCCGGCCAGCAGGGTGTCGCGGAAGTCGGGGCCGCCCGCCGGGAGCCGGCGCATGAAGAACACGAAGTCGTCGCGCAGGCAGGACACGTCGTACGTGCGCCGGTGGCCCGTGGAACCCCCGGCCCGCCCCCGGCGCCCCGCGGAGCCGGGACCCAGCCGCGCCAGGAACTCGCTGATCTCCTCACAGGCCGCGATCCGGTCCCGCACCCCCGCCGCGTCCGTGCCCCGCCGGGTGACCGAACCCCCGCGCACCCGCCAGTAGTAGACGTGCCGGTGCAGCACGTCCACGGAGTCCGCCAGGAAGTGCGCGGGGATGGTGACCGGCGCGTCCTCGTACGGCCGCCCCTCCGGGAAGGCGAGCTGGTGCAGGTCCCAGAAGGACCTGCGGAACACCTTGTTCCAGGCCGTCCGGTCCGTCAGCAGCTCCCACCTGCGGGTGATGTGCGTGCCCTCCAGGTCGCCACCCAGCCACCGGTAGCGGCGGGACTGCTCGCGTTCGCGGCCCCGCAGCCGCCACACGTTGCCGGTGGCGAAGTCCGAGCCGGTCCGCTCCAGGCTGGCCAGCATCCGCTCGTACGCGTCGGGGGCGACGAGGTCGTCGCCGTCGACGAAGGTCAGGTACGGGACGCCCGGACTCGTGTGCCGCACCCCGGTGTTGCGGGCCGCCGCCAGTCCCGCGTGGGGCTGCCGCACGTACCGGAAGCGGCCGTCGCCCGCCGCGAACGCCTCCGCGATCCGTCCGCTGCCGTCCGTGGACCCGTCGTCCACCAGCACCGCCTCCAGGTCGGAGGCCGTCTGCGCGGCGACCGACCGCAGGCAGGCGAGCAGGTGCGGCTCGACGTCGTGGACCGGGATGACAACGCTCAGGCGGGGCTTCACAGGGGCGCCTTCCGGGACGCGGGTGACGGGTCGTGCGCAACGGCTCAGTCCAGCGAGAGCCGGTCGTAGTCGCGGGGGCCCCGTCGCTGGGAGGGCGCCGTCACCGAGGCGGCCGGGGCGGCCGGGGCCGGCCGGCGCTCCTCCGGCGGCACGAAGGCCGGCAGCCCCGCCGACTGGTCCAGGAACACCCGGCGCACCACGCGCTCCGCCGCGTGCCCGTCGTCGTACGTGCAGAACCGGGCCCGGAACGCCGCGCGCAGCTGGGCCGAGCGGGAGCCCTGCCAGTGGCCGGTGGCGAAGATGTCGACCAGCTCGTCCTCGGTCTTCGCGATCGCGCCCGGCGGACAGGACCGCAGGTCGAAGTAGGTGCCGCGTGCCGCCTCGTAGGCCTCCCAGTCGTCCGCGTGGATCACGATCGGCCGGTCGAGCGCCGCGTAGTCGAACATCAGGGACGAGTAGTCGGTGACCAGCGCGTCCGAGGCCAGGCACAGCTCCTCGACCGACGGGTGGTCCGAGACGTCGACCAGCCGCGGGTGCGGGTCCCGGCCGAACGGCCCGCCGTACGTGTGGTGGGCGCGGGCCAGGATGGTGAAGCGCGGGCCCAGGTCCCGCAGCACCTTCTCGAAGTCCGGCTCGTCGGGGCGGCTGCGCCGGTAGTCGCGGTGCGTGGGCGCGTACAGGATGGCGGTGGTGCCGGGCGGGATGCCCAGGCGCTCGCGGATCTCCAGCACCTCGGCCGCGCCGGCCCGGTGGAAGACGTCGTTGCGCGGGTAGCCGTACTCCAGCGTGGTGTAGCGGGCGGGCAGGGCCTTCTCCCAGACCAGGGTCGAGTGCCGGTTGGCCGACAGCAGGTAGTCCCACTGGTCGGCGCCGCGCAGCAGGCCCGCGAAGTCGCCGGTGGGGGTGGCGGCCGGGCGGTCGAGCAGGTCCAGGCCCACCCGCTTGAGCGGCGTGCCGTGCTGGGTCTGGAGCAGCACCTGGCCGGGCCGCTTGCGCAGGCCCCGGTCGAAGTTGACGTTGGTCACCAGGTACTTGGCCCGGGCCAGGGCCGTCCAGTACGCGAGGGTGTCCGGCCGGAGCCGCGCGGTGGCGGCCGGCACGGTGGCGTCGTGGGCCGGTCCGCAGATCCAGGCGGTCCTGATGCGGGGGGCCAGTTCCCGGAGCTTCTCCTCGATGGCCGCCGGGTTGCAGGCGTAGCCGCCGTGCCAGTACGCGGAGAACACCGCCAGCTCCGGACGGAGCGGCAGCCGCCGCTGGAGGCGGTAGTGGAGCAGCAGCAGTCCCGACCGCACCGCAGCCCAGGCGGCCCGGGCCCGCGCCCGGCCGCGCAGGGCGGCGCGGTACAGGGCGGCGACGGCTCCGTACGTACGCGGCGTGCCCAGTCGCATCAGGGCGTGCCGGGCCCGTACCGCCGGGGCGGGGGCCGCACCCCGGGCCCGGTGGCGGCGCAGCCGGGCGCGGGCCTCGCGGAAGAACTCGGCCCGGGCGCCGCGCGGCAGGCGGCCGGGGAGGGCCAGCAGCCGGGAGTGGTGGTCTGCCATCCGGCGGTAGAGCAGCGGCCGCCAGCGGTCCAGTTCGGGGTGCTCGCCGAGGAAGGCGAACAGCCGGTCGTACTGGCCGGAGAGGTCGAGGTGGCGGCGGCTGGTGGTGGTGAGGAGGGAGCCGGTGCGGCGCTGCCGGTAGTGCACGCACACCCGGTCCAGGACGGCGATGGACCCGGCGGTCAGCAGCGCCGGGTAGCTCCAGGGGATGTCCTGGTAGTAGCCGGGCGGGAAGGCGAGGCCGGAGCGCTCGGTGAACTCGCGGCGGTAGGCCTTGTTCCACGCCACCGCCAGCAGGCCGAGGAGGGCGGGCCGGTCGGCGATGCGGAAGCTGGCCGGACCCTCCTCGGAGAGACGGTCGGCCAGCTGGTTGCGCACGGTCTCGCCGGACCAGTACGTGCGCGCGTAGTCGTACACCAGGACGTCGGGGGAGCCGGTGGCCTTGAGCCGGTCGGCGATGGCCTGGAGGCCGCCCGGGGCCAGCGTGTCGTCGCCGTCGAGGAAGATCAGGTAGTCGCCGGTGGCCCGGGCGACGCCCGCGTTCCTGGCCGGGCCGGGCCCGGTGTTGTGCGGCAGGTGGACGGCCGTGACGCGGGGGTCGCGGGCCGCGTACCCGTCGATGATCGAGCCGCAGGCGTCGGGGGAGCAGTCGTCGACGGCGATCAGTTCGAGGTCGGTGTACGACTGGGTCAGGACGGAGTCCAGACTCTCCTGGAGGTACGCCTGGACCTTGTACGCGGGCACGATGACGCTGAACCGGGGCACGGCACATCCAGGGGTCGGCGCGGGCATATTGCCCGTGAACCCCGGGTGCGGCGGGCGGGTTACGCGGTTCGTGGCATCCGGGTCATAAGCGTGATTACTCGATCATCGAGGGGCGGGCCCGGGCACCCGCCCGGGCCCGGGGGCTTGTGTGATCCCGTGCCTACTTGATCGCCCCGGCCAGCACCCCGGAGACGAACTGGCGCTGGAACGCGAAGAAGACGACCAGCGGCACCACCATCGAGATGAACGCGCCCGGCGCGAGCACGTCGATGTTGTTGCCGAACTGCCGCACCTGCTGCTGGAGGGCCACCGTGATCGGCGGCCGCGTGGAGTCCGCGAAGACCAGCGCCACCAGCATGTCGTTCCACACCCACAGGAACTGGAAGATGCCGAGCGAGGCGATGGCCGGACCGCCGAGCGGCAGCACCACCCGGGTGAACAGCCGCAGTTCGCCCGCACCGTCGAGGCGGGCCGCCTCCAGCAGCTCCCGCGGGATCTCGGCGAAGAAGTTGCGCAGCAGGAAGACGGCGAAGGGCAGCCCGAACGCGGTGTGGAACAGCACCACCCCGGCCGTGGTCTCGAACAGCCCGATGGCGCCGAAGAGTTCGGACACCGGGATCAGGGCCACCTGCACCGGCACCACCAGCAGCGCCACCACCACCAGGAACAGCGCGTCCCGGCCGGGGAACTCCAGCCAGGCGAACGCGTACCCCGCGAAGGCCCCGAGGGCGAGGACGAGCAGCGTCGCCGGGACCGTGATCAGCACCGTGCTGAGCAGGGAGGTGGTCACCGCCTCGTTGGACAGCAGAGCCGCGTAGTTCTCCGTCGTGAGCCGGGCCGGCGCGGTCAGCGCCCGCCACCAGCCACCGGACGCCAGGTCGGCGGGCGAGAGCAGCGAGGACACCAGCAGTCCCACGGTCGGCAGCAGCCAGAAGGCGGCCGCCAGCACCAGGAACACCCGCACCGCCCCGGACGCGGCCCGCGCCGCGAGACGGGAGGCCAGCGGTACGGCGGCCCGGGAACCGGCCGCGCCGGCCCCGGCGGGAGCGGTGCGGGCGGCTTCGGCGTGCGGGGCGGCCCCGTTCATCGGGCGCCCTCCTTCCTCAACCGGCGGACGTTGAACCACATCACCGGCACCACCAGCACCAGCAGCAGTACCGCGATCGCCGAGCCCAGCCCCTGGTCGGCATCCGTGCCGAAGGAGGTCCGGTACAGCTGGAGCGCCAGCACGTTCGCGTCGTCCTGCACCGCGCCCGGCGCGATCACGAAGACCAGGTCGAAGATCTTCATCACGTTGATCACGAGCGTCACCAGGACCACCGCGAGCACCGGCGCCAGCAGCGGCACCGTCACCCGCCGGAACACCTGCCACTCGTTCGCCCCGTCCACCCGGGCCGCCTCCAGCAGTTCCCGCGGCACCGCGGCCAGGCCCGCGCCGATCAGCACCATCGCGAAGCCCGCCCACATCCAGACGTACGCGCCGATCACCGACGGGGTCACCAGCGCCGGCCCCAGCCAGTCCACCCCCGCGTACGGCTCCCGGAAGTTCTCCGCGGGCAGCCGCAGCAGCGCACCGTCCGCCGCACCCGGCAGGACGAACGTCCCGTCCGCCCGGGCCCGCGCCGAGGCCACCACCCGCCCGTCCCGCACGGCCTCCACGCGCATCCCCGCGTACCCCGGCTCGCGGGCGTCCACCGCGCCCCGCTCCCCGCCGCCGCCCCGCGCGAAGTCCTGCCACACGACGCCCGTCACCCGGCCCGGCTCCGCACCGGCGGCCCGCGCGGGCGCGGTCCCCTCCGGCAGCTCCTCCGGCCGTACGCCGACCAGCGGCAGCGCCACCGGCACGCCCGCCCGTACCGGCGCGCGGGTCACGTAGCCCCCGCTCCCGTCCGGCGCCAGCGGCGCGTCCGGACGCGGACGGGCCCGCGGGAAGGCCGAGGACTCGGCGAAGGTGTCGTGCACCCCGACCCACACGGCGTTCGCCACGCCCCGGCCCGGGTCCTGCTCGTACACCAGGCGGAAGATGATCCCCGCCGCCAGCATCGAGATCGCCATCGGCATGAACACCAGCAGCTTGAACGCGGTGCCCCAGCGCACCCGCTCCGTCAGCACCGCGAAGACCAGGCCCAGAGCGGTGGCGGCGGCGGGCGCGGCCACCACCCAGACCGCGGTGTTGGCCAGCGCGGTCCGCACCGCGCCGTCCGAGAACAGCGCCGCGTAGTTGTCCAGTCCGGCGAAGGAGCGGCCGCTGCGGTCGAAGAGGCTGCGCCAGACCGAGTAGCCGATGGGCTGGACGACCAGCGCGCCCAGGAGGAGGAGTGCGGGCAGGAGGAAGACCGCCGCGACGGTCCCCCTCCGGCGCGCGGCGCTGCGGGAGGGCCCGGCCACCGGGTCAGCCCTTCCCGTACGCCTTGACCGCGTCGGCCTCCAGCCGTTCCTGGACCCCCGCAACGTCCTCCGGGTTCTTCAGGAAGTCCTGGAGCGCCTTCCACTCGCCGGCCCCCGGGGTGCCGCCGAACGCGGCCGGGGCCTGGTCCGACATGTCGAACCGGAAGTCGTCGCCGGCCGCGACCAGCGCCTTGGCGATCTCCCGCTGCACGTCGTCCGGGTATACCGCCGGGCTGACCGCCTTGTTGGGCGAGACGAAACCGCCCTGGGCGGCCCAGATCGAGGCCGCGTCGGGAGAGGCGAGGAAGGTCAGCAGCGCCTGCGCGCCCTTCGACGGCTTCAGCGCCACCGCGACGTCGCCGCCGGAGACCACCGGGGCCTTGTCGCCCACCGCCGGGAACGGGAACACCAGGGCGTCCTTGCCGATCTCCGCGTCCGTCTCCGCGATGTTGACGGCCACGAAGTCGCCCTCGAAGACCATCGCGGCGGCCGGCCGGTCCCCGCCCGCGAAGGTCTGCGTGACGGACTTGGGGAACTCGGTTGCCAGCGCCCCGGTCTGACCGCCCGCCAGGTAGTCCTTGCGGCCGAAGAGCTGGGCGAGGGTGCCCAGGGCCTGGGCGACCGTCGGGTCCGTCCACTTGATCTCGTGGCGGGCCAGCTTGTCGTACTTCTCGGGCCCGGCCTGGGAGAGGTAGACGTTCTCGAACCAGTCCGTGAGCGTCCAGCCGTCCGCGCCGCCCACCGAGACGGGGGTCGTGCCCGAGGCGGACAGGTCCTCGGCGGTCCGGAGGAACTCCTTCCAGGTCGCCGGGGGTTCGGAGATCCCGGCGTTCTCGAAGGCCGCCGCGTTGTACCAGACCAGGGACTTGTTGGCGGCCTTGAAGTACACCCCGTACTGGGTGCCGCCGACCGCGCCGAGGTTCTTCCAGCCCGCGGAGTAGTTCTTGTCGAGCTGCGCCTGCGCCTCCGGGCCCACCGGCTGCGCCCACTTCTTCTCCACGGCCTGCACCAGTGCGCCGACCTGCGGGAGCATCGCCACGTCCGGCGGCTGACCGCCGGCGATCTTCGTGCCGAGGAAGGTGACGATCGGGTCCTGCGCCGGCACGAAGGTCACCTTCGCGCCCGTGCGCTTCTCGAACTCCTTCAGCACCTTGGTGAAGTTGGCCTGTTCCGGACCCGTCCAGACGGCGGCCACCGACACCGACTGCCCGGCCAGGGACGGTAACTCCACGGTCCGGCCGGCGGACTTCCCCGGGTTGGGGCCGCCCTCCGGGGCCGCCTCGGGGTCGCTGCCGCAGGCGCTCAGCGCGAGCGCCCCGGCGGCCGCGAGTGCCGTCCAGGCGTACGCGGTACGGCGCTTGGCCGGGCCGCGGCGGTGCGGTGTCCTGCTCCGGTTGCTGAGGGTTCCGTGCATGCGACTGCCCCCGTCTCCCTGTGTCCCGATCCCACAGGTCTACGCCCGCCCCGCCGCCCCCCGCAATACCGCGTACGGGGTCCGCCGGGCCGGACCGGGGCGGCGGAGCGCCGCCGCGGACGCCGTCAGGGGGCGGGCGGGAACAGCACCGGAACCGCCGAGACCAGCTGCGACGCACGGTCCAGCGCGCTCGCGAGCAGGGCCAGGTCGGTGGGGCCGTTGCCCAGTTCGCGCACCGGCCGACGGGCCGGCGGATCACCCATCCGTTCCCACTCCACGGGCACCACCGTCGGCCGCAGCGTGGCCGTCCGCGGGATCCGGCCGGTCACCCGGCCGCCCTGGAAGGGGGTCGTACGGCCGTCCGCGTGGCGCAGCAGTCCCCGGCCCGGTGACGGCTGGTCGGGGCCGGTGCCGGTCGGGGCCGGCTCCAGCTCGACCCGTACCGTCGCCGCCCGCGCCAGCTCGGTCTCCGCCGTACGGTCCGGGCGCGCGGTCGAGGCCACCAGGTGGACGCCGAGCCGGGCGCCCTCCCGGGCCACCGCCTCCAGGGCGCGCACGACCGAACCGGCCGCCGGCCGGCCCGTACTGCCCAGCGCCGGGGCGACCAGCGCGTCGAGGTCGTCGACCACCACCACGAGACGGGGCAGCGGGCTCGGTCCGGCCGGCTCCGCCCGGACCGTGGCGGACCGCAGCCGGAGCGTGCCCGTCCTGGCCGGGTCGAGGTCACCCCGCAGCTCGGCGGGCGACGGCTGCCGCGGTGCGACGACCCGGCCGGGTGCCGCACCGGCCACCGCGGGGGACGCCTCCGCGAGGCGCGCGTGCCACTCGGCGAAGGCGGTGCCGTCCAGCAGCTCCGACCGGCGCTTCAGCTCGGCCCCCAGCGCCTGCGCGAACTCGCGCATCCGCAGCGGGTCGGAGGCCACCAGGTGTGCGGAGACGTGCGGCAGCTCCGTGCACGGCGCCAGCCCCTCGCCCCGCTCGCCGCCCGCGCCGTCCAGCAGCACCAGCCCGAGCCGGTCCGGCCGGGACGCGGCGGAGAGGGAGGCGGCGACGGAGCGCAGCAGCTCGGTACGGCCGCTGCCCGGAGGACCCTCGACCAGCAGGTGCGGGCCCTCGGCGACGAGTTCGACGCCCACCGGCCCGCGCCGGCCGGTGCCCAGCACGACTTCGGCGTGCCCGCCGACGGTCTGCCCCTGGTCGGTGGCCGCGGCCCAGCGGGCCATCAGGGAGGCCGGGGTGGCCCGGGCCAGGCCCAGCTCGTCCAGCAGCCGGGCCGAGTGCGGCAGGGCTGCGGCGGTCCGGCGCTGCGGCTCCTGGCCGCCCGCGTCCGCCCGCAACGGGGCCAGGGCGCGGGCGAAGCGCTCCGCCCAGGCGGCGGAGACCGCGTCGGCGGTGACCAGCTCGCCGTGGCCCGCGGGGCGGCCGCCGCGCACCGGCAGCACCCGCAGCGCGGTCGCTACGTCGCCGCTGAGCAGCGCGGCCGTGCCGCACTCGCGGAAGGCGGGCGAGGCGGCGCAGGCGGTCTCGTACGTCTCGGAGACGGGCGACGCCGGGGAGGCGGCGGGCGCCTCGGCCAGGCAGAGCAGGTGGATGCCGACGGCCGGGCCGTGCCCGGCCAGCCGGGCCACCGTGTCCCGCAGCGGGCCGGGGCCGGGGTCGCCGTCGAGGACCAGCACCGTGTACGGGCCGGAGTACGCGGCGGCGGCCTCCGCCACCGCCTCCCTGGGCCGGGAGGCCCAGTGCCGGCCCAGCGGGCCCTCGTCCAGCCGCCGGGTCAGCTCGGCCGTCCGGGCGGCGGCCTGGTCCTTGTCGTACGCGAGGAGCAGCCGGCAGTCCTGGCCGTGCGCGGGCCGCACGTGGGGCAGCCAGCCGAGCCAGGACCACTCGGCCCGGCGGTCCGCCAGGGGCCGGGCCCGGTCGGTGCTGACCAGGACGATCTCCAGGCCGCCGGGCGCGTGCAGGGCGGCCAGCTGGGCGAGGACGGACCGGGCCAGGCCCGCGAGGCGGGCGCGCGGTCCGGCGAGCGCGAGGGAGCCGGTGGTGCGCAGCGGGACGGCCGCGCCCTGCCCGAGCCGCACCTCCAGGGCCTCGGGGTGGGCGGGGTCCCGCTCCCAGAGCCGGGGGCCGGGCCCGAGGGCGGCCAGCAGGAGTTCCGCGGGGTCGGGGCGGCCGTCCGCGGCAGGGGTGCGGGGCGCCGCGGGGTGTCCGCTGCCGCCGCCGGCCGTCTGCTCCTCCTGGCCGTCCCGGCCGGCCCAGCGGCGGGCCCAGGCCCCGATGCCGCGACGGCGTCGAGTGCCTTGGCCGGGGTCGGGGGAGGGGGCGGGTGCCGGGCCGGGGGCGTTGGCGTACGGGCCGGGGGCGGCGGGGGCCGCGGGGGCCGCGGGGGCGGCCGGGGATGCGTACGGGGCCGGGGCGGCCGGCGCCGGGGCATGAGGGCCGGCCGCCGCGTCGTGCCGGCCGGGGGCGTGCTGGTCGCCGGGCGCGGCGTACGGGGCGGCGGGGGCCTGCGGGGCGGTGGCGGTGCCGGTGCCGGGGGCCGGATGGCCGGCCGGGGCGGAGCCCTCCGGAGCGGGCGCCACATGGTGCGTGGGCGAGCTGACCGCGCCGTACCGGGGGCGGACGTGCCCGTCGACCCCCGCCTCGGGCACGGGGCCGGTGTCGGGGTGCCGGCGCGCCGCCGGTACGTACCCCTCGGCGCCGCGCGCGGAGCCGTGCGCGTCGCCGGGCCGGGCCGGTACGGGCGCCTGGGCGGGGGCGTCGCCGGGTGCGGCGAGCCGCAGGTGTCCCTCCGAGTCCGGGGTGACCGCGCGCGTGCCTGCCGGGCCCGCGGGGCGCAGGCGCAGGGTGGACTCGCCGACCCTGAGCAGCGCGCCCGGCGGCAGCGGGACGGGGCGGGTGCCCAGGGGGGTGCCGTCGAGGGTGGTGCCGTTCGTCGAGCCGAGGTCGGCCACCGCCACCCGGCCGTCCTCCGCGACCGTCACCGCGCAGTGCAGCCGCGAGACGTCCGGGTCGTCCAGCGGCACGTCCGCGTCCGCGGACCGGCCGATCCGGATCTGCCCGCCGTGCAGCAGGTGGACGCCGCCCGCGTCGGGGCCCGCGACCACGTGCAGCTCGGCGGCCGCACCGGCCGCCGGGTCCTCCTCCGCCACCGGGGCGTGCAGGGAGAGCACCGCCCCGTCCACGAGGGGCGGCTCGCCGAGTATCCGGCGCTGGAGGTCGAGGCGCTCCCGGCCGGCGTAGAGGATGATCGTGCCGCCCGTGTCGGGGCCGCCGACGGTCGCCGCGAGGCCGGAGGCGACGGCGGCCAGCGCCGTCCCGGCCGGGGCCGTCACGAGCACGTCACAGGTCGCGGTCTGGTGGCCGCTGCGCGGCCCGAGGACGGTCAGCCGGATCTGCATCGCCGTCAGCGGTCCCTTCTGCGCGGTGCGCCCGGCAGGGAGGGGGCCCCGAGTGCCGCCCTGACGTCCCCCCGCCCGGCACGGACGCGTCGCCCGGTCAGGTCTGCCGGACCGAGGGGCTCCCGTCCCCGCGGTTCCGTGCTGGGTGCATCCTCGCACCTGTCGCCGACAACACGCCCGGCACCCACCCAGAAGTGATCTTGATCGATCGCGGGGCCGTCCGAAACCGTACGCAAATCACCTCGCGGGTGTCCCCGCGCGACCCACCCGTCGCACGAGTGTGCGGCAACCATCCCTCCGAGGCCCGCGTCTTCCCCGTAGCCACCCCCTAGAGTGGGCGGAACGAGGAAATTGACAGCAGGGAGCTGGTGACGTGCGGCCAGTCGGCAGCAAGTACTTCCTGGAGGAGCCGCTCGGCCGCGGCGCCACCGGGACCGTCTGGCGCGCCCGCCAGCGGGAGACGGCGGGTGCCGAGGCGGCCGTCGCCGGGCAGCCCGGCGAGACCGTCGCCATCAAGGTGCTCAAGGAGGAGCTGGCCCACGACGCCGACGTCGTGATGCGCTTCCTCCGCGAGCGCTCGGTCCTGCTGCGCCTCACCCACCCGAACATCGTGCGCACCCGCGACCTCGTGGTGGAGGGCGACCTGCTCGCCCTGGTCATGGACCTGATCGACGGCCCGGACCTGCACCGGTACATCCGCGAGAACGGGCCCTTCACGCCCGTCGCCGCGAGCCTGCTGACCGCCCAGATCGCCGACGCGCTCGCCGCCAGCCACGCCGACGGCGTGGTCCACCGCGACCTCAAGCCCGCGAACGTGCTGCTCGACGAGAGCGGCGGCCAGATGCGCCCGATGCTGACCGACTTCGGCATCGCCCGCCTCGCCGACTCCCCGGGCCTGACCCGCACCCACGAGTTCGTCGGCACGCCCGCGTACGTGGCGCCCGAGTCCGCCGAGGGCCGTCCGCAGACCTCCGCCGTGGACATCTACGGCGCCGGCATCCTGCTGTACGAGCTGGTCACCGGCCGCCCGCCGTTCGCCGGCGGCACCGCCCTGGAGGTCCTGCACCGGCACCTCAGCGAGGAGCCGCAGCGCCCCTCGACCATGCCGGAACCGCTGTGGACGGTCATCGAGCGCTGCCTGCGCAAGGAGCCGGACGAGCGCCCGAGCGCCCAGAGCCTGGCCCGCGGCCTGCGCGTGGTCGCGGCCGGCATCGGCGTGCACTCCAGCCCCACCGAGGTCGAGGCCGCCCTCGGCGTCGGCGCGCTCCTCGCGCCCGACCCCTCCCCGGCCCCCGTCCCCGAAACCCCAGGCGCCGCCGACCCGACCCAGGTGCTGCCCAGCACCGCCCCGGCCGCCGCGTACGACCCGAACGCGGCCACCAGCGTGATGCCCCCGGTCCCCGCGCGCGGCCCGGCCGGCGCCGAGGACGCCACCTCGGTGCTGCCGCCCGTCGGCGCCCAGGGCGGACCGGGCGCCGCCGACCCGACCGCGGTCATGCCGCCGGTACAACAGCCGGACGCGCCGCACCCCTGGCAGTCGCAGCTCCAGGGCGTCCGGGACCGGAACGAGCAGACGCAGATCCAGTACCTCGACCCGAGCGAGGACCCCCTGCGCCGCCGCCCGCAGCGCCAGGCCCCGCCGCCGGCACCCCCGGTCCAGCCGCGCCGGCAGCCGCAGCCGCAGCCCCAGCAGTACCGGCAGGCCCCGCAGGCCCAGCCGTACCGGCCGGCCCACCCGCAGCAGCCCTACCCGCAGCAGCCGCCGCACTACCAGGCGCCGCCCGCGCCGTACCAACAGCCGTACCAGCAGCCGCAGCCCCAGCCGTACGCGGCCCCGCCGCAGCAGGCCCCCGCCCGCCCGGCGGCGCCGCAGCGCGAGCCGCGTGAGCGCGAGCCCCGGCGCCGCAGCGCGAACCCGATGCGGATCCCGGGCCTGGGCTGCCTCAAGGGCTGCCTGTTCGTGATCGTCCTGTTCGTCGTCGCGGGCTGGATGATCTGGGAGCTCACCCCGGTCGGCGGGTGGGTCACCGACGGAGCCGAGACCACCAAGAGCTGGTGGGACCAGCTCTGGTCGTGGGGCGAGGCCATCACGGACTTCATCGGCGACATCGGCGGCGGCTCGGGTGGCGGGGGTGCCGCATAGGCACCCCTCCGGGGCCCGATAGCGCCGACCACGTGGATTTGTCGACTTCTGGGGCGCGATTTCGCCCACAGAAGTGAAGGTCACCGAGAAGTGGGCCCCCTAATGGCCCTCATCGCCCTCCCGGCCGCGTACTTTTGTGCCGTACGCCAGCCGCTGAGGGAGCAGTCGTGGCACGGAAGATCGGCAGCCGGTACACCGCGCACCAGATCCTGGGGCGCGGCAGCGCGGGCACGGTGTGGCTGGGCGAGGGGCCGGACGGGCCCGTCGCCGTCAAGCTGCTCCGCGAGGACCTCGCGTCCGACCAGGAGCTGGTCGGACGCTTCGTCCAGGAGCGCAGCGCCCTGCTCGGCCTCGACCACCCGCACGTCGTCGGCGTGCGCGACCTCGTCGTGGACGGCAACGACCTCGCGCTCGTGATGGACCTCGTGCGCGGCACGGACCTGCGCACCCGGCTGGACCGCGAGCGCCGCCTCGCACCCGAGGCCGCCGTGGCGATCGTGGCCGACGTGGCCGACGCGCTGGCCGCCGCGCACGCGGCCGGGGTCGTGCACCGGGACGTGAAGCCCGAGAACGTGCTGCTCGACATGCAGGGGCCGCTCGGCCCCGGCGGGTCGCACCCCGCCCTGCTGACCGACTTCGGGGTCGCCAAGCTCATCGACACCCCGAACCGGTCCGGCGCCCCCGCGTCCGGCGCCCGCACGAGGATCATCGGCACGCCGGACTACCTCGCCCCCGAGATCGTCGAGGGCCTGCCCCCGCGCGCCGCCGTCGACATATACGCGCTGGCCACGGTGCTGTACGAGCTCCTCGCCGGGTTCACGCCGTTCGGCGGCGGGCACCCCGGGGCGGTCCTGCGCCGGCACGTCACCGAGACGGTGGTGCCGCTGCCCGGCATCCCGGACGAGCTGTGGCAGCTGGTCGTCCAGTGCCTGGCCAAGGCCCCCGCCTCCCGGCTGCGCGCCTCGGAGCTGTCCGCCCGGCTGCGGGACCTGCTGCCGATGCTCGCGGGCATGCCGCCGCTGGACGTCGACGAGCCGGACGACCTGGACGCGGACGAGCCGGAGTACGAGGAGACCCCCGCGGCGGACCGGGGCGAGCCGGTCCGCCGGCGCGGGGCCGTGCCGCTGGTACGCGGCTCCGCCACCGACTCCAACCGCGACACGCACACCTCGATGCGCGTGCCCGGCCCCGACGAACTGGCCGGCGGCGCGCTCGGCACCGCCCGCGTCCCGCGCCCCACGGGCGCCCCCCGCCCCGGATCCGCCCGGCACCGCGCGGAGGCCGTCCGCAAGCGGCGCCTGGTGCTCGGCACTGCCGCGGTGGCCCTGGCTGCGGCGGTGGGCGTCGGCGGCTGGCTGGCCGCGGGCCCGGACGAGGCGCCGCCGCAGGACTCGAAGCAGACAGGGCAGGTCGCCCCGTAGCGGGTCCTCCGCCCGGGGAGCCGCCCCGGGCCGGCTCCGTCAGGGGACGATCAGCTCCGGGTGCCAGCGGCGGGCCACCGCCGGGTGGGCCCGTACCCAGCCCTTGAGCTCGTTGCGGCCGTACTCGGCGTGCAGCGGGTTGGAGGCGTCGTGGGCCACCCCCGGGGCGTCCTCCAGGTACGCGCCCGGCACGGTGTCGATCACCGCGTCCAGCCGCGGGTTGTAGAAGAACGGTACGGAGAAACGTTCCACCGCACCGGGAGGACTGACCACCCGGTGGTCCGTGGCCGTCAGGTAGCCCTCCGTCGCGATCTCCAGCAGCTCGCCCAGGTTCACCACGAACGCGCCGGGCATCGGCGGCACGTCCACGAAGCCGCCGTCCTTCACCACCTGGAGCCCGCCCACCGAGTCCTGCAACAGCAGGGTCAGGAAGCCGTAGTCCTTGTGCGCACCGACACCCTGGTCGGCCCCCGACGGCGCGGACCCGGGGTAGCGGATCAGCTTCGTGTGCAGGTGGGGCCGGTCGAAGGCCTCGTCGAAGAAGTCCTGGGGCGCCCCGATGGAGGCCAGCAGCTCCTTCAGCAGCCGGTGCGCCACCGCCGCCAGCCGCCGCTGCCACTCCAGCACCACCGTGCGCAGCTCGGGCAGGGCCTCCGGCCACTGGTTGGGCCCCTCCAGCCACAGGTACGCGGGGTCGCCGGGGCCCACGTCGGGCGCCGGGCGCTCGGCGCCCACGTCGAGCTGGTCGCGCCAGTCGGAGGCGCCGCCGGTCAGCTCGTGGCCTATCCGGGTGTAACCGCGGAAGTGCGGGGAGTTCAGGTTGCTGACCGCCAGCCGGTCGGCCTCCGGAAGGGCGAAGAACGCCCTGGTCACATCGAGGATCCGGGTCATCTCGGCGGGGCTGATCCCGTGGCCCGTCAGGTACAGGAAGCCGGTCTCGCGGGCTACGGCGTGCAGCTGCTCGCGGAAGGCCTCGCGGGTGGCCGGGTCGTCGGCGCCGCTCAGGTCCAGTACGGGCAGTGCGGGGGCGGCGGGCGCGGAGGGGGCTCCGGTGGGCGCGGAAGAGGCGGACGACGCGGAAGATGCGGAGGAAAGGGGCGTTTCGGTGGTGGACGTGGGGTGCGCGGACGTCATGACGGCTCCGTTTCGGATGTCACGGGGCCCTGTTCCCCCAAGGGTGGAGGGGCGCGGGTGGGAGGGACCGACGGCGGAAGGGTGGGCCGTGGCCTGCGAGCCGCTGAACAGGACCGAAGCAGACGGAAGGAATGCTGGGGAATCAGTCCGGCGGCCGACAGCTCATGGTGGTGACGCGCATGTAGTCCACGTGGCGTCGCATCACGAGCAGAAGAGTCATAAGCGAAAGGGTACGCCGGACGGCCGGGCTCGTCCGCAGGCCCTGATCCGTCCCCTACGGGGAACTCCCGGGGAACGCCGGGCGCCGCAGCCGTTACGCTGGACCCGTGGCAGTCGTCGATGTATCCGAAGAGCTGAAGTCCCTCTCCTCGACCATGGGGTCGATCGAGGCCGTCCTGGACCTCGACAGGCTGAGGGCAGACATTGCCGTGCTCGAGGAGCAGGCCGCGGCCCCGTCCCTGTGGGACGACCCGGAGGCGGCCCAGAAGATCACGAGCAAGCTTTCCCACCTCCAGGCCGAGGTCCGCAAGGCCGAGACGCTGCGCGGCCGCATCGACGACCTCGCGGTCCTCTTCGACCTCGCCGAGGAGATGGACGACGCGGACACCCGCGCCGAGGCCGAGACCGAGCTGGCCGCCGTCCGCAAGGCGCTGGACGAGATGGAGGTCCGCACCCTCCTGTCCGGCGAGTACGACGAGCGCGAGGCCCTGGTCAACATCCGTGCCGAGGCCGGCGGCGTCGACGCCTCCGACTTCGCCGAGCGCCTCCAGCGCATGTACCTCCGCTGGGCCGAGCGCCACGGCTACTCCACCGAGGTGTACGAGACGTCGTACGCCGAAGAGGCCGGCATCAAGTCCACCACCTTCGTGGTGAAGGCGCCGTACGCCTACGGCACCCTCTCCGTCGAGCAGGGCACCCACCGCCTGGTGCGCATCTCCCCCTTCGACAACCAGGGCCGCCGCCAGACCTCCTTCGCGGGCGTCGAGGTGCTCCCGGTCGTCGAGCAGTCCGACCACGTCGACATCGACGAGTCCGAACTGCGCGTCGACGTCTACCGCGCCTCCGGCCCCGGCGGCCAGGGCGTCAACACCACCGACTCGGCCGTGCGCATCACGCACCTCCCGACCGGCATCGTGGTCTCCTGCCAGAACGAGCGCTCGCAGATCCAGAACAAGGCGAGCGCGATGAACGTCCTCCAGGCCAAGCTGCTGGAGCGCCAGCGCCAGGAGGAGCGGGCCAAGATGGACGCCCTCAAGGGCGACGGCGGCAGCTCCTGGGGCAACCAGATGCGCTCCTACGTCCTGCACCCGTACCAGATGGTCAAGGACCTGCGCACCGAGTTCGAGGTCGGCAACCCGCAGTCCGTGCTGGACGGCGAGATCGACGGCTTCCTGGAGGCCGGCATCCGCTGGCGCAAGCAGCAGGAGACCGTCGAGAGCTGATCGCCCGGCGTGGGCCGGCCCCCCGGCTCGCCGAGGTGACGCACACGACATGAGAAGGGCCCGGAGACCTCCGGGCCCTTCTTCCTTACGGGCATACGATCGGGACGCGGCGGACCTGCCGGCTCAGCGTGCGAGCAGGGCCACGGCGGCCACCAGGACCACGAGGAGCGCAGCGAGCGCCATCGGGTTGAAGCCGGCGAAGGGGCTCTCCTGCTGGAGGCGCTCCCGGTTCGCCCGGCAGACGGGGCAGCGGCCCTGAGCGACGGGTGCCGCGCAGTTCGCGCACACGAGCCGGTCATATGTCATGCGCTCTCCTCCTCTCGTCCCTCCAGAGAACGCCGACGGGAACAGGACGGTTCCCACTACCACTGTGCCAGCTCCGCCGACATTCGGCGCGGCCCGTCGGGGCAAACGCCCCCCGCACCCACTCCCGACCGCCCGGAAACCCTGCGACAACGGGGAGATATCGGGCATCTCCGGTCACCGACTGCCACCCTCGCGCCGGGTCGCGTATGGTCACGCACACCTACTCCCGGCGACCGTGGTGCACCCGTGATCCGATTCGACAGCGTCTCCAAGTCCTACCCGAAGCAGAACCGGCCCGCTCTGAGGGACGTGTCCCTTGAGATCGAGAAGGGCGAGTTCGTCTTCCTGGTCGGCTCCTCCGGCTCCGGCAAGTCCACCTTCCTGAGGCTCCTCCTCCGCGAGGAGCGGGCGAGCCACGGCCAGGTGCACGTCCTCGGCAAGGACCTCGCCAGACTCTCCAACTGGAAGGTGCCCCAGATGCGCCGCCAGCTGGGGACCGTCTTCCAGGACTTCCGCCTGCTCCCCAACAAGACGGTGGCGCAGAACGTCGCCTTCGCCCAGGAGGTCATCGGCAAGCCGCGCGGCGAGATCCGCAAGGCCGTGCCCCAGGTCCTCGACCTGGTCGGCCTCGGCGGCAAGGAGGACCGCATGCCGGGCGAGCTCTCCGGTGGTGAGCAGCAGCGCGTGGCCATCGCCCGCGCCTTCGTCAACCGGCCGAAGCTCCTCATCGCGGACGAGCCCACCGGCAACCTCGACCCGCAGACCTCCGTCGGCATCATGAAGCTGCTGGACCGGATCAACCGGACCGGTACCACCGTGATCATGGCGACGCACGACCAGCAGATCGTCGACCAGATGCGCAAGCGCGTCATCGAACTCGAACAGGGCCGTCTCGTGCGCGACCAGTCGCGCGGCGTCTACGGCTACCAGCACTGACGCGCGGCGTCTGAAAAGCCACCAGCACTGAAAGGACGCCATGCGCGCCCAGTTCGTCCTGTCGGAGATCGGCGTCGGTCTCCGCCGCAATCTCACGATGACCTTCGCGGTCATCATCTCCGTCGCCCTGTCGCTGGCCCTGTTCGGCGGTTCCCTGCTCATGCGGGACCAGGTGAGCACCATGAAGGGCTACTGGTACGACAAGGTCAACGTCTCCATCTACCTCTGCAACAAGAACGAGGCGGAGTCGGGGACGAGCGCTACCTGCGCCAAGGGCGCGGTGACCAACGACCAGAAGAAGCAGATCGAGTCCGACCTGAAGAAGATGGATCTGGTCGAGTCGGTCCAGTACGAGTCCGCCGACCAGGCCTACAAGCACTACAAGGAGCAGTTCGGCGACTCCCCTCTGGTCACGTCGGTCACCCCGGACCAGATGCAGGAGTCCTTCCGGGTCAAGCTCAAGGACCCCGAGAAGTACAAGGTCATCACGACCGCCTTCGCGGGCCGGGACGGCGTCCAGTCGGTCCAGGACCAGCGCAGCGTCCTCGACAACCTGTTCCGGCTGCTGGACTACCTGAACAAGGCCGCGCTCGGCGTGATGATGGTCATGCTGATCGTCGCACTGCTGCTGATCGTCAACACCGTGCGCGTCTCGGCGTTCAGCCGTAGGCGCGAGACCGGCATCATGCGGCTGGTGGGCGCCTCCAGCTTCTACATCCAGATGCCGTTCATCATGGAGGCCGCCTTCGCCGGCCTGATCGGCGCCGTCATCGCCTGCGTGATGCTGATGGCGGGCCAGTACTTCGTCATCGACCACGGCGTGGGGCTGGCCAAGCAGCTGGAGCTCATCAACTTCATCGGCTGGGACTCCGTGATCACCAAGCTGCCGCTGGTGCTCGCCATCGGCCTGCTGATGCCCTCCATGGCGGCGTTCGTCGCGTTGCGCAAGTACCTGAAGGTGTGACAAGCGCCCCGGGTGCGGAACCGTCAACCGCCGGTTCTGCACCGGGGCTTGTCCTAGACTCGGCGCCATGCCGGGTCGTCCCGTCTCTTCTCTCCGGCCCCGTGACCTGCGTCGCGGGGCCGTTCTGACGTTGGTGTTCCTCGGTGTGCTGGGCACGGCCGCGGCCACCGGCTGCTGGGACCGCGAGGACGCCCTCGGGCCGCCGGCCCGCGCGGAGGGCCGTACGGGCGCCGTGGGCGCGGGCTACCGCGAGGCCGTCGAGCGCGCGGCCGCCGAGGCGGTGGCCGACGGGAAGTCCGGCAAGCAGGCGGCCGAGGAGGTCGTCAGCCGCAGCGGGGACCGCTGGGCGGTGGTCTACGACCAGACCGAGTACGCGGAGTTCGAGGCGGCCCTCGACGGCCACTACACCGGTGTCGGGCTGTGGGTCGAGGCCGGCCGGGACGGCCGCATCCTGGTGTCCAGGGTCCAGCGCGGCGGGCCTGCGGACCGGGCCGGCATCCGCGAGGGCGACCTGCTGCGGAGCGTCGACGGCCATCGGGTGACCGGGCTGGGACCGGCCCGCGTCGTCGGGCTGCTGCGCGGCGAGGCGGACCGCGCCGTCGTCGGCACCCCGGTGGTGCTGGTGCTGGAGCGCGACGGCCGGACCCGTACCGAGACGCTGCGGCGCGAGCGGCTGAGCACAGAGCCGGTCACCGTCGAGCGGCTGCCGGACGGCGTGCTGCTGATCAAGGTCTCCGCCTTCACCAAGGGCTCGGGGGAGCGGGTGCGCGCCGCGGTGCGCGAGGCGCCCCGCGGCACCGGCGTGATGCTCGACCTGCGGGGCAACCGCGGCGGCCTGGTCACCGAGGCGGTCACCGCCGCCTCCGCCTTCCTGGACGGCGGGCTGGTGGCCACGTACGACGTACGGGGTGACCAGCGCGCCCTCTACGCCGAGCGGGGCGGCGACACCGGGCGCCCGCTGGTGGCGCTGGTGGACGGCGGCACGATGAGTGCGGCCGAGCTGGTCACCGGGGCGCTCCAGGACCGGGGCCGTGCCGTGACGGTGGGCACCCGCACCTTCGGCAAGGGCGCGGTGCAGATGCCGACGGAGCTGCCGGACGGCTCGGTCGCCGAGCTCACGGTGGGCCACTACCGCACGCCGGCGGGCCGCAGCCTGGACGGCCGCGGCATCAACCCGGACCTCGTGGCGGCCGACGGCGCCGAGGAGCGGGCCCGTGGAGTATTGGGTGGCCTCGGGGTGGCCCCGTAGTGCGAAAATGACCGCACTATGGCTAAGGAAAAAGGGCGCAAGCTGATCGCCCAGAACAAGAAGGCGCGGCACGACTACACGATCCTCGACACCTACGAGTGCGGTCTGGTGCTGACCGGCACCGAGGTGAAGTCGCTGCGCCAGGGCCGGGCCTCGCTGGTGGACGGCTTCGTGCAGATCGACGGCCACGAGGCGTGGCTGCACAACGTGCACGTGCCGGAGTACAGCCAGGGCACCTGGACCAACCACAGCGCCCGGCGCAAGCGGAAGCTGCTGCTCCACCGGGTCGAGATCGACAAGCTGGAGTCGAAGTCCCAGGAGACGGGTCACACGATCGTGCCCCTCTCGCTGTACTTCAAGGACGGCCGGGCCAAGTGCGAGATCGCGCTGGCGAAGGGCAAGAAGGAGTACGACAAGCGGCAGACCCTGCGCGAGAAGCAGGACCGGCGCGAGACCGACCGGGCGATCTCGGCGGCCAAGCGCAAGGAGCGGGCCACGCTCTGACCCCGGCCCGGCCGCCGTGGGGCTGACCTGGACGGGAATAGGCTGGCACGGGCCCGCGTTGTTCCCGTACGATGTGCCCGTACCGCACAGCCGGTGCACCGTTTGAAAACAAAACATGGGGATGATCGGTTTCGACAGCGGATGTCGAAGCAGGGGAAGCGAGCCGAGGAAGCGGCAATGATCTCGTAAACCATATGTCGCAACCAATAATCGCCAACACCAAGAGCGATAACTCCCGCTTCGCCCTCGCTGCCTAATTTTAGGTAACGAGCAGAAGCCTCTGTGAGGAGCGTCAGCCCGGGGGTGATCCCGACCCGGATCCTGGCGTCATCAAGGGATCTAAACCTCTAGCCCCGGTCACGGGGGTTGGAGGGAAACCAAACAGTGACTGAGCCCGTCGGAGACTTGTCCGCGTGATCTCCGGGGCTGAGAAAATCGAAGCGGACTGCGCTCGGAGAAGCCCTCCTTTTGCACCGTTGGACGCGGGTTCGATTCCCGCCATCTCCACTCATCCCATGTGGGCGAAGGCCCCGCAGCCCTGACGGGCGGCGGGGCCTTCGTCATGCCGCGGTGCCCGCGGCCCGTCAGTCCGAGTAGTGGTACCGGGCCTTGAGGACCTTCACCTCTTTGTCATCGGCCCGGTAGACGAGGCGGTGTTCGTCGTCGATCCGGCGCGACCAGTAGCCGGAGAGGTCGCCCTTGAGGGTTTCGGGCTTCCCGATGCCCTCGAAGGGTGCGCGCTGGATTTCGCCGATGAGGCGGACGATTCGCTTGGCCATCTTCCGGTCGGCCGCAAGCCAGAAGAGGAAGTCCTCCCACGCGTCCGGGTCGAAGTGGACGCTCCTCATTCCTCACCCGCCAGGTCCTGCAGTTCCTCCATGGTCTTGGTGACGGAGGCCGCTGAGGCCCGGTCGCGGGCCACGGCTTCCATGAGGCGGCGGGCGTTCGCGGGTGAGCGCAGGAGGTAGACGGTCTCCTGCCACGAGTCGTAGTCCTCGGCGGACATCAGGACCGCGTCGCCGGCCTTGGAGGTGATACGCACCGGAGTGTGGTCCTCGTTGACGCGCTCGATGAGGGGGAACAGGGTCTTGCGGGCTTCGCTGGCGCTTATGGGCATGTGGACGTCCCTTCACTCTGGTACCGGAACATGGTACCAATGTAGTACCTGATTGTGGTACCGGAGGGGGGCGCCGAGAGGCCGTCAGTGCGCGCCGAGGGTCAATCACTGCCGCCCGTGTCCGAGCCGCAGCTGTTCCGGTTGTTGGAGCTGCCGCTCTTCGACTTGGTGCCGGAGGCGATCAGCTTCAGCAGGACGTCCGCGATCGTGGAGACGATCCGCATCCAGCGGGGGGCCTCGGTGGTGCTCATTCGGGGGTCCTCTCGGCGGGGGGACGAGGGCCGGCGGGTCGGGGCGCGGGCGGCGGGTCGGCCCGCCGACGGCGTCCCGCGTCCCGCGTTCGTCGTGTGTAGGCTACGACGCCGCGCCGGGGCCGCAGGTTGCCCGCGGTCTTGCAGGGTTGGTATGTACCTGCCACTCTGCTGGGCGGCCGCCACCCCCCACGCCGGCCGCTCCCGCCCCGGAGGCATTGATGCGTCACGTGCGCCGCATGCGTCACAGAGTGCTCGGTGTGCTCGTCCTGCTCCTCGGACTCCTCCTCCCGCTGCCCGCCACCCCCGCCCACGCCGCCACCGGGCCCCCAGATCTACGGGGCCTGGCACTGCAGCGACGACGCCTGCACCTGGGGCAGGGTCCGCACCGTCGCCGAGTTCGACGCCATGAACCACTGGCTGATCGACCGCGGCGACGGCCGCCCGTCCGTCAACCTCGTCGTCCTCAGCTTCGTCGAGCCCCGGAAGCTGCTCAGGAAGACGAACGACGCCACCACCGTCGACGGCGTGCCCCGCGGCATGACCCCCGAGATCGTCGACTACTTCACCTCCCGCGGGATCCGCGTGATGCTCTCCATCGGCGGCATCACCTACACCGACGAATGGGACGCGGCCCTCGCCGAGGACGCGACCCGCCTCGGCCTCAACGCCGCCGACCTGGCCACCCGCCTGGGCGTCGGCATCGAGATCGACTACGAGCAGAACACCAACCCCGACCTCGCCGGTCTCCAGGCCTTCATCGACGCCTACCGTTCGCGCCACCCGTACGACGCCACCGGCGCCGACCACACCGCCCGGCTGACCATCGACACCGCAGCCGGCGACCGCTGGCTCATCGGCATCAACCGCAAGGCCACCGCCGACTGGCTGCGCACCGACACCCCGGTGCTCGACTACGCCAACGCCATGGTCCCGGCCCGCCAGCCCTCCACCGGCAGCGCCATCGCCAACTGGCAGGAGCACGTGGACGGCAAACCCACCTACGCCCCGCCCGTCCCGCCCCTGGCCCCCGCCAAGTTCACCGGCGGCCTGTACATCAGCGACCAGACCAAGTCCCTGCCCGAGTGCACCTCGTTCGCCAACTCGCTCCAGAAGTCCACCGGTTCGTTCACCCAGTCAGTGGCCCCCAACGGCGCGGGCACGACCTCCGGGATGCTCGGCCACATGTTCTGGGCAGCCGAGCGCCCGTCCACCCGCGGTACGGGCACCCAGCCGCCGAACACCTGCGAGGGCGGCGTCGGCGCGGGCGCCACGGCCTACTCCGTGCCGCTGCCCATGCCGCCCCTGCGCCAGAGCTGAGCCGAGGACGCGACCAGCGCGGCGACCGCGGCCGCCGGGGGTGCCAGGTACGCGACGGCGGGGCCCACCTGCTCGACCGCCCAGCCCCCGGTGGCCGCGCCCGCGGCGATCCCCGCCAGCATCGCGGTCACCGCCAGGGTCATCCCCTCGTTCAGCCGCCCGGCCGGGGTCACCCGCTGCACCAGCGCCATCGCGGTGACCATCGCCGGGGCCGTGGCCATGCCCGCCGCCAGCAGCGCGCAGGCCAGCAGCGGCACCGCACCCGTGGCGGCCGCCGCCAACGGCAGGCTCATCAGCGCCGTCATCGCCGCCACGCACGCCACCAGCCGGCGCCGTACCGAGCCCGCCGGGCGCAGCGTCCCGTACACCAGCCCGGCGGCGCAGGAGCCGAGCGCCTGCAGGGCCAGCACCGGACCGGCAGTGGCGGTCAGCCCGTGCTCGTCCAGGAAGGCGATGGAGACCACCTCCATCGAGCCGAACACCGCGCCCATCGCCAGGAACATCACCAGCAGCTCCGGCATCCCCGGCGCCCGCAGCGGCCCCGGGCCCCGCACCGACGCGGCAGGCGCCACCGGCGGCTCGGTCGCGCGCTGGGCGCAGAACACCAGCATCCCCGTCAGCAGCAGGAGGGCGCCGGCCAGCGTGCCCGCCTCGGGGAAGAGCGTCCCGCACAGGAAGGCCGCCAGTACCGGGCCGAGCATGTAGCACAGCTCGTCGGCGGACTGTTCGAAGGAGTTCGCGGTGTGCAGGGCGCCGGCGTTCCGCGGGTCGCCGCCCAGCAGGTGCGCCCAGCGGGCCCGGGACATGCCGCCGATGTTCGGGGTGGTCGCGGTGGCGGCGTACGCGGCGAAGAGCGTCCAGTCCGGCGCGCCGGTCCGTACGCACACCACCAGCGCCAGCGAGCTCAGCACCGCGAGCACCGTGGCCGGCACGGCGATCCGGGCCTGCCCGTACCGGTCCACCAGCCGCGCGGTCCAGGGCGCCACCACCGCGGTCGCGGCCAGGCCGGTCGCCGTGACTGCGCCGGCCAGGGCGTACGAGCCGCGCTGCCCGGCGATCATCATCACCGCGCTCACCCCGAACATGCCCATGGGCAGCCGGGCGATCAGGTTCCCGGCGGTGAAGGCGCGGGCGCCCGGGGTGCGCAGCAGCCGCCGGTAGGGCCCGGCGGGGCGCGCCGGGCGGACGGCGGGGGAGGCGATGACCAGAGTGGATCCGGTGACGGTGAGGAGCGGCATGGAGATCACCTTCGCCCGCGCGGCCGCCCGTGGTCCAACACCTGTTCGGTGCCCATTCACGCATCCGGATTGTTAGTCTCCTGCGGTGACCGGGAACCCCAGGGCGGACGACATCGAACCGCGGCTGCTCCGCGGCTTCCTCACGGTGGCCGAGGAGCTCCACTTCACGCGCGCCGCCGCCCGCCTGTACGTGGCCCAGCAGGCCCTCAGCCGCGACGTGCGCCGGCTCGAAACCGCGCTGGGCGCCGAGCTGTTCGTCCGCACCACCCGGCAGGTCGCCCTCACCCCCGACGGCGAGCGGCTGCTGCCGTACGCGCGCCGGGTCCTGGAGGCCCAGGACGAACTCGCCGCCGCCTTCGGCGGGGCGGCCGCCCGCCCCCTGCTGGTCGACCTCAACACCGACGGGCCCAGCTCCGCCCGCCTGGTCCTGGAGCGCGCCCGCGAACTCGCCCCCGGCCAGGAGCTGATGGCCCGCTTCGAGAGCGGCCTCACCCACGCCGCCGCCGAGATCGCCGCCGGCCGGCTGGACGTCTCCTTCGGCCGCTTCGCCGGTCTCGACCCCGCGCTCCGCGCCCGGCTGGACCACCAGCCCGTCCGGTTCGAGCCGCTGGCCGTGCTGCTGCCCGAGGACCACGCCCTGGCCGGTGCCGACGCCGTGCCCCTCGACGCGCTTGCCGGGGAACGCGTCTACGCGGGTGCCGGGAACCCCCGCACGCTGGAGTGGACCGACTACGCGCGCCGGCTGTTCGCCGACCGGGGCATCTCCCTCGCGCCGCCGGCCCCGGTGGCCGTGGGCAAGGAGGAGTTCCGCCGGGTGATGGCCAAGACCCGGACGCCGGTGCTGGTGACCGTGGACTTCCTCGACATGCCCGGTTCCGTGAAGCTGCCGCTCGTGGAGCCCGTACCGCTCTCCCCGCTCTCCATGGTGTGGCGCAGGGGGTTCGGCCACCCCGGGATCGACGCCCTCCGGACCGCCGCCGCGGAGCTGGCCGCCGCGCGCGGCTGGCTGCGGCGCCCGCCGGGAGGCTGGCTGCCCGGACCGGACGAGGAGCTGATGCGTACGGGCGGTCGCGACCCGTACGGGCTCCCCTGACCGGGTGGGGCGCCCCGGCACGTACGCGCGGGCGCCCCCGGTACGGCCCGTCGCCCTCCCGTACCCCTCACATCCCGCAGCCCGCCCGGGTGAGAGCAACGTTCCGCGGCGGTCATCGCGCGGGCACGGGGGCCGAAACGCGCCATCCCTAGCGTCTGGCAGCACGGACACCAGAGCAGTGGAGGGCGTGATGGGCGCAGGGCGCACCGGGGGCCGCTGGATCGAGCAGTGGGACCCCGAGGACGAGGTCTTCTGGAAGCAGACGGGCGAGAAGACGGCCCGCAGGAACCTGATCTACTCCGTGCTCTCCGAGCACATCGGCTTCTCCATCTGGTCCGTGTGGTCCGTGATGGTGCTCTTCATGGGCCCGCAGTACGGGATCGACCCGGCCGGGAAGTTCTTCCTGATCGCGACGGCCACCCTGGTCGGCGCCTTCGTCCGGATCCCGTACACCTTCGCCGTCGCCCGCTTCGGCGGCCGCAACTGGACGGTCTTCAGCGCGCTGCTGCTGCTGGTCCCCACCGCCGCCGCCTTCGCGGTCATGGAGCCCGGCACCTCGTACGGCACCTTCCTGCTGGTGGCCGCGCTCACCGGGGTCGGCGGCGGCAACTTCGCCTCCTCGATGACCAACATCAACGCCTTCTTCCCGCTGCGGAAGAAGGGCTGGGCCCTCGGCCTCAACGCGGGCGGCGGCAACATCGGCGTACCCGTGGTCCAGCTCGTCGGCCTGCTGGTCATCGGCACCGCCGGCGCGGCCCACCCGCGCATCCTGCTCGGCGCGTACATCCCGCTGGTGCTCGTCGCCGCGGTGCTGGCGGCGGTGAAGATGGACAACCTCGCGCCGGTGAAGAACGACACCGGGGCCGTGAAGGAGTCGGTGCGCCAGGCCCACACCTGGATCATGGCCTTCCTCTACATCGGCACCTTCGGGTCCTTCATCGGCTACAGCTTCGCCTTCGGCCTGGTGCTCCAGACGCAGTTCGGCCGGACCCCGCTGCAGGCCGCCTCGCTCACCTTCATCGGCCCGCTGCTCGGCTCGCTGATCCGGCCCGTGGGCGGGTGGCTGGCCGACCGGTTCGGCGGCGCGCGGATCACGCTCGGCACCTTCGCGGCCATGGCCGTGGCCACCGGAGTGGTGATCCTGGCCTCCGTGCGGGAGTCGCTGCCCGTCTTCCTGGTCGGCTTCATCGCCCTGTTCATCCTGAGCGGGCTCGGCAACGGCTCGACGTACAAGATGATCCCGGGCATCTTCCAGAACCAGGCGCTGGCCCGCGGCATGGCGGGCGAGGCCGCCGACGCGTACGGGCGGCGGCTGTCCGGCGCCTCGATGGGCATGATCGGTGCGGTCGGCGCGCTCGGCGGCCTCGGCATCAACCTGGTCTTCCGCGAGGCCTTCCTCAGCTCCGGTTCCGGCACCGGCGCCTTCGTCACCTTCCTCGGCTTCTACGCGGTGTGCTGCCTGGTCACCTGGGCGGTATACCTTCGGCGGCCCGCCCCGAGCCGGGTCGTCGCCTCGAACACCGAAGCGGAGCCGCAGCTCAGCACCGTCTGAGCGGGCCGCGCGGCACCCTTGTTACGACGGTGAAATACCGGTGAACCGAGCCTGACACGCCACGTTGGCAGGCTCGGTTCCCGCCGCACCCCCCTTTGCGCAAGGCAGGGACCCCGCCATGGACGACACCACACCCCGCACCCCGGCCGGATCCGGAACCGCCACCGGGCCCCTGGCGGGCTTCACGGTCGGCGTCACCGCCGCCCGCCGCGCCGACGAACTCACCGCACTGCTCCGCCGCCGCGGCGCCGCGGTGCTGCACGCGCCCGCCCTGCGGATCGTGCCCCTCGCCGACGACAGCGAACTGCTGGGCGCCACCAAGGAACTGATCGGCAACGCCCCCGACACCGTGGTCGCCACCACGGCCATCGGCTTCCGCGGCTGGATCGAGGCGGCCGACGGCTGGGGCGTCGGCGAAGACCTGCTGGACCGGCTGCGCGGCGCCCGGCTGCTGGCCCGCGGGCCCAAGGTGAAGGGCGCCATCCGGGCCGCCGGCCTCACCGAGGAGTGGTCCCCGGACTCCGAGTCGCTCGCCGAGGTGCTGGACCGGCTGCTCACCGAGGGGGTGGCCGGCCGCCGGATCGCGCTCCAGTTGCACGGCGAGCCGCTGCCGGGCTTCGTCGAGACGCTGAGGGAGGGGGGAGCCGACGTCGTGGTGGTGCCGGTGTACCGCTGGATGCCGCCCGAGGACCTGGCCCCGCTCGACCGGCTGGTGGACGCCGTGCTCGCCCGCTCCCTCGACGCGGTCAGCTTCACCTCCGCCCCCGCCGCAGCCTCCCTGCTGTCCCGGGCCGCCGAGCGCGGGCTGCTGCCCGAGCTGCTGGACGCGCTGCGCGGAGAGGCGCTGGCCGTCTGCGTGGGGCCGGTCACCGCGCTGCCGCTCCAGGCCCACGGCATCGAGACCGTCCAGCCCGAACGCTTCCGGCTCGGGCCGCTGGTCCAGCTGCTCTGCCAGGAGCTGCCCGCGCGGGCCAGGACGCTGCCGCTGGCCGGGCACCGGGTGGAGATCCGCGGCCACGCGGTGCTGGTCGACGAGGACCTGCGCCCCGTACCGCCCGCGGGCATGGCACTGCTGCGCGCCCTGGCCCGGCGCCCCGGCTGGGTGGTGGCCCGCGCCGAACTGCTGAGGGCGCTGCCGGGCGCGGGGCGCGACGAACACGCCGTGGAGACCGCGATGGCCCGGCTGCGGAGCGCCCTGGGCGCGCCGAAGCTGATCCAGACGGTGGTCAAGCGCGGCTACCGGCTGGCGTTGGACCCGGCCGCCGACGCGAAGTACGCGGACGCGTAGCGGTTGCCTCGCGGCTCGACCCCACGCGCGGTGCGCTTCTTTGCCACCGGCTCGGGGAGCTACGTCCCGGCGCGTCGTACGTGGTGCACGTTGTGCTCCTGGACATCGGGGAGGAGGCTCGCCGCTGCGGTGAAGTCCTTGTCGTCGTGGAGCACGACGAGGCCGTGGTGGGCCGCCGTCGCGCAGACGAGCCAGTCGACGACCGACAGGTGGAGGTCGTCGAACATGTCCGTGTGTCGGCGGGGTTCCCGTCCGGCTCGGGGCGCGGCACTCTGGAGTCGGCACCCACCGGTCGCTTCGAGGCGGTGACACGCGCATGACTGCGGGCGCGGGCTCGTACGGGCTGTGGTTCGACTCCGGGCGCGTCTGCCTGGACCTGGTCGCCACCGCAGGCCCCGACGAACGGCTCGGCGAGGCCTTCCGGCTGAGGCAGTGGCTCATCGGCACCGGACTGGTGCCCCTGGGCACCCCGCTCGACCGGGTCGGATACGACTGGCTGCCCCAGTTCTGGGCACTCCGCGACGACCTCGCCGACCTGCTGGCCGCCGCCCTGCGGGGGCTCCCCGCGGGCGAGGCACTGGAGCGCGTCAACGCCCGGGCCCTGGCCGCGCCGCCCGGCCTGTGCGCCGTACGGGAGCCCGACGGCGGGCTGGCCCGGCGGCTGCACGGCGCCGACTGCACCGCCCTGCTGGCCGCGGTGGCCCGCGACGCGGTGGTGCTGCTGACCGACCCCGGCGCGGTGGCGCTGCTGCGGGCGTGCGACGGCGAGGGCTGCACCCGGGTGTACCTCGACACCTCGCGCGGCCACCGGCGGCGCTGGTGTTCCAGCGAGACCTGCGGCAACCGCGAGCGCGTCGCGCGCCACCGGCGCCGCTCCCTGGCCTTGCGTGAGGACTGCCCCCAACCGGAGGGGGTACCTTAGACGGTCGCCCAGAACGACCAGAAGGGGGCCCTTGGTGGCCGCGCAGGAAGCCACGGAAGAGACCGTCCGCGATCGGGAGATCGCGGTCGAACAGACTCATCTGGACCAGGTGTACCGCCGCCTTGAGGAGAAGATCCACGAGGCGGAGTTCCTGATGAACGACGCGGCCAAGCGCGGCCAGGTGGGCACGCCCGGCGCGCTCGCCGAGCGCGACGCCCAGGTGTTCCGGGCCGGCATCCACCTCAACCGGCTCAACAACGAGTTCGAGGACTTCCTCTTCGGCCGGATCGACCTCGTGCTCGGCAAGGACGGCGAGCGCGGCCCGGACGGCGCGTACACCTCCGTCGAGCCGGCCGACGATGCCATCCGCGAGGACCTCACCGCCGACATCGCGGAGACCCTGCACATCGGCCGCATCGGCGTCCTCGACGCCGACTACTCCCCGCTGGTCATCGACTGGCGGGCGCCGGCCGCGGCGCCGTTCTACCGCTCCACCCCCAAGGACCCCGGCCGCGTGGTCCGCCGCCGCGTGATCCGCTCCAAGGGCCGCAAGGTGCTCGGTGTCGAGGACGACCTGATGCGCCCCGAGGTCACCGCCCACCTGGACGGCCGCGAGCTGCCGGCCATCGGCGACGGTGCGCTCATGGCCTCCCTCGGCCGGGCCCGTACGCACTCCATGCGCGACATCGTGTCGTCCATCCAGGCCGAGCAGGACCTGGTCATCCGGGCCCCCGCCGCCTCCGTGGCCGAGGTGGCGGGCGGCCCCGGCACCGGCAAGACCGCGGTGGCCCTGCACCGGGCCGCGTACCTCCTCTACCAGGACCGCCGCCGCTACTCCGGCGGCATCCTGATCGTCTCCCCGACCCCGCTCCTCGTCGCCTACACCGAGGGCGTGCTGCCCTCCCTCGGCGAGGAGGGCCAGGTCGCGATCCGCGCGCTGGGCTCGCTGGTCGACGGGGCCGAGGCCACCACGTACGACGAGCCGGCCGTGGCCCGGATCAAGGGCTCCTCCCGGATGCTCAAGGTGCTGCGCAAGGCCGTCCGCGGCGCCCTGGAGCTGGGCGGCGCCCCGGAGAGGCTGCGCGTGGTCGCCTTCAACCGCCGCCAGGAGCTGGAGGCCGAGGAACTCGACCGGATCCGCCAGACCGCCCTCGGCGGCACCGCGCCCGTCAACCTGCTGCGCCCGCGCGCCCGCCGGCTGCTGCTGGACGCCCTGTGGGCGAAGTCCGGCGGCGCGAGCCGGCACACCGACCCCGAGCTGGCGGCCGAACTGCGCGCCAGCTTCGACGAGGACGTCTCCACCGAGGACCCGTTCATCGAGTTCCTGGACGCCTGGTGGCCCGAGCTGACTCCGCGCCGGGTGCTGGCCGCCATGGCCGACGAGCGGAAGCTTTCCCGCTGGAGCCGCCGGGTGCTCAACCCCCGCGAGACCCGCCAGCTGGCGCGTTCGCTGCGCCGGGTGGGCCCGGACGGCTCGGGCCCGCTGTCGGTGCACGACGTGGCACTGCTGGACGAGCTCCAGGGCCTGCTGGGCGCCCCCGCCCGGCCGAAGAAGAAGCGCGAGCTCGACCCCCTGGACCAGCTCTCCGGCCTGGAGGAGCTGATGCCGCGCCGCGAGGAGACCCAGCGCGAGCGCGCCGAGCGGCTCGCCGCCGAGCGCACCGAGTACGCCCACGTGATCGTGGACGAGGCCCAGGACCTGACGCCCATGCAGTGGCGGATGGTCGGGCGGCGCGGGCGGACCGCCACCTGGACGGTGGTGGGCGACCCCGCGCAGTCCTCCTGGACCGACCCCGACGAGGCGGCCGAGGCCCGGGACGAGGCGCTGGGCAGCCGGCCGCGCCGCCGTTTCACGCTCACCGTGAACTACCGCAACCCGGCCGAGGTGGCCGAGCTGGCCGCCAAGGTGCTGGCGCTGGCCATGCCGGGCATGGAGTCGCCCACCGCGGTCCGCTCCACGGGGCTCCGGCCCCGGTTCGCCGTCGCCGGGGGAGACCTGGGCGCGGCGGTGCGGGAGGAAACGGTCCGGCTGCTGGGCGAGGTGGACGGCACCGTCGGCGTCGTGGTGGCCATGGACCGCCGCGAGGAGGCCGCGGCCTGGCTGGCGGGCCTGGGGGACCGGGCGGTCCCGCTCGGCAGCCTGGAGGCCAAGGGTCTGGAGTACGACGCCACGGTCGTCGTGTCGCCCGCGGAGATCGCCGCCGAGTCGCCGGCGGGCCTGCGGGTGCTGTACGTGGCGCTGACGCGCGCGACCCAGCAGCTGACGGTGGTCTCGGACGCGCGCGACGAGCCGGACGCCGACGGGGTGCCGGGGCTGCTGCGCGGCTGACCGGATGCCGGGGCCCGGTCTGCGGCGCGGCGGGCGTGCGGCGCCCGGCCTCCGGGCGCCGTGCCGGGATCGGCCGTGAGCCGTTCGGCTCGCGGCCGAGCGGGCGGCATGTGTCCAGGTCGTGGGCAACTCGGCGGAGGGGGGATCAGTTCCGGGCAACCTTTGTTAGCCTGGGTAAGGCACCGGCTCGATCCAAGCCCCCGGGCCCAACCTTCGTCGCTTAGAGCGACCACTTGCCGCGAGGCGAGCATGGCGGGTCGGTGTCATAGACGTTCATACGGGTCCGCGTCCTTCTCCAGGGAAGGGCGCGGACCTTTTTTGTGCCCGGGCACACTTCCTTCACGTCAAGATATCTCGTATGGTGGAAGTGTTCTTCCGAAGTTTGTAGCTGGTTACCTGCTACCGGCGGGTAGGTGGGACGATCGGACAACACGTCCTGCCGTGTTCGCGCGCGGTTCAGGGGGGCGTGTGCGACGAAAGCAAGGAAAGAGGAACACGGCCATGGCAACGGCGCCCAGCGTCTCGTACTCGATGACGGTCCGCTTGGAGGTGCCCGCGAGCGGAACCGCGGTCTCCCAGCTCACCACGGCCGTGGAGTCCTCCGGCGGATCCGTCACGGGCCTCGACGTGACCGCCTCCGGTCACGAGAAGCTCCGTATCGACGTCACGATCGCCGCGTCCTCCACCTCGCACGCCGACGAGATCGTCCAGCAGCTGCGCGAGATCGACGGCGTGACGCTCGGCAAGGTCTCCGACCGTACGTTCCTCATGCACCTCGGCGGCAAGATCGAGATGGCGTCCAAGCACCCCATCCGCAACCGTGACGACCTGTCCATGATCTACACCCCGGGCGTGGCCCGCGTGTGCATGGCGATCGCCGAGAACCCCGAGGACGCGCGCCGCCTCACCATCAAGCGCAACTCCGTCGCAGTCGTGACGGACGGCTCCGCCGTCCTGGGTCTGGGCAACATCGGCCCGAAGGCCGCGCTGCCCGTGATGGAGGGCAAGGCGGCCCTCTTCAAGCGCTTCGCCGGCATCGACGCCTGGCCGATCTGCCTGGACACCCAGGACTCCGACGCGATCGTCGAGATCGTCAAGGCCATCGCCCCCGGCTTCGCGGGCATCAACCTGGAGGACATCTCCGCGCCGCGCTGCTTCGAGATCGAGGCCCGCCTGCGCGAGGCCCTCGACATCCCGGTCTTCCACGACGACCAGCACGGCACCGCGATCGTCGTCCTCGCCGCCCTCACCAACGCACTTCGCGTGGTGGGCAAGGGAATTGGCGACGTGAAGGTCGTCATGTCCGGCGCCGGTGCGGCCGGTACGGCCATCCTCAAGCTGCTCATCGCGGCGGGCGTCAAGCACGCCGTCGTCGCCGACATCCACGGCGTCGTGCACGCCGGCCGCGCCGACCTGGTCGACGCGGACGCCGAGTCGCCGCTGCGCTGGATCGCCGACAACACCAACCCCGAGGGCTACACGGGCACCCTGAAGGAAGCCGTCGTCGGCGCCGACGTGTTCATCGGCGTCTCGGCCCCGAACGTGCTGAACGGCGACGACGTCGCGGCCATGGCCGAGGGTGCGATCGTCTTCGCGCTCGCGAACCCGGACCCCGAGGTCGACCCCTCGATCGCCCGTGAGACGGCGGCAGTTGTGGCCACCGGCCGCTCCGACTTCCCGAACCAGATCAACAACGTGCTGGTCTTCCCGGGCGTCTTCCGCGGTCTCCTCGACGCCCAGTCCCGCACTGTGAACACGGACATGATGCTGGCCGCCGCGACCGCGCTCGCCGACGTGGTCACCGAGGGCGAACTGAACCCGAACTACATCATCCCGTCGGTGTTCAACGACAAGGTGGCCGGCGCCGTCGCGGGTGCCGTCCGCAACGCCGCCAAGGCGGCCGGAGCCTCCGCGAACGGGCTGTGACGGGCCCCACGTCCGCCTGACACCCGGCGCGTCGCGGGATGCGGGGCCGACGGGGCCGCTCTAGGGTTGCGGGGATCCCGCGGCGGCACCGCGGTACGCATCCGCCGGCGGACGGAGCGTCACCGCGGCGTGACCGTGGCGCTTTTCGTGTGACCCTGGCGGGTGCCGGATTGGCTTTCCCGCCGCTGGTGGGGGCAGGATGCGTAACCGGGCGAGAGGGTCTGACGTCAGACCCGGGTCCGGGGACTGTCCTAGGGCCCTGGCAGCATCGGCTTCGATCTCACGCCTCAAAGGCAAGTTGAACACGGGAGTACAACATGAACCGCAGTGAGCTGGTGGCCGCTCTGTCCGAGCGTGCCGAGGTGACCCGCAAGGACGCCGACGCCGTTCTGGCCGCCCTCGCCGAGACCATCGGCGAGGTCGTCGCCAAGGGCGACGAGAAGGTCACCATCCCCGGCTTCCTGACCTTCGAGCGCACCCACCGTGCCGCTCGCACCGCGCGCAACCCGCAGACCGGCGACCCCATCCAGATCCCGGCCGGCTACAGCGTGAAGGTCTCCGCGGGCTCCAAGCTCAAGGAAGCCGCCAAGGGCAAGTAAGCCCTGGCCGGCCTCCGGCCGGGCGTAGTGCGCCGTGAGGCGTCCTCATACGCAGAAGGGCGGCCACCCCCTCGGGGTGGCCGCCCTTTGGCGTTCCTGCGCGCTCCTGGAGCGTCAGACGAGCGCGCCGTTCGGCAGCTCGACCTTGGCGCCGAGCTCCACGAGCTTCTCCATGAAGTTCTCGTAGCCGCGGTTGATCAGGTCGATGCCGTGGACGCGCGAGGTGCCCTCGGCCGCCAGGGCCGCGATCAGGTACGAGAAGCCGCCGCGCAGGTCGGGGATGACCAGGTCGGCGCCCTGCAGCTTGGTCGGTCCCGAGACGACCGCCGAGTGCAGGAAGTTGCGCTGGCCGAAGCGGCAGGCCGAGCCGCCCAGGCACTCGCGGTACAGCTGGATGTGGGCGCCCATCTGGTTCAGCGCGGAGGTGAAGCCCAGCCGGGACTCGTACACCGTCTCGTGGACGATCGACAGGCCGGCGGCCTGCGTCAGGGCGACCACCAGCGGCTGCTGCCAGTCGGTCTGGAAGCCGGGGTGCACGTCCGTCTCCAGGGCGATCGCGTTCAGCGGGCCGCCCGGGTGCCAGAAGCGGATGCCGTGGTCGTCGATCTCGAAGGCGCCGCCGACCTTGCGGTACGTGTTCAGGAAGGTCATCATCGAGCGCTGCTGGGCACCGCGCACGTAGATGTTGCCGCCGGTCGCCAGCGCCGCGGACGCCCAGGAGGCCGCCTCCAGGCGGTCCGGGAGCGCCTTGTGGTTGTAGCCGCGCAGTTTGTCGACACCGGTGATCCGGATGGTCCGGTCGGTGTCCATGGAGATGATCGCGCCCATCTTCTGCAGGACGCAGATCAGGTCCTCGATCTCGGGCTCCACGGCGGCGTTCGACAGCTCGGTCACGCCCTCGGCGAGCACGGCCGTCAGCAGCACCTGCTCGGTCGAGCCGACCGAGGGGTACGGCAGGCGGATCTTGCAGCCGCGCAGCCGCTGCGGGGCCTCCAGGTACTGGCCGTCCTCGCGCTTCTCGATGGTCGCGCCGAACTGGCGCAGCACGTCGAAGTGGAAGTCGATCGGACGGCCGCCGATGTCGCAGCCGCCGAGGCCCGGGATGAAGGCGTGGCCCAGGCGGTGCAGCAGGGGGCCGCAGAAGAGGATCGGGATGCGCGAGGAGCCCGCGTGCGCGTCGATGTCGGCAACGTTCGCGCTCTCGACGTGGGTGGGGTCCAGGACCAGCTCGCCCGGCTCGTCGCCCGGGCGGACCGTCACGCCGTGCAGCTGGAGCAGGCCGCGGACCACGCGGACGTCACGGATGTCCGGGACGTTGCGCAGACGGCTGGGTTCGCTGCCGAGCAGGGCGGCGACCATGGCCTTCGGCACGAGGTTCTTCGCGCCGCGGACCCGGATCTCGCCCTCGAGCGGGGTGCCGCCGTGGACAACAAGGACATCGTCTGTGCCGGTCATGAATCTCGCGTTCCGAGAGAGGTGGGCAGGGGGCCAGAGAAAAGGGTAAGGGGCAGACTCCCCGGAACCGCATGCCCGACGGGCCCCCGGGAATGTCATGAATTCGCCACAGCACCCTCCGTGCCCGCCGCATGGCGGAGGGTTGCGTTCCGCATCCCTTCCCGCATCCCGCTCCGCGGTGCGCGCCCCGTGCTGCCGCGATGCGCCCGAAGTGCGGTGCCGTCCGATCCGTCGCCCGCTCCCCCTTCAGGGCGAATATGCGGGATCATGTCCGCATGACCGAGGTGTCCTCGCTCACAGGGCGACTGCTCGTCGCCACTCCCGCACTGGCGGATCCGAACTTCGACCGCGCGGTGGTGCTGCTCCTCGACCACGACGAGGAGGGCTCGCTCGGCGTGGTCCTGAACCGGCCCACCCCCGTCGGCGTCCGTGACGTCCTGCTGCCCTGGGCGGGCCTGGCCGGGGAACCGGGCGTGGTCTTCCAGGGGGGTCCCGTCTCGCTCGACTCCGCGCTCGGGATCGCCGTCATACCGGGTGACGAGGGCCCGCTCGGCTGGCGCCGGGTGTACGGCGCGATCGGCCTGGTCGACCTGGAGGCCCCGCCCGAGCTGCTGGCCAGCGCCCTCGGATCCCTGCGGATCTTCGCCGGCTACGCGGGCTGGGGTCCGGGCCAACTGGAGGCCGAGCTGACCGAGGGCGCCTGGTACGTGGTGGAGTCCGAGCCCGGGGACGTGTCCTCGCCCGATCCGGAACGGCTCTGGAGGTCGGTGCTGCGCAGGCAGCGCAGCGAACTGGCGATGGTCGCCACCTACCCGGACGACCCGACCCTGAACTGAGGCGGCACCGGGGGCCCCGCGGTCGCGGGCCCGGCGCGCGAGGCCTGGGCCCGGCCGTCCTGGGTCGGCGCCCGCCGTCCTGGGCTCGCGCCCGCGGTCGTGGGCCCGGCGCCCGCCGTCCCGGTCCCTCGCCCGCGGTCGTGGGCCCGGCGCCCGCCGTCCCGGTCGCTCGCCCGCCGTCCCGCGCCCGCCGTCCCGGCCCGGGCGGACCACCCCCGCCCGGGCGTGCTCCGCGTGCCGCCGCGCGGCCCAGTACCCTAGCGGCATGAGCACTCTTGAGCCCGAGCGCGGGACTGGCACGGGGACCCTCGTAGAGCCGACGCCGCAGGTTTCCCACGGCGACGGCGACCACGAGCGCTTCGCCCACTACGTCCAGAAGGACAAGATCATGGCGAGCGCCCTCGACGGGACCCCCGTCGTGGCGCTCTGCGGCAAGGTGTGGGTGCCGGGCCGCGACCCGAAGAAGTACCCCGTCTGCCCCATGTGCAAGGAGATCTACGACTCCATGGGCGCCGGCGGCGACAAGGACAAGGGCGGCAAGGACAAGTAGGTCCCTGCCGTGGGCCGGAAGGCCCCCGGGGTGAGCGTGGCGCGCCTCCCGGGGGCCTTTCGCATGCCGGTAGGGTCCTCCGCGCAAGCACTCCGTGAAACAGCCGTTGCGCAGGGTGCAACGGCATGCGGGTACCTCCCGGCGTCGGACCGGGAGCGACCGCCCCGACCGCGAAGGGCCGACGCATGGACCTCATCCCGGCACCCGTCCGCTGCCGCCTCGACGACGGCGCACCCGGGCACACGCTCGACGCGACCACCACCCTCACCGCCGGCCCCGGCGCGGAGGCGACCGCCCGCTGGCTGCGCGGTGAACTCGGCGCGGCCACCGGATTCCCCTTCCCGCCCGGCGGAGGCCGCTCCGGAATCAGGCTGCTGACCGACGACCGCGTCCGTGCCGAGCTGGGCGAGGAGGGCTACCGGCTCACCGTCGACGCGGGCGGCACCGCGGTCGTCGGCGGCGGCCCCGCGGGCGTCTTCTGGGGCGCCCAGACGCTGCGTCAGCTGCTCGGCCCCGACGCGTTCCGCCGCGCCCCGCTGCCGGGCCGCGTCTGGCGGCTGCCGCACGCGCGGATCGAGGACCGGCCGCGCTTCGGCTGGCGCGGCATGATGCTCGACGTCGCCCGCCACTTCCTGCCCAAGGACGCCGTCCTGCGGTACGTCGACCTGCTCGCCGCCCACAAGCTGAACGTGCTGCACCTGCACCTGACCGACGACCAGGGCTGGCGCGTGGAGATCCTGCGCCACCCCCGCCTCACCGAGGTCGGCGCCTGGCGCCCCCGGACGCGCCGGGGCCACCGGGCCTCCCCGCTGTGGGACGACACCCCGCACGGCGGCTTCTACACCCAGGACGACGTCCGCGAGATCGTGGCCTACGCCGCCGCCCGGCACGTGAGGGTGGTCCCCGAGATCGACGTACCCGGCCACTCGCAGGCCGCCATCGCCGCGTACCCCTGGCTCGGCAACGCCGACGCGGCCGACACCGAGGCCCTCGGCGTCTGGGACGACTGGGGCATCAGCGAGAACGTCCTCGCCCCCACGGACGAGGTGCTGCGCTTCTACGAGGGCGTGTTCGAGGAACTGCTGGCACTCTTCCCCGCGGAGACCTCGCCGTTCGTGCACGTCGGCGGCGACGAGTGCCCCAAGGGGCAGTGGCGCCGCTCGCCCGCCGCCCAGGCGCGGATCCGCGAACTCGGCCTGGCCGACGAGGACGAGCTCCAGTCCTGGTTCATCCGGCACTTCGACCACTGGCTCGCCGACCGCGGCCGACGGCTCATCGGCTGGGACGAGATCCTGGAGGGCGGGCTCGCGGACGGCGCGGCGGTCTCCTCCTGGCGCGGGTACGCGGGCGGCATCGCGGCCGCCGGGGCCGGGCACGACGTGGTGATGTGCCCCGAGCAGCAGGTCTACCTGGACCACCGTCAGGACGGCGGCCCCGACGAGCCGGTGCCCATCGGGTACGTGCGGACGCTGGAGGACGTGTACCGCTTCGAGCCGGTGCCGCCCGAGCTGGACGCGGCCGCCGCCGCGCACGTGCTGGGGGCCCAGGCCAACGTGTGGACCGAGGTGATGGAGGACCAGAGCCGCGTCGACTACCAGGTCTTCCCGCGGCTGGCCGCCTTCGCCGAGGTCGTGTGGTCGGCACTGCCCGGCCCCGCCGACCGCTACTGGCCCGGCTTCCGGGACCGGATGGCCGGGCATTTCCGGCGCCTTGACGCCCTGGGCGTCCAGTACCGGCCGCCCGGCGGGCCGTTGCCGTGGCAGCGGCGCCCGGGAGTGCTGGGACGCCCGATCGAGGGGCCGCCCCCGAACGTGTGAGGCGGCGGCCGGGGTGACCGGGGTGCGGCGGGGGGTGCGTGAGGTGCGCGGCGGGCGCGGGGCGCGCGCCGGCCGCCGGGCGCGGGGGGGCGCCGCCGGGTGGGGCGGGGGTGCGCGGGGCCGGTTCGCGGCGGCTGCGGGGGTGCGTACGGTCGGACCGGGGGCAATCGGAAGTCTGTGCCCAAGCAGTGCCAAATCGGGCGAACTGCCTGGTCGGGGGTGAACGGTTACCGGCGGACCCTCGCGTCGACCGGCTTGGAAGATGTGCCAGAGTTGCCACGTCCCGGCAGTGAAGACGTACCGTACGGCGGACAGCTGTGAGCGCCGGGACATCGGGAAGGGGCAGCTGGGTTGACCACGCACGCACCGCAGACGGCGCAGTCCGTGATGCTGCCGTCCTCGCTCGACGAGGCCGTGGCGGCGCTCGCCGCCATGCCCGCCGCCGTCCCCGTCGCCGGGGGCACCGACCTGATGGCCGCGGTCAACTCCGGACTGCTCCGGCCCGCCGGCCTGGTCGGCCTCGGCCGCATCAGCGAGATCCGCGGCTGGCAGTACCAGGACGGCCACGCCCTGCTGGGCGCCTGCCTCACGCACGCCCGCATGGGACGCCCCGACTTCGCCGCGCTGATCCCGTCCCTGGCCGCGGCCGCGCGTGCCGCCGGACCGCCGCAGATCCGCAACGCCGGCACCCTCGGCGGCAACATCGCCACGGCCGCGCCCACCGGCGACACCCTGCCGGTGCTGGCCGCGCTGGAGGCCGAGCTGCTGATCGCCGGTCCCGGTGGCGCCCAGCGCGAGATCCCGGTCTCCCACCTGCTCGCGGGCCGCGAGATGCTGCACCCCGGCGAGCTGATCGGCTTCGTCCGCGTGCCGCTGCTGCACGCCCCGCAGGTTTTCCTCAAGGCCACCGGCCGGACCGGCCCCGGGCGGGCGGTCGCCTCGGTGGGCCTGGTGCTCGACCCGGCGCGGCGCGGGGTGCGCTGCGCGATCGGCGCCGTGGCCCCGATGCCGCTGCGGCCGCTGGAGGCCGAGCGGTGGGTGGCCTCGCTGATCGACTGGGACAACGGGCGCGCGCTGGCCCCGGAGGCGCTGGAGGCCTTCGGCGAGTACGTCGCCATGGCATGCGTACCGGACCAGTCGCCGGAGCCCGCCTCGCCGGCGGTGCTGCAACTGCGTCGGACGGTGGCCGTACTGGCCCGGAGGGCACTGGGGAGGGCGCTGACCTCATGAGTGGGAACGAGAACGTGACGGGGTCCGCGCAGGGCTCCTGGGGCTGGCAGCCGGTGCCGCACGGCGGTGACTACGACGCGGACGCCACGGCCTTCGTGAAGCTGCCGGACGAGATGCTGGGCGGCGCGGGCACGGGCGAGCCGCTGGAGGCTCCCGGGCACGGGTACGTGCCTCCGGTGATCGTGACCTCGGGCGCCGGTACGGATCCCGCCGCCACGGGGACCTGGTCGATCCCGGTCGACTGGCAGGGCGACGCCGGCCCGGGTGGCGTTGCGGCGGCCGGTGCCGGTGCTGCCGCGGGCGTGGCCGGTGCGGGTGCTGCCGCGGGCGTGGCCGGTGCGGGTGCGGAGCAGGCCGGTTCGGACGCGGGTGGCGCGTGGGGCGCGGGCGGCGCGGAGCCGTCGGGCGCCTGGAACGCGGTGCCGTCCGCGGAGTGGCCCGAGGCGGGCGCGGGTGCCGTGGGTGCCATGGGTGCCGGGCAGGCGGACGCGGGTTCCGCGGGTGCCGGGGCCTGGGGCGCGGTGCCGGCCGGCGACTGGCCCGAGGCGGGCGGGCTCGCGCACGGCGACACCGCCGAGTGGCGTTTCCCCGACGCCGACGGAACCTCCGGCGGGGCCGCGCTGACCGGCCAGTGGTCGATCCCGGTGGCCCAGGGCGACCTGCCCGAGGAATCGGGGGAGTACACGCGGTCCACGCTGGCCCCCGAGTGGGCGCACCAGGCTCCGGCGACCCTGCCGGGCGGTGCCGCCGCGCCCTGGGCGGAGCAGCTCCAGCAGTGGCCGGTGCCGTCCGCCGAGGCGGTCGCCGAAGCCGCCGCCGAGCACACCGAGGGCTCGGGCACCGCCTTCGACGGGGTGCGGGGCTACGTGGCTCCCCCCGCCGACTACACGGGCACCGCGGTACGGGTGCCCTACGCGGGCGCCGACGACTCCGACGCGGGTGCGGGGGCGGCCGGTGCCGCCGACGCGTACGCGGGGCACGGGGCCGAGGGGCACGCTGGTGCCGGGCACGGGGCCGACGCGTTCGGGACGGACGGGCGCGGTGTGGCCCTGGGCCACGGCGGTGCCGGGCACTTGGACGACGGGCACGCGGGTGCCGGGCATGTGGACGACGGGCACGCGGGTGCCGGGCACGTGGGTGCCGGGCACGTGGACGACGGGTTCGGGACGGACGGGCACGGGCTGTCCGGTGCCGGGCACGGGGTGGCCGCCGACGGTGCGGCCGGGGGCGGAGCCGGAGCGGCTGCCGCCGGGCCGCGGGTGGCCTCGTGGGGCACCGACGCCGCCGGGCAGGTGCCCGGTGGCCATCCGGAGGCCGCCGTCGCCGCCGATCTGCTGACCGGCCTGGAGGCCCAGCGCGACTACCCGGCGGGTGCCGGGGCGCCGGCTGCCGGGCCCGATGCCACCGGGGCCGGGTTCCCCGGCGGACCCGCGCCGGTCGGCGCCGGTGCTGCGCGGCAGAGCGCGGACCCGGCCGAGCTGCGGGAGGCCGCGCTCGCCCACACCGCGACGGGTGCCGCCGCACCCGCCCTTCCCGAGGGCTTCGAGGCCGCCGGACTCCCCGAGGGCTTCGAGGCCGCCGCGGCGCCCGACGCGCCGGGCGCCGGAGACCGGGACACCGCGGGTGCGGGGGAGCGCGCCGCGTTCACCGCTGCCGGTACGCCCGGGCTGCCGGCCCGCGGCTCGGGCCCCGACGGCGCCGGCCAGGGCGTGCCCGCTCACGGCGGCACTGCTTACGGCACGCCGGCCCACGGCACCCCGGTCCACGAGACCTCCGCCGGCGGCTCCGGCTCCGACGGCACCGGCCAGGGCGTGCCCGCCCACGGCAGTGCCGCGTACGGCACGCCGGCCCACGGCATCCCGGTCCAGGAGACCTCCGCCGCCGGCCCCGGCGGCACCGGTCAGGGCGTGCCCGCCCACGGCAGCGCCGGCACGCCGGTCCACGAGATCCCGGCCCAGGGCGTTGACGCGCACCGGCTCCCCGCCGAGGGCACCCCCGTACCCGGCGCTCCCGCGTACGGCGCGCCGACGTACGGCCAGCCCGGCCATGACTTCCCTGCCCACGGCACGTCGCCCCACGGCACCCCGCCGCACGGCACCCCCGCCCACGGCACCCCGCTCCACCCCGGCGCGGCCGACGGGTTCCCCGGGGACGCCGGCGCGGACGCCGTGCGCGGCTCCGCCGAGCCGGATGCCGAGGCGCAGGACGGCCACCCGGCCCCGCAGCCCACCGCCGAACTCCCCGCGACCGCCCCGCGCGGCTCCCGGGCGCTGCGCCGCGGGCTCGGCACCGGCGCCCCCGCCGCCGCGCGCGCGGCGGCCGCTCCGGCGGGCGACGAACCCGTACAGCACTCCGCGGCCCCGGACGACGAGGCCCGCGCACGGGGCGCACGCGACGACGCCCGGCAGCCCGAGGCCCCCCGGTCCGAGGGCACGGGTGCCCCCGCAGCGGCCGGCACCGACGCCGACGCGGCCGTACCGTCCCCGGAAGCCGCGGACGCCCCCGAGGTCACGGACGGCGCGGCGCCCGCAGCCCCGGAATCCGACTCGGCCCCGGAAGCCGCGCGAGCAGGGGACGCCACCCCGGAGCCCCGTACCGAGGCCCGCGCCGCGACCCCGGCCGCCCACCCCGAGGGCGCCGGCCCGGCCGACGCCCACCACGAGCACCCGCACGCCTCGTACGTGCTGCGCGTCAACGGCGCCGACCGGCCCGTCACCGGAGCCTGGATCGGCGAGTCCCTGCTCTACGTGCTGCGCGAACGCCTCGGCCTGGCCGGCGCCAAGGACGGCTGCTCCCAGGGCGAGTGCGGCGCCTGCGCCGTGCAGGTCGACGGCCGCCTGGTCGCCTCCTGCCTGGTGCCCGCCGCCACGGCCGCGGGCAGCGAGGTCCGCACCGTCGAGGGCCTGGCCCAGAACGGCCGGCTCTCGGACGTGCAGCAGGCCCTGTGCCGGTCCGGCGCCGTCCAGTGCGGCTTCTGCGTCCCCGGCATGGCCATGACCATCCACGACCTGCTGGAGGGCAACCACGCCCCTACCGAGCTGGAGACCCGGCAGGCGCTCTGCGGCAACCTCTGCCGCTGCTCCGGCTACCAGGGCGTGCTCCAGGCGGTACGCGAGGTCGTCACCGAACGCGAGGAGGCGGCCGCCGCACAGGCCGACCCCGCCCCCGAGGCCCGCATCCCGCACCAGGCGCCCCCCGGCGCCGGCGGCATCCACCACGACGGAGGCATGGCGTGACCAACGACGCGGCCACGGCGACCGCCGAAGCCACCGCCGCGGAGCAGCCCGCCCTGGGCCTCGGCGCCTCGGTGGCCTCCGCCGACACGCGCGCCAAGAGCGAGGGCACCTTCCCGTACGCGGCCGACCTCTGGGCGGAGGGCCTGCTGTGGGCCGCCGTGCTGCGCTCCCCGCACGCGCACGCCCGCATCCTGTCCGTCGACACGTCCGCCGCCCGCGAGATGCCCGGCGTCCGCGCCGTCGTCACGCACACCGACGTACCCGGCACGACCACCCACGGCCGCCGCATCTCCGACCGGCCCGTCTTCGCCCACGACGTCGTGCGCCACCATGGCGAGCCCATCGCCGCCGTCGCCGCCGACCACCCCGACACCGCGCGCCTGGCCGCCGCCGCGATCACCGTCGAGTACGAGCTGCTCGAACCGGTCACCGACCCCGAGCTGGCCTTCGGCGCCGAGCCCCTGCACCCCGACGGCAACCTGATCCGCCACATCCCGCTCCGCTACGGCGACCCGGACGTCACCGGCGAGATCGTGGTCGAGGGCCTCTACCGGATCGGCCGCCAGGACCCCGCGCCCATCGGAGCCGAGGCGGGACTCGCCGTACCGCGCCCCGACGGCGGCGTCGAGATCTACACCGCCTCCACCGACCCGCACACCGACCGCGACCTCGCCGCCGCCTGCCTCGGCCTCGAACCCGACCGGGTCAAGGTCGTCGTCACCGGCGTGCCCGGCGCCACCGGCGACCGCGAGGACAGCGGCTTCCAGCTGCCCCTCGCACTGCTCGCCCTGCGCACCGGCTGCCCGGTCAAGCTCACGGCCACCCGCGAGGAGTCCTTCCTCGGCCACGCCCACCGCCACCCCACCCTGCTGCGCTACCGCCACCACGCGGACGCCGAGGGCCGCCTGGTCAAGGTCGAGGCGCAGATCCTGATGGACGCGGGCGCGTACGCGGACGCCTCCTCGGAGTCGCTGGCCGCGGCCGTGGCCTTCGCCTGCGGCCCGTACGTCGTCCCGCACGCCTTCGTCGAGGGCTGGGCCGTACGCACCAACAACCCGCCCTCCGGCCACGTGCGCGGCGAGGGCGCGATGCAGGTGTGCGCGGCGTACGAGGGCCAGATGGACAAGCTCGCCGCCAAGCTGGGCCTGGACCCGGCCGAGCTGCGCATGCGCAACGTGATGGCCACCGGCGACCTGCTGCCCACCGGACAGACCGTCACCTGCCCGGCACCGGTCGCGGAACTGCTGCGCGCGGTGCGCGACTTCGAGCTGCCCGGCCTGCCGAAGGACGAGCCCGAGGACGAGTGGCTGCTGCCCGGCGGGCCGGAGGGCGCGGGCGAGCCCGGCGCGGTGCGCCGCGGCGTCGGCTACGCCCTCGGCATGGTCCACATGCTCGGCGCCGAGGGCGCCGACGAGGTGTCCACCGCGACGGTCAAGGTCCACGACGGCACCGCCACGGTCATCTGCGCCGCGGTGGAGACCGGCCAGGGCTTCGCCACGCTGGCCCGCCAGATCGTCCAGGAGGTCCTGGGCATCGAGCACGTGGCCGTGGCGCCGGCCGACACCGACCAGCCCCCGGCCGGGCCGGCCACGCACGGCCGGCACACCTGGGTGTCGGGCGGCGCGGTCGAACGGGCCGCGAAGATGGTCCGTACCCAGCTGCTCCAGCCCATGGCGCACAAGCTGGGCATGTCGACCGAGCTGCTCCAGATCCAGGACGGAAAGATCACCTCGTACGACGGCGCCTTCACCACGACCGTCACCGAGGCCATGGCGGGCAAGGAGCTCTGGGCGACCGCCCAGTGCCGCCCGCACCCCACCGAGCCGCTCGACGAGTCGGGGCAGGGCGACGCCTTCGTCGGCCTCGCCTTCTGTGCGATCCGCGCGGTCGTGGACGTCGACATCGAGCTGGGCGCGGTCCGGGTGGTCGAACTGGCCGTGGCCCAGGACGTCGGCCGGGTCCTCAACCCCCGCCAGCTGGCCGCCCGCATCGAGGCCGGCGTCACGCAGGGGCTGGGCGCGGCGCTCACCGAGAACCTGCGCACCGGCGGCGGGCTGGTCCGCCACCCGGACCTGACGGGCTACGCCCTGCCGACCGCGCTGGACGCCCCGGACATCCGCATCGTCAAGCTGGTGGAGGAGCGGGACGTGGTCGCGCCCTTCGGCGCGAAGGCGGCGAGCGCGGTGCCCGTGGTGACCTCCCCGGCGGCGGTCGCGTCGGCGGTACGGGCGGCCACCGGCCGGCCGGTCAACCGCCTCCCGATCCGCCCCCAGGCGGCGGTGGTCCAGCAGGCGACGACAGCCGGCTGAAGCCAACTGGAGCCAACTGAAGCCCGTGTGACGTGCATTGCACCTCCATTGCACGTGCAACCCGGAGTTTGGTCTGTCGGTCCCCCTCGCTAGAGTGATCTCCCGTCCGCGTGCGAACGGATGCGAACGGGGCCGGGGCACACGCGGGTGACACACGGGGAGGGCCAACGTGGCGGTGGACGACGGGGCGGGCTCCTTCGGCCTGCTCGCGGGCGGGGTCTTGGCGGGCGGTCTCGCGGGCGCGGTGGCCGCACAGGCGAAGGCCATGTCCGTCGAGGTCGAGTCGATGCAGAAGTTCAAGACGCGCGTCGACGAGCTGCTGACCAAGCTGGAAGGCTCCCAGGCGGCGCCCAAGGCGATCGCCGACGGCACGCTGCCGTCGGGCGACCTGGGCAAGGGCTTCCACGAGGCCGACGGGCTGTACGGCGCGTACAACAAGGTCCACGGCGAGCTGACCAACCTCTCGAAGGCGCTGGCCGGCCAGATAGAGGCGCTGAGCATCGCGGTCGAGGGCTCCCGCGTGGGCTACGAGAACATCGACGAGGACATCAAGCAGCGCATGCGCCGCCTGCACGCGGACGCGGAGAAGCGGTACGACCCGAAGCGCGACCCGGCGGCCAAGGAGCACGAGGGCGGGCACGGCCAGGACCCGGCCCAGGGTCCGCCCACGGGTGACGACGGCGGTTCGAAGGAGGGTTCCCTCTGATGGCGACGAACTTCGAGGGCCACTCCCATCAGGAGCTGCTCACCATGCTCGCCTCGGCGGACGCGGCGACGGCCAAGAGCCTGGGCACGCAGCTGACCGAGGCCGCCAAGACCATCAAGGAGATCGGCGAGGACCTCAAGGCCCATGCCCCGAAGGTGGCTTGGGAGGGCGAGGGCGGCGACGCGTTCCGCGAGTGGGTCAACGCCACGGGCAACGCGACGCTCCGGCTGAGCGAGTACAGCGCCACGGGCGGCACCTGGATGACCAACGCTGCCCAGACGATCGTCGAGGTCAAGGCCAACATGCCGCAGCGCGACAAGACCGCGGCGGCCAACCTGGAGGCGGCCGACGACGCCCCGAACGACCCGGACTCGGACCAGATCGCCCGCGAGGCCCGCGCGAAGCTGAACGGCGACCACGCGACGGCGGTCCAGCAGATGACGAAGCTGGCGCAGTCGTACGAGGCGTCGTCGCTGGCGATGAACAGGGCGGAACCTCCTACGTTTCCGCCGCCGCCGGAGGCGTTCGTGCCGGACGGCGGCTACGCGCCGGTTCAGGAGATCCAACGCCCCGGAGGCGCGTACGCGGGCGGAGGCTCCGGGGGTACGGGTGGCTCGGGCTACAACCCACCGCCCTCGCGCGAAGGCGGGACCGGCACGACTCCGCCGCCGGTGCAGGAGTCCCCGACCCCGTCGCCCCAGCCGAACACTCCGACGCCCGTCACGCCGGACGCCCGCACCCCCGTGATCCCGGATCGCGACAACGACCCGCGACTCGACAGCGTGGCCCCGCCGATCGAGCGGAAGAATCCGCCGGTCACGACGCTGCCGCCCGTAGTCAATCCGCCCAACGGGGGTGGTCCCCTGCCGAACGTACCCACGCCCCCGCCACTCGTGCTGCCCCCGAACGGCCTCAAGCCCGGTGGCGGCGGTCCCGGCCTCCCGCCCGGCGGGGGAATCCGACAGACCCCGCCGCCGGTCATGGGTGGCGGCCCGGGCGGCCCCGGCGGCCGCTTCGGTGGCACGGGGCTGACCCCCAGGGACTCGGGCATCATGGGCGGCCGTCAGGTGCCGGTCAGCAGGACGCCGTCTGCCGGAATCCCGCGTGGCACGGTCATCGGCGAGACGGGCGGCGGCCAGACCGGACGTTCCCCGGGAGGCTTCATGGGCGGTGCCGGCGGTCACGGTGGCGGCCAGGGCGCCTCTCCGGTCGGGCGTCGGCTCGCCAGTGAGCCCGGGGGCGTCTACGGGCGTCAGCAGGCGGCCGGTTCGGCCAGTGGTCGTCCGTTCACCCAGGGCGGCTCCGGTCTCGTACGAGGTCAGTCCAACGGGCAGCCGGAGGAGCGCGAGGAGCGTCGGGGGCACCGTCCCGACTACCTTGCCGAGGACGAAGAGACCTGGCAGTCGGGCAACCGTCGTGTTGTCCCGCCGGTGATCGACTGAGCGAACGGGAATTGCACGAAATGCGTATGCGTGGAGCTACGTCAGCCCTGCTGGGTCTGCTGCTGGCCGGAGTCGCCGCGACTCCGGCCCATGCCGAAACCGTGCGCTCGATGCAGTGGCATCTCGACGCCATGAAGGCAGACGAGATGTGGAAGACCAGTACCGGCGAGGGGATCACCGTTGCGGTGATCGACAGCGGTGTGAGCCCGGTTCCGGAGCTCGAAGGGCGAGTCCTCGACGGCAAGGACCTCCTGAAGGCCAAGGGCGACGAGCACACGGACGTCCGTAATCACGGCACGACGATGGCCGCGCTGATCGCGGGAACCGGCGAACGCGGCAACAGCGGTTCTTACGGACTCGCTCCCGGCGTCAAGATCCTCCCCGTACGGGTGGGGGAGGGCGGCGGGGGAGCGGCCCACCACGCGGACCTTGCCGCTGCCATCCGCTACGCGGCCGAGGCGAACGCCAGGGTCATCAACATCTCGATGGGCGGCCCCGGTGACACCGCAGAGCTTCGCGATGCCGTGAAGTACGCCCTCAAAAGGGGCTCACTGATCTTCGCCTCGGTCGGAAACTCCGGGGACTCCGACAACCTTCCCAAGTTCCCCGCTGCCACCCCGGGCGTGGTGGGTGTTGGTGCGATCGACCGGCAGGCGAAGGCCGTGAAGGTGTCACAGCACGGCCCTCAGGTGGACCTCGCCGCACCCGGCGGAGACGTGATCGGCGGCTGCGCCACGAACTCCGGGCTCTGCACGGCAACCGGTACCAGCCCGGCCAGCGCACTGGCATCGGCCTCCGCCGCCCTCATCTGGTCCGCCCACCCCACCTGGACCAACAACCAGGTCCTCCGCGTCATGCTGAACACGGCCGGCAAGCCCCGTGACGGGAAGGAGCGCAGCGACTACATCGGCTACGGCGTCGTCCGCCCCCGCATCGCGCTGACCGACCCCGGCGACCCGGGCCCCGCGGACGTGTACCCCCTCCCCGACCTCGCAGCCGCCGAGCCGAAGCCGCAGCCGGACCCCTCCAAGACCCGGGCGCCGCAGGCCAACGGCCCGGCCGACGCCACGCCGATCGACGACGGCTCCGGAGGCGACGAGCCGTACATCGCCCTCGGCATCGGCGCGGCCGTGCTGATCGGCGGGGCCGTGGCCGTGGTCGCCGTACGTTATCGCCGCCGGAACCAGTAGGAAGCGAGACGCGACGTGTCCTTCGAGAAGGAATGGGCCTCCGCGCGCACCACCGCAGCCCACACCACCAGCCCCACCGCCGACCTGAGCGTCGACCCGGACGCCCTCGGGGCGGTCGGCAGCGACGCGTACGACCTCTACCAGCGGCTCTCGCGCGACGGAGACCACGCCCGCCCGGCGACCTTCGACGCGTCCATCGCGCTCACGAACACGAACTTCCGGAGCGGTCCGGCCCTGCTGACCGTCCACGACCGCTGGAACACGCAGCTGCGCACGCTCCTCGACGCCTGCGCCAACGTCTCCAACCACCTGGACTACTCCGCGGCCTCGCACGCCAAGGAGGAGGCGGACATCACCGCCGCCCTGTCCGCGTCCAAGATCAACGAGTACCTCAAGTAGGGCAACGACATGACCAGCGCGCTGACGTTCGCCGACATCTACACCCTCCAACTCGCCAAGCTGCACGACGCGGTGACCGACTGGGGCGCGATGGCCGGGAAGCTGGAGACCCTTTCCGGCGATGCGAGAAGCGGCATGCTGGCCAAGGCGAACGCCGCCGACTGGCGCGGGGTCAACGCCGACGTGACCAAGCCCTTCATCGGCAAGACCGCCAAGGAGTTCGGCGACGCCGCGGCGGCCGCCAAGGGCATCGGGACGATCCTCGGCCAGGGCTACGCGGCGTTCAAGCACGCGCAGGACCAGCTGAAGAAGATCGTCTCCACGGAGGCTCCCGCCCAGCAGCTCGTGGTCGACGTCGACTCGGGCAAGGTCAGGGCCGCCGACCCGCTGAGCAACCACCCCGAGGGCCGACACGACCCCGACTACGACGACCTGGTCCGCAAGGAGGGCGCGGCCATCAAGGCCCTCCAGCGGCGCATCGACGCGATCGTGGAGACCTGCGACGACGCCGACCAGTCCATGGCCCGCGCGCTGCGGGCCAACATCACCGACGACGCCCACAACTTCAGCCCGCCCAAGTACGACAGCCTGGACGCCGAGGAGGCACAGCGCGCGGCCGACCTCGCGAAGAAGGGGCGCGAGCTCACGCGCGATGAACTGGTCCAGCTCAACGAGCTGCTGAAGGACAACCACGGTGCGCCGGCCTTCTCGACGCACTTCTACGAGACGCTCGGGCCGCGCAAGGCCCTGGAACTTTTCGGGCAGCTGTCGACGGACACGTACGACTACACCGAGGTGAACGGGCAGCGGCTGAAGGACGTGCAGGAGCTCCAGCGCAACCTCGGCCTCAACCTGGCGACGGCGACGGACCCGGACCACAAGCCGCACCTGCCGGCGTCGTTCGGGCAGGAACTGCGCAAGCTGGGCACCGAGCGGATCATGCTGCACGAGTACGACCGCAGCGGCGCCTTCGGCTACCAGCTGCTGAGCGGCATCATGCGGTACGGCGACTACGACGCCCGCTTCCTGAACCCCATCGCGGAACACGCGGCCCAACTGCACGCCGAGGACCCGTACCGGTGGGCGGACACGAAGCCGCTGGGCGGGTACCCGAAGAACATGTTCAACCCGTCCGGGCTGAACGGCGCCGGCTTCGACCCGATGACGGGCTTCCTGGAGGCGCTGGGGCACAGTCCGGAGGCGGCGAAGCAGTTCTTCTCGCCGGACAACCCGATGACCGCGTACAACGAGGACGGCACTGTCAAGGAGGGCAAGACGGCGGACCTGGGCCAGGACGCCGACGGCAAGCCGATCGGCAGCTACCTCGACTTCTTCGGGAACGACAAGTACAAGACCTTCCCCGACATCGAGATCTTCGACCCGGAAGAGGCGAAGAAGGCCCTCAAGTTCATGCCGGACGCACTCGGCCACGCCCTCGAAGCGGCCACGCTCGGCCACGCCTGGGACGACCCGAGCCCGAAGCTGCTGCGCGACGAGGGTTCGGCGCGGATCATGGAGCTTGTTGCGTCGAAGTACGGCGGGGACGCGGGTCTTCTCAAGGACCGGGAGATTCTGGCGGACAGCCTAGGCCGCATGACGGCGGGTTACATCGACGACGTCAACTGGGCGCTGGACAAGAACGATGATGGCAGCGTCTTCGCCCCTCAAAACGGCAAGGAGAAGCTGCACGCGGCATTCGGTCGTGAGGGCGCGCGAGACCTCCTGAGCGCGCTGGGCCAGCACCCGGACGCCTACGCATCGGTTTCCGCTGCGGATCGCATCTACTCGTCCAGCGTGCTGGAAACGGCCGTGCGTCCGGACGGAACCATCGACGAAGGGCGTGCCCGCGCGACGATCCGCGCCACTGCCGAAGTGCAGGGAATGCTCGACGAGTCCCGCGCCGGGCAACTCCGGGGCGAGGCGGAGGAGGTCCACAAGGAGTACGAGCGGGCTCAGGCACAGCGCGCCGCCTGGATCGAGTTCGGCACGGGAGCCGCCGTCGCCGCAGGTGTCGCCTTCCTGCCGGCCACGGCCGCGGCGGCCGGAGCGGCGGCAATCCTCGTTCCGCTGGCGGTCGACACCGGCAGCGGAGCCATCGAGCAGGTGGCCGGGCAGGTGATCGGCGACTGGTCGGACGAAGCGGTGGACAAGCACCAGGACGAGATCGACGGAGAGACCCACACCAGCACCAAGACGATGTTCCAAGCGGGTGAGCGCAGCGCCGAGGCGCCGATGGAGCGTTTCATCGAGGCGCATAAGGTCGACCGGAACAGCAACTTCGGCAACGACCTGATCGAGTCCATGCGGGACGGCTACCAGACCGGCAACTCCCGTGCGGCCCAGCAGGGACACGAGGCGGAGACCGGCAAGTGAAACGGGACATGAGCACACGCAACCGGAAGGCCGCGCTGGGCATAGTCCTGATGGCGCTGGTCGCGGCCGGGTGCGGTACGTCGGACGAGGGCGCCCCCGAACCTTCGCGGGCCCAGAGCTTCTCCGCGACGCAGGTGTGCGGCGGGTCGGTCGTGCTGCCCTCGTCAGCCAAAGCGCTGGAGAGGCTCACTGGGGCCACTTCCTTCGTGCCTGGCAAGGAGAAGCAGGAACTGGGTGTACCCGCTACGGCCAAGGTCCTGGAAGAGGCGTACAAAGCTGGGCGCGGCATCTACGACATGCCGGGCGCAGATTGCGTGATCCGCGGCGACTCGACCTCTACTCCGCTCAATTCCACCGTGAAGTTGCGCTTTGACGCGTACAGCGAGAAGGCGGATCTGGACGACTATAGGAAGCACCGCCTCGAACATGGCAAGGGGACGATGACGTCGCTGTACGGTTCCCGTACCTCGATCTCGTTCGACTGCGTCAGCTCCCGCGTCGGGTCCACACAAGACATCCCCCTCCGGGTCAACGGCCGGATTACATCCGCGGCCAGCACCGCCAGCCCCGAACCACCCACCGCCGCCGAAGACCGCATGCTCATCCTCCACACGGCTTCCCTGAGCCTCGCCAAAGAGCTCGGGTGCCGGGACAACGGCGGGCTGCCGGACGACGTGTCCGGGCTTCCCGAGCCGTTGCCGCCCCTGGATCGAGGGGCGTCCCCTTCGCCCTCCCGCTGACGCGGAAGACAAACGGCACGGCGCCCGGAACCGCAGGGTCCGGGCGCCGTGCCGTGTCGCGCCGTGCGCCGTACGGCGCGCAGAGACCGCGACCGGAATCGAACCGGCGTAAACCGCTTTGCAGGCGGTTCCCTCAACCACTCGGGCACGCGGTCGTGCTGTGGTGCTCCGACCGTATGCGCGGCCGCCGCCGGGCCGGAAGGGATCCGGCGGGGACGCAACGCGACTGCCACAGCGCGTTCACAGTCCCCCGCGCCCGTAACCGGAGACTCCCGGTCCTAGGGCCCCCGGCCCACACGGGGTCCGCCTCATTGCCCCCTTCCCGGACAGGGACGATCGCCAGGGTTGCCCCTTACCCTGAGGCGATGAGCGCCACCGAACCGCAGACCGCGTCGTCAGCGACCGCCGCCCCGCCGCCCGCGTCCGAGCCGCAGGGCGGTGTTCTGGGTGCCGCGCACCGGGCGCTCACCGTCGGCATCGTCACCGTCGTGCTGCTCATCGCCTTCGAGGCCACGGCCGTCGGCACCGCGATGCCGGTCGCCGCCCGCGAGCTGGACGGCGTGGGCCTGTACGCCTTCGCGTTCTCCTCCTACTTCACCACCAGCCTCTTCGGCATGGTGCTGGCCGGGCAGTGGTGCGACCGCCAGGGCCCGCTGCGCTCGCTCACCACCGGCATCGGCGCCTTCGCGGCCGGCCTGGTGCTGTCCGGCACCGCGGGGGCCATGTGGCTGTTCGTCCTCGGGCGGGCCGTGCAGGGGCTGGGCGGCGGGCTGGTGATCGTCGCGCTGTACGTGGTGGTCAGCCGGGCCTACGACGAGCGGCTGCGGCCCGCGATCATGGCGGCCTTCGCCGCGAGCTGGGTGGTGCCGTCCATCGTCGGTCCGCTCGCCGCCGGCACGGTCACCGAGCACCTCGGCTGGCGCTGGGTGTTCGTCGGGATCCCGGTGCTGGTGGTCTTCCCGCTGCTGATCGCGCTGCCCGCGATACGCCGTACCGCATCCGGTCCCGCGGACCCGACCGCCCCGCCCGTCGCCTTCGACCGGCGCCGGATCCGGCTCGCCTTCGGGATCTCCGTAGGGGCCGGGCTGCTCCAGTACGCGGCCCAGGACCTCCGGTGGCTGTCGCTGCTGCCGGGTGTCGTGGGCGCCGCGCTGCTGGTGCCGGCCGTGCTGGGGCTGCTGCCGCGCGGCACCTACCGGGCGGCCCGTGGGCTGCCGGCCGTGGTGCTGCTGCGCGGGGTGGCGGCCGGGTCGTTCATCGCCGCCGAGTCGTTCATCCCGCTGATGCTGGTGACGCAGCGGGGGCTGAGCCCGACGCTGGCGGGCTTCTCGCTGGCCCCGGCCGGGCTCACCTGGGCGCTCGGGTCCTGGGTGCAGGCGCGGCCGTGGGCCGAGAAGTACCGCGAGCGGCTGGTCGTGGGCGGCATGGCCGTGGTGGCGGTGTGCATCGCCGCCGTGCCGCTGGTGCTGATCGAGACGGTGCCGGTGTGGCTGCTGGCCGTCGTGTGGGGCCTGGCCTGCTTCGGGATGGGCCTGGTCATGGCGGCGGGCAGCGTGCTGCTGCTGAAGCTGTCGGCGCCGGAGGAGGCGGGGGCCAACTCGGCCGCCCTCCAGATCTCCGACGCCCTCGCGAACGTGGTGCTGCTGGCCGGCGGCGGTGCGGCCTTCGCCGCCCTCGGCGGCGGCTCGGTGGGCATGGCCCACGCCGCGGCCTCCTCCGACGCGGCCGCCTCCCACCCGGCGGCCTTCGCCGCGGTCTTCCTGCCGATCGCCTGCGTTGCCGCGGTCGGCGTCTGGGTGGCCTCCCGGCTTTCACCCGCACGGGGCGCCGAAACCGGGTGACACCGGCTGGTACCACGCGGTACCGTCGTGTCATGGCTGGTTTGAACGTGAGGTTCACCGAGGAAGAGCTGGACGCGCTCCGCGAGCGTGCCGAGGCCGAGGGGCGGAGCATGCAGTCCTTCGCGCACGACGCCGTCATCAGAGCCATAAACGAACACTCGCGCCTCTTCAACGAAGCGGCCGAGCATGTGCTGAAGGCGAGTGAGGAGCTGAACCGGAGGCTCGCCTGATGCACTACCTGACCCTGCCCGAGCTGCTGAACCTCGCGCAGCGGCTCGGGGCCAGTGACGTGCGTGATTTCGGTCTGCTGGACTCGGCCCTCGCGCGGCCCCAGTCGAGCGTGTTCGGCCAGGACGCCTACCCCGACGTGTGGCAGAAGGCCGCTGCGCTGATGGAATCGCTGGCCCGCAATCACGGGCTCGTCGACGGGAACAAGCGGATCGCCTGGTACGCGACCTGGGTCTTCCTGCACATGAACGGTCACCCACTGGACGCCCAGTTCGACGTGGACGAGGCGGAGCAGTTCGTGCTCGACGTGTGCCAGGGAGCGCTGGACGTCCCGAAGATCGCAGCACAGCTGCCCCGCTTCGCAGCCTGACGGCGTTGACCCCGGTGCCCCGCGCCGCCCGGCGCGGGGCGCCGGGGCGTCCGGCCCCGCCCGCCCGGCCGGGCACTCGTATTCCCCCGTGCCCCCGGATGTGAGTCTCGCCGCACCCCCCGAGGTCACGGCCTCGTCTGCCCGCACGTGGGTCGGCGGCACCGGTAGGGTGGCCCGGTTGTCCTTACGTACGACCGCCCTTGAGCCCGCACGACGTGCCCGTCCCGCACGTGCCGGCGGGCCCGTCACTGCGCGTGCGACCGCCCGTACAGCCGAGAGCCCCGAACCGGAGACCGTGACTACTACCGCCTCCCACCACCTCTCACCCGCCTTTCCCGGCCGTGCCCCCTGGGGTACCGCCAGCAAGCTGCGTGCCTGGCAGCAGGGGGCGCTGGACAAGTACATCCAGACGCAGCCCCGCGACTTCCTCGCCGTCGCGACGCCCGGCGCCGGCAAGACGACCTTCGCGCTCACCCTCGCCTCGTGGCTGCTGCACCACCACGTCGTGCAGCAGGTGACCGTGGTCGCCCCCACCGAGCACCTGAAGAAGCAGTGGGCCGAGGCGGCCGCCCGGATAGGCATCCGGCTCGACCCCGAGTACTCCGCCGGACCGCTGAGCAAGGAGTACCACGGCGTCGCGGTCACCTACGCCGGTGTCGGCGTGCGCCCGATGCTCCACCGCAACCGCTGCGAGCAGCGCAAGACGCTCGTCATCCTCGACGAGATCCACCACGCCGGTGACTCGAAGTCCTGGGGCGAGGCCTGCCTGGAGGCGTTCGACCCGGCGACCCGCCGCCTCGCGCTCACCGGAACCCCTTTCCGTTCCGACACGAATCCCATTCCTTTCGTCACGTACGAGGAAGGGAATGACGGAATCAGGAGATCGTCCGCCGATTACACGTACGGATATGGGAACGCTCTCGGCGACGGGGTGGTTCGTCCCGTCATTTTCCTGTCCTACAGCGGAAACATGCGGTGGCGCACGAAGGCCGGCGACGAGATCGCGGCCCGCCTCGGCGAACCCATGACCAAGGACGCCATCTCCCAGGCCTGGCGCACCGCGCTCGACCCGCGCGGCGACTGGATGCCCAACGTGCTGCGCGCCGCCGACCAGCGGCTGACGGAGGTGCGCAAGGGCATCCCGGACGCCGGCGGCCTGGTGATCGCCTCCGACCAGGACTCGGCCCGCGCGTACGCCAAGCTGATCCGCGAGATCACCGGTACCAAGGCCACCCTCGTGCTCTCCGACGACGCGGGTGCCTCCAAGCACATCGACACCTTCAGCGGGAACGACGACCGCTGGATGGTCGCGGTCCGCATGGTGTCCGAGGGCGTCGACGTACCGCGCCTCGCCGTCGGCGTGTACGCGACGACGATTTCCACCCCGCTGTTCTTCGCCCAGGCCGTCGGCCGCTTCGTGCGCTCGCGCAGGCGCGGCGAGACCGCCTCCGTGTTCCTTCCGACGATTCCCTACCTCCTCGGCTTCGCCAACGAGATGGAGGTCGAGCGCGACCACGTGCTCGACAAGCCCAAGAAGGAGGGCGGGGAGGAAGACCCGTACGCCGAGTCCGAGAAGGAGATGGACGAGGCGAACAAGCAGCAGGACGAGGACACCGGCGAGCAGGACATGCTGCCCTTCGAGGCGCTGGAGTCCGACGCCGTCTTCGACCGCGTCCTCTACGACGGCGCCGAATTCGGCATGCAGGCGCACCCGGGCAGCGAGGAGGAGCAGGACTACCTCGGCATCCCTGGCCTGCTGGAGCCCGACCAGGTGCAGCTGCTGCTCCAGAAGCGGCAGGCCCGCCAGATCGCGCACAGCAAGCGCAGGCCCGACGCCGAGGCCGACCTGCTGGAGCTGCCGGCCGAGCGGCGCCCCGTCGTGTCGCACAAGGAACTGCTGGAGCTGCGCAAGTCGCTCAACACCATGGTCGGTGCGTACGTCCACCAGAGCGGCAAGCCGCACGGCGTGATCCACACCGAGCTGCGCCGGGTCTGCGGCGGCCCGCCGAGCGCGGAGGCCACCGCGGGGCAGCTGCGCGAGCGCATCAAGAAGGTCCAGGAGTGGGCCACCCGGATGCGCTGATCCGGTTTCGTACGAAACGGGGGCGAGGGCCCGTGCGGAGGAACGCACGGGCCCTCGCCGTTGACCGCGAAGTGCGGTCGACCATACCGATGGTAATGAAACGGTAAATCCCTTTCGGGTCGTATAAGGTCCCCGATGGCAAAGACCTTGGTCCCGAAACGGCGCAAATTGCTTGCTACCGCCCGGATTCTGGACGAGGGCTTCCGCTCAGCGGACCCGGTCGCTACATTTCCCCGCATTGAAACGCCCCGTGGCAGCGCCGCCGCGGAGCGCAGCCGGTGCTCATGGCCTTTATCCGGCGGCCTCTCCGTGCGTCGCCGATGGGACCGGCAGCGCTACCGCCCCGTGAGAGATCACCGCCGCTCACCACAGAGGGAGAGGCGTCGTGACCGCGGAAACCTCCCAGACTCTCGACAGAGGACTTCGAGTCCTCAAACTCCTTGCCGACACCGACCACGGTCTGACCGTCACCGAGCTCTCCAACCGGCTCGGCGTCAACCGCACCGTGGTCTACCGCCTCCTCGCCACGCTGGAACAGCACGCGCTGGTACGCCGTGACCTGGGCGGCCGCGCCCGCGTCGGGCTCGGCGTGCTGAGGCTGGGCCGCCAGGTCCACCCGCTCGTGCGCGAGGCCGCGCTGCCCGCGCTCCGGTCGCTCGCCGAGGACATAGGCGCCACCGCGCACCTGACCCTCGTGGACGGCACGGAGGCCCTCGCGGTCGCCGTGGTGGAGCCGACCTGGACCGACTACCACGTCGCCTACCGGGCCGGCTTCCGGCACCCGCTGGACCGCGGGGCCGCCGGACGCGCCATCCTCGCCGCCCGCCAGAACGCCCCCGACGACCCGGGGTACACGCTCACCCACGGCGAACTCGAAGCCGGCGCCAGCGGGGCCGCAGCGCCCCTGGTCGGCATCACGGGCCTGGAGGGCAGCGTCGGCGTCGTCATGCTCGCCGACGCCGTGCCCGAGCGCGTGGGCCCGCGCGTGGTCGACGCGGCCCGAGAGGTCGCCGACGCCCTGCGCTGACGGCCCGCCCGCGTACGCACTCCCCCCACGCGCGTACGTGCACGACCGCCCCACCGGCTCCGGGCGCACAGCCGCCCGGAACCGCCCCGAGCACCCGGCCCGCTAGATTGGCCGGGTGCTCTCACGCCTCACTCGTCTGCCCCGCCCCACCGCCCTCGGCATCTGCGCGGTCCCCGTGCTCGCGCTGCTCGCCGTGGCGGCTTTCGCCCCGCTGCCCTTCGCGCTCGCGCGTCCGGGGCTGACGGCGGACGTCCTGGGCTCCCAGAAGGGCAAGCCGGTCATCACGATCACCGGGGCCCCGACCCGCAAGACCGAGGGGCAGCTCAGGATGACCACCATCCTCGCCACCGGCCCCTCCGTCGACGTGGGCCTCGGCGAGCTGGTCGGCAGCTGGTTCCGCACGGACCGGGCGGTGCTGCCCAAGGAGGCGGTCTACCCCACGGGCGGAAACGACGAGGAGATCGAGCAGCACAACCTGGAGCAAATGCAGAAGTCCCAGGACGCCGCGACCGCAGCGGCCCTCGGCTACCTCAAGAAGGACCCGAAGACCGTCAAGGTCGACCTCTCCCTCGCGGACGTGGGCGGCCCCAGCGCCGGCCTGCTGTTCTCCCTCGGCATCGTCGACAAGCTCGACGGCGACGGCAGCGGCGGCGACCTCACCGGCGGCCGCGTGATCGCGGGCACCGGCACCATCACCGACACCGGCGAGGTGGGCGCGGTCGGCGGCGTGGCCCTGAAGACCCAGGCCGCCAAGCGCGACGGCGCGACCGTGTTCCTCGTACCGAAGGCGGAGTGCTCCGACGCCAAGGCCGAGCTGCCCGACGGGCTGCGGCTGGTTCCGGTCACGACCCTGTCGGGTGCGGTGTCCGCCCTGAAGGCGCTGGAGAAGGGCGGCTCTGTCCCGAGCTGCTGACCGGCTCCGCGGCCATCACGGCGTACTCCGGTCCCATCGTCCGCCAGGACGGGAACACCAGCGGCGAGAGCGTCGCCAGCAGGTACGCGGCCCCGAACGCCAGCAGCGCACCGGTCACCCCGGCCCCCTCGGCCAGCAGTCCCGCCGCCAGGCCGCCCAGCGGCATGGCCAGCTCGCACCCGGCCGTGGACACCCCGGCGACCCGGCTGCGCAGCTCCTCCGGGACCCGCTCGAAGACCATCGTGGTCAGGATCGGGTTGAGCATCCCGGCCCCCAGGCCCGCCAGCGCCATCGTCACCGCCAGCGGCGTCACCGTGTCCGTCGCCGCCGCCACCGCCCACCGGGTCGGCCCGCTCACCAGGAAGGCCGCGGCGAACACCGCCCGGCGCGGAAAGCGCTCGCCGACCGCCCCGTACAGCAGCGCGCCCAGCAGCGCCGCCCCGCCGAACAGGGCCACCAGCAGTCCCAGCTGCGCCGCCCCGCCCAGCTCCTGGCGCGCGTGCACCGGCAGCAGCACCGCGCTCCACGCCTGGTCCAGGCCGTTGGTGACCATGACCATCACGGTCACGCCGAGCAGCAGGCGGCTGCGGACCAGGAAGGCCCAGCCCTCGCCCAGCTCGGCCCGGTACGAGGCGAGGGAGACGGCTCCCGCGCCGGGCCGAGGCTCGGCAGCCGCCACCCCGCGCACCCCGAAGGCGACCAGCGCGGCGGACACCAGGAACGTGCCGGCGTCCAGCAGCAGCACGGACTCCGCGCCCAGTACGGCGATCAGTGCGCCGGCCAGCGCGGCGCCCAGCATCCGGGCGCCGCGCGAGACCCCGTCGTACAGGCTCGCGGCCCGGGTCACGGTGGTCCCGGCGTGCAGGGCGAGGTTGGGCAGCAGCACGCCGCGGGCGGTGAGCCCGGGAGTGTGCACCAGTCCGCCGACTGCCATCAGCGCGCAGAGCGTCCGGAACTCCAGCAGCCCCGCGTGGTGCAGCAGCGGGATCGCCCCGACCGACGCTCCGCAGACCAGGTCGGACAGCACCGACACGCGGCGGCGGCCGATCCGGTCGATCACGGGGCCGCCGGCCAGGGCGGCCACCACGATGGGCAGGGTGGCGCAGAAGGCCACCACCCCGGCCCGCGCGGCGCTGCCGGTGGTCTGGAGCACGAACCACGGCACCCCGATCAGGGTGAGTGAACTTCCTGCTATGGAGACGGTGTTGGCGGCCAGCAGGGCCGCGAGGGGCCCCCTGCGGGAGGGGGCCGGCGGGTGCGCGGTACCGCTCATGCCGCGGGCGCGGGGTGCATGAGGCGGGTGCCGGCCCCGACCAGGGCCGCGCCGAGGCGGTGCCGCAGGCCGTGGGCGCGGCCGGTCCGGCCGGCCTCGTGGGCCAGCTGCCAGTCGCGGGCCGCGGCGCGGAGCTCGGCGGCGCGGGCGCAGTGGGCCTGGGTGTGGGTGTCGCTGAAGGTGTGCATGGCAGGACTCCTTCTGTGGGGTGTGGGTGCGCGGGCCGTGGCCCGGGCACGTGGGTGCGCGGACCGGCGTCCGGGCAGGGGAGGGCGCGCCGCGGCCGGGGTGGGTGCGCGGGGGCCCGTACGCCGCGGTGGACGCGCGGCGGTGGACACGGCGGGTCAAGCGCCGCTGGGGAGGGGCCGCCGCCGTGCGGGCACGGCGGCGCGACGGGCGGCGGGTCAAGTGCCGCCCGGTGTCAGGGTGTCGTGAGGAGGGTGCGGGCTAGTCGGTGGTGCCCTGGTCCTGGGTGCGGGGCAGGGCGTGCACGTGGAAGCGGACCATCCGGGCGTCCTCGGCCGGCTCGGTCCGGTCGTAGCTGTTGATCACGTCGTGGAGCTTGCGGACCAGCTCGGCGGTCTCGGCGGCGGTCAGCCGCAGCGTGAAGTCGCTGAGGTCCGACGCCAGTTGCCATTCCTGCGGCCAGTCGTGCGAGTTCGCGATCCAGGTGCCCGCCTCCTGGGCGTGGATCGTCGCGACCTCGTGCCGGAAGAGGTCCACCGCGCCCCGGACCTCGGGGTTGGGGTCGATGGCCACCGATTCCGGCAGCCGGGTGCCGTAGTGGGCGGACTTCCACCACCGCTCGCGGCCCTTGCCGTGCTCGGGTGCGTCCTCGACGAACCCGTACGCCGCGAGCTGGCGGAGGTGGTAGCTGGTGGCCCCGCTCGACTCGCCCAGCTGCTCGGCGAGTTGGGAGGCGGTGGCGGGGCCGTTGGAGCGCAGCGCCTTCAGCAGGCGCATGCGCAGCGGGTGCGCGAGCCCCCGGAGGGTCCGGGCGTCCAGCTCGTGGACGGTCCGGTCGGGCCGGTCGGACGGGGCCTTCGCGGCCTCGGCGTCGGGCGCGGGGCCTTCGGGATTCTCGGGCATGGCACCACCCTAGAGTTGCAAAGAAGTCTGTGCAAGGGTTTCTTTGCAACTACTCCTTTGCATCTTCGGGGCGCCTTCGGTCGGCCGGTCCGTCCCCCCGCCCGCCGCTACTCCTCGTGGTCCTCCGCGGCCTGCTCGACGAGCGGGATGACGCGCAGCGGCACGGGGTTCTCCATCACGATCGCCGTGGACGCGCGCACGATCCCCTCGAAGCCCACGACCCGGTCGATCACCCGCTGGAGGTCGGCGTTGGAGCGCGCCACCAGCCGGCACAGCATGTCGCCGTGGCCTGTGGTCGTGTGGAGTTCCAGCACCTCGGGAACGGTCGCCAGGTGGGCCCGTACGTCGGCCCCCTGGCCCTGCTTGATCTCCAGCGTCGCGAAGGCGGTCACCGGATAGCCGAGTGCCGCCGGGTCCACCTGCGGCCCGAAGCCGCGGATCACGCCGTTGGCCTGCAGCCGGTCGAGGCGGGCCTGCACGGTGCCCCGCGCGACCCCGAGGCGGCGCGAGGCCTCCAGCACGCCGATGCGCGGTTCGCGGGCGAGCAGCACGATGAGCCTGCCGTCGAGGCGGTCGATCCCCATGAGCCCTCCTGGGCTGGTCATCCTGTACAGAGCGCCCGCCGATCCTGCCACCATGCTGGGCATATTGCACAGCGAAACAACAAACTATTGCGCAGCTTGTGGAACAGCGGGAATCTGCGCTCATGACTGAGACCCTGGATCACACCCCCCACACCGAGCGCGAGGCCGACCCCTTCCCGGTGAAGGGAATGGACGCGGTCGTGTTCGCCGTCGGCAACGCCAAGCAGGCCGCGCACTACTACTCCACGGCCTTCGGCATGAAGCTGGTGGCGTACGCCGGACCGGAGAACGGCAGCCGCGAGACCGCGAGCTACGTCCTCACCAACGGCTCCGCCCGCTTCGTCCTGACCTCGGTCATCAAGCCGACGACCGACCACGGCCGCTTCATCGCGGAGCACGTCGCCGAGCACGGTGACGGCGTCATCGACCTCGCCATCGAGGTGCCGGACGTCCGCGCCGCGTACAAGTACGCCGTCGAGCAGGGCGCGCGCGGCCTGGACGAGCCGTACGAGATCGCCGACGAGCACGGCACCGTCGTGCTGGCCGCGATCGCCACGTACGGCCAGACCCGCCACACGCTGGTCGAGCGGACGAACTACACCGGCCCCTACCTGCCGGGCTACACCGCCGTCGACCCGCTGGTCGCGCCGCCGGCCAAGCGCACCTTCCAGGCGATCGACCACTGCGTCGGCAACGTCGAGCTGGGCCGCATGGACGAGTGGGTCGGCTTCTACAACAAGGTCATGGGCTTCACGAACATGAAGGAGTTCGTGGGCGACGACATCGCGACCGAGTACTCGGCGCTGATGTCCAAGGTGGTCGCGGACGGCACCAAGAAGGTGAAGTTCCCGATCAACGAGCCGGCGATCGCGAAGAAGAAGTCGCAGATCGACGAGTACCTGGAGTTCTACAACGGCCCGGGGGTCCAGCACATCGCCCTCGCCACGAACGACATCGTCAACACCGTGCGCACCATGCGCGCGGCCGGCGTCCAGTTCCTGACCGTGCCCGACACGTACTACGACACGCTCGGCGAGTGGGTCGGCGACACGCGTGTGCCGATCGACGAGCTGCGCGAGCTGAAGATCCTCGCGGACCGGGACGAGGACGGCTACCTGCTGCAGATCTTCACCAAGCCGGTGCAGGACCGCCCGACCGTCTTCTTCGAGATCATCGAGCGGCACGGCTCGATGGGCTTCGGCAAGGGCAACTTCAAGGCCCTGTTCGAGGCGATCGAGCGGGAGCAGGAGAAGCGCGGCAACCTGTAGCCGTGCGGCGCGTCTGGGTACCGGGCCGCGGTGCGGTGCGCCGGGGTACCGGGCCGCCGTGTGGCGCGCTGGGGTACCGGGCCGCCGTAGCCAGTGGGGAGCCGGTACCCCCGCGCCCACCGCGGGGGCTCCGCCCCCGCACCCCCGCGCCTCAATCGCCGGCGGGGCTTGATGTGGGCCCCCGGCACTGAATCCGTGTCCGGAGCCCGGAGCCCGGAGCCCGGAGCCCGGAGCCCGGAGCCCGGAGCCCGGGGTGCGCGGCACTGCCGTCATACCCAGCCTCGCCGGCGTTTGAGGCGTGGGGGTCCCCCCGGACGAAGTCTGGGGGAGGGCGGGGTGGGGAACCTTCGCTTCGGTCCGGCGGCTGCGGGCCGACCGACTTCGGGGCCGCGGGCCCGGGCGCTGGTGGGGGGCGCCCGGGACCCCGGGGTCCCGGCTTCCACCACCACTCACCGGCAGGTGCCACGGCTTCCGGCACGGCTTCCGGCACGGCTTCCGGCACGGCAACCGGCAACCGGCAACCGGCGACCGGCGACCGGCAGGCGGCTACGGGCGACCGGCAGGCGGCTACCGCTTCGGCTCCGTCCGCTTCGGCGCGCCGCCGGCAGGCTCCCGCTCCCGCTCCGGCGCCGCAGGCTCCCGCTTCGGCTCGGCGGGAGCCGACTTCGGCTCGGCCGGAACAGCGGCCCGCGGGGCCCGCTTCGGCTCCGCAGGAGCCACCCGCTTCGGCGAAGCGGGAGCCGGAGCCGGAGCCGGATCCGCAGCCGCAGCCGTGCCCCCACCCACAGCCGCCGCCGCAGGCTTCGGCTTCGGCATCTCCGGCGGCACCCACGGAGTGACCGGCCGCACGTGTTCCGGCCCACCCGGCGCCGGCTGGCCGATGGCCTCCAGGGCCGACTTCGCCAGCGGCGCCCGTACCGGCGAGAACACCGGATTCGTCCGCAGCGCCTCCTGGAGGTGCCGCCGCGCCGCGGCCTCGTCGCCCAGCGCCCGCTCGATCTCCGCCCGGTGGTAGGCGAACTCCGCGCTCCGCAGCCCGGGATCCGTCGCCTTCACCGCGTACTCCAGCGCCCCCGCGTCGTCGCCCGTCCGGTGCAGCGCCCACCCCAGCGCGTCCGCCACCTGCACGCTCTTCGCCCGGCCCCACTCCGCCCGCAGCATCCGCACCGCGGCCGCCGGGTCGCCGTGGTCCGCCTCGAACAGGCCCAGCGTCACCGTCTCGTTCACCCCGTGCGCGGCCTCCCGCGCCACCAGCCCCCGCAGCACCGCGTACGGCTCCGCGGCCTCCTCCCGCTGCCCGGACGACTCCAGCAGCTCGCCCAGCTCCAGCGCGAAGCCCGCCTCGGGCACCTTCTCCAGCGCCTTCCGGTAGTCCGCGACCGCCTCGCCCGTGCGCCCCAGCGCCGCCAGCACCCGCGCCCGGCCGCCCAGCGCCCGGGCCTGCGCCGGGTCCGTGCGCAGCGCGGCCTCGTACCGCGACAGCGCCTCCGCCGTCTCGCCGCGCTCCCAGAACAGCTCGCCCGTCCGGTACAGCACGTACGCCTTCTCCGCCGGCGTCTTCGCCGCGGCCGAGGCCTGCTCCATCGCGGCCATCGCGTCCTCGCGCCAGCCCCGGTCCCGGTACACCTGGGCCGCCCGCAGGTACGCGGCCAGCCCCGGCCGCAGCGAGACCAGCTTCTCCATCGCCTTCTCGGCGGCCTTGTAGTCCCCGAGCCCCGAGTACGCGTCCACCAGCACCGGGTACGCCGTCCACCGCCCCGGCGACTGTGCCCGGACCAGCTCGCCCCACCGCTTGCCCGTGGCGAAGTCCCGCCGGGCGTTGGCGAGCGCCCCCATCCCGACCATCGCGTCGAGGTTCCCCTTCCCCGCGGGCCGCAGCTCCAGCGAGCGCTTCAGCGCCCGCTCCGCCCGCGGGAAGTCGCCGGAGTCCGCGGTGCGCCGCGCCTGTTCCAGGTACGCCGTGCCGAGCACCGCCCACGAGCCGTCGTCCCGTGGGTGTGCGCGCAGCCACCCCTCACGGTCGGCGATGAGCGTGCCCAGGTCCGCCGCGGCCGCCGGGGCACCCATCCCCACGGCCGCCATCGCCCGCAGCTCGGCCCGGGGCGGGCGGTGGTCCACGGCGTCCGGACGGGCGGGCCGGATCACGAGGGCACCGGCGATCAGCACCACCGCCGTGGCGGCGGTCAGCGCGGTCCTGCGCCGGCTGAAGGTCACGGGCGGTCGCTGGGATTCCTCTTCCATGCGCTCACTGTGCGTCAATATGAAGAGCTTTCCGGGGCTGGCCGAACCGGTTCGCCGCCGGGTTCACACCGATGGCCCTTGGTGCCAGGCTGAGGCCATGGACGATCTCCGCGCCGCTCTCGCCGGCAGGCTCCTCGAAGGCCTCCCCGCCGAGGCCGTGCTCACCGACCCGGACGTCACCGCCTCCTACGCCACCGACATGGCCAGCTTCTGCGCCGCCGGCAGCCCCGCGGTGGTCGTCCTGCCGCGTACCGTCGAACAGGTCCAGCACGTGATGCGCACCGCCACCGCGCTGCGCGTCCCGGTCGTCCCGCAGGGCGCCCGCACCGGCCTGTCCGGCGCCGCCAACGCCTCCGACGGCTGCATCGTGCTCTCCCTGCTGAAGATGGACCGGATCCTGGAGATCAGCGCGGTCGACCGGATCGCCGTGGTCGAACCCGGTGTCGTCAACGCCGCGCTCTCCCGCGCCGTCGCCGACCACGGCCTGGCCTACCCGCCCGACCCCTCCAGCTGGGAGCAGTGCACCATCGGCGGCAACATCGGCACCGCCTCCGGCGGACTGTGCTGCGTGAAGTACGGGGTGACCGCCGAGTACGTGCTCGGCCTCGACGTGGTGCTGGCCGACGGACGGCTGCTGCGCACGGGCCGCCGTACGGCCAAGGGCGTCGCCGGGTACGACCTCACGCGGCTGTTCGTCGGCTCCGAGGGCAGCCTCGGCGTCGTCGTACGGGCCGTGCTCGCCCTGAAGCCGGCCCCGCCCCGGCAGCTCGCGCTGGCCGCCGAGTTCCCGTCCGCGGCCGCCGCCTGCGCGGCGGTCTGCGCGGTGATGGAGCGCGGGCACACGCCCTCCCTGCTGGAGCTGATGGACCGTACGACCGTCCGGGCCGTCAACCGGCTCGGGAGGATGGGGCTCCCGGAGACCACCGAGGCGCTGCTGCTCGCCGCCTTCGACACCCCCGACCCGGCCGCCGACCTGGCCGCCGTGGGGGAGCTGTGCCTGGCGGCCGGGGCCACCCGGGTCGTCCCCGCCGAGGACGAGGCGGAGTCCGCGCTGCTGCTCCAGGCCCGCCGGCTCGCGCTGACCGCGCTGGAGACCCTGCGCCCGGCCACGATGATCGACGACGTGTGCGTGCCCCGGTCGAAGCTGGCCGAGATGCTGGCCGGCACCACGGAGATCGGCCGGAAGTACGGGCTGACCATCGGTGTCTGCGCGCACGCCGGGGACGGCAACACCCACCCCGTGGTCTGCTTCGACCCGGCGGACGAGGACGAGGCGCGCCGGGCCCGCGAGTCCTTCGACGAGATCATGGCTCTGGGGCTCGCCCTGGGCGGGACCATCACCGGCGAACACGGCGTCGGGGTGCTGAAGAAGGAGTGGCTGGCGCGCGAACTGGGTCCGGTGGGCGTCGAGATGCAGCGCGCGGTGAAACAGGCCTTCGACCCGCTGGGCCTGCTCAACCCCGGCAAGCTCTTCTGACCGGTCCTGCTCCGACCGGTCCTGCCGGCGCGGGTGGCCGGGCCGTCGCGCCCGCCTCGGCCGTCCCGCCCCTGCCGGCCGGTCACTCGCCCTCGGCGGACTCGTCCGACGGCCACGGGTCCCGCAGCCACAGGTCGTCCGCCGGGGTGGGCGCGAGCAGTTCGGCCAGCGCGTCGTCCAGGCCGAGCCGCTCGGACTCCGTACCCGGCGGGACCGCGTGCAGGGTGCGCTCCAGCCAGGCCGAGACGGAGGTGGCCGGCGCCTCCAGGAGGGCGTCGCCGTCGGGGGAGCTGAGGGCCACGCAGATCACGCTGTGCGAGTCGACCTTGGTGGGCCAGATGCGCACGTCGCCGTGGCCGCACGGCCGGAACACGCCCTCGACCAGCAGCTCGCGGGCGAAGGTCCAGTTGACCGGGGCGCTCGAACCGACGTGGAAGGTGACGTGGACGGCGTACGGGTCGTCCGCGCGGTAGGTCAGGCGGGCCGGGACCGCAATGCTGCGCTCGGGGGACAGGACCAGCTTCAGTTCGAGCTCTCGCTCCACGACGGTGTAGTGCATGGGAGTTCCTCTCTGGGTGTGCGGCGGGCGGTGGCACGTGGCCCGCTACCCCGAGAGAGCACGGTGACGGCCGGGTATGACGCGACTTCCGGGAACCAGCGCGAGGTTGGCCGAAATCTGTCGGTTGACCGGAACCCGTCGTCGCGGCCCGAGGTCGCCCGATGGCGGCCTTTCTCCCGTTCCCGGTCCTGGAGGACGGTGCTTCTTGGCTAAGGTCTCCTCCAGGCACAAGCGGAACGGCACGCGGCACGAGCGGCACTGGCGGACGATCGGAGTTGGGGACATGACGGCCTCCCCTGGTGACGGAGAGACGGCGCCCCGAGAGGGCTACTACCCGGACCCGTCCATCCCGGGCTTCGTCCGGTACTGGAACGGCTCCGCCTGGGTCCCGGGTACGAGCCGCCCGGCCGCATCCGCCGGCGCGCCCGGCGCCTCCGCGCGCCCCGCGCCGGCGCCCGCGCCCCCCACCCCACCCCGCACGCCCCGCACCGAGGACGCCCCCGCGGTGCCGGCGGCGGAGGAGACCGGGCCGGTCTTCTTCGACGAACTCCCGGAAGCGGAGGCATCCGAGGGCGGTGCCGAGGACCGCGCCGGGGACGCCGCCCCCGCGGCCGGTACCGAGGACGCCGGGCCGGAGGACCGCCGCCCCGGCGACCCACGGGCCCGCGACCCCCGTACCGCACCCGAGCCGGCCGACGCCCGCCCCGAGTGGAAGGCCGACGCGGCCCAGCAGTCGGGCTTCGGCGGCGACCGCGACCGCAAGGTCACCTGGGGCGAGCCCGCGGCGGCCAGGGCCGCGAGCCCGACCGTCGCCGACCCGGCCGCGGAGTCCGCGGAGCGGACCCCCGCCGCCGTGCCGGGCGCCACCCCGTCCGTGCCGGCACAGGCCTCGCCCGCCGCCCCGACACCGGCGGTTGCCCTGGCCAAGTCCGGCGCGGCCACGTCCGACGGGCCGGCCGCCCCGCCGTCCCTCTCCAAGGCCGGACCCGGCACGACGACCCCGGACCGCCCGGTCTGGCCGGAGGCCGGCAGCGCCGCGGCCGCCCCGGTGGCGGGCGCGGGCTCCCCGGCCTCCCCGGCACCCGCGAAGTCCGCCGCGCCGAGCGCCTCCACCCCGGCCCCGGCCGCCCCGACCGCGGCCGACGCCCCCGCCGTGACCCCCTCGCCGGCCTCCTCAGCCGCCCCGGCCGCCCCGGCCGCCTCGCCGGGAGCCGCGGTCGACGGCCCCGCGCTGCCGGCCGGCTGGCCCGCCGCCGGCGGGGTCCCCGCCCAGGCCGGTGCCCCCGGCCAGGACGCAGCGGGCTGGCGGCCCCCCACCGACGAGCTGTTCCAGCGCATGGCGGAGGAGTCGAGCCGGCCTGCCGGACTCGGCCGCAGGCTCGGCGCCCGGATCGTCGACTCCCTCGTCACCGGCGCGGTCACCGCCGCCGCGGCGCTGCCGTTCGTGACCCCCGCGACCCAGCACGTCGAGGACAAGATCGACGCCGCCCGGCTCAGCGGAGAGACCGTCACCGTCTGGCTGCTCGACGGCACCACCGGCGGCTACCTCGCCGCCGTCCTCGGCGTCTACCTCGTCTTCGGGGTGCTCTACGAGGCGGTCCCCGTCGCCCGCTGGGGCCGGACCCTGGGCAAGAAGCTGTTCGGCGTGCGCGTTTGCGGACTGGAATCCCGGCAGCCGCCGTCCTTCGGCGCGGCACTCGGCCGCTGGCTGGTGTACGGGGGCCTCGGGGTCCTCGGCGTCGGCCTGTTCAACGCCCTGTGGTGCCTGGTGGACCGGCCCTGGCGGCAGTGCTGGCACGACAAGGCGGCGGGCACCTTCGTGGCCCGCTGACGCCCCCGCGACACCTCCGGACGGCGGCCGTTCCCCCGAACGGCCGCCGTCCCGTTGCGGGGCCGGACGCCCCGGGTTCTGCTCGGGCCATGAGTACCGACCAGCCGCCGCCCGGCCAGCCGCCGGAGGACGATCCGTTCCTCAAGAAGCCGCAGCCGCCCTCGGGCGGCGACCCGTACGGCACGCCCCCGCCCCCTCCGGGCGGTTCGTCGGGCGGCGCCGGGGGCGGGGGTGAGTACCCGCCTCCGCCGCCACCCCCGTACGGCGGAAGCGGTGACCCCTACGGCGGTGGGGGCGGCGGCCCGTACGGCGGCGGGGGCCCGGGCGGTCCCGGCGGCCCGTACGGCGGCGGGGGCTACGGCCCCCCGGACCCGCTGGCCGGCATGCCCCCGCTGGCCGACTTCGGCCGGCGGCTCGCGGCCCGCGTCATCGACCTGCTCCTCATCGCCATCCCCCTCGCGCTCCTGCAGATCCCCTTCAACACCGACCGCTGGGTGGTGAAGACGGACGAAGGTGAGGACGCCACCGAGATCATCACCAAGGCGTACCGGGGCACCGGCCTGGTGTGGCTGATCATCGAGATCGCGGCGTACGTCCTCTACGACTGGTACATGACGAAGAAGAACGGGCAGACCCTCGGCAAGCGCCTGCTGAACCTGCGCGTGGCGATGCTCAACGACGGCAGCGTTCCCGGCAGCAACGCGGCGCTGTCCCGCGCGGCCGTGCTCTGGATCCCCACCCTGCTCTGCTGTGCGTGCCTCTGGCCGCTCGTACTGATCATCACGATGCTCACGGACAAGCCCTACCGGCAGGCCCTGCACGACAAGGTCGCCAAGACCGTGGTGGTCACCACGACCTAGACCACGCCCCGGACCGGGACGGCCCCCCGGACCCGGTCCGTATCGGCGGCACGCACAACGGCTAGTGGTGTACGGGCGCTTCGGCGGGCAGCTGCTCCGCCGTACGCGGCTCCGGCACCCTGGCTCCCGCGCCGGACCCGGCGTCCTCGGAGAGGGCGGCCGCGGAGCTCTTCCGAGCCCCGCGCGCCGCCCTCTTCGGCGCGGGGACCGTGACGGCGACCAGGAGCCCCAGCAGCAGCGCGGCGGCCGAGATGACGGCGACCCCGAACCCCGTGCTGGTCTGCGACAGCAGCAGCATGGCGATGGTCGAGGCGATGACGGTGGCGGACCCGTAGGCGAGCTGTGCGGCAGTAGGACGCGGCATGGCGGTATCCGTCCTCAAGGCATCGGAGGGGGAGTCTGCTCAACTGGGCACCGTCAAGTGACTCTACGACGGTGGATGCCCGGAGGGAACGCCCGGTAAGCGTGACCTAACCCACGGTGCCGGAGCATGGGGGGCGCACGGGGTCATTCCGCACGCCGTCGGCCAAGTGGGCGCGCCCTGCGAAACGGAATGATTCGGACCTATGGGGAACGTCCGAAATGCGGAACGGCCGTCCCGCATAGTGCACTTGACCAGAGCAAGTCAAGGTCTGTCTTTTCTCGCGTTACTCCGGTCAAATGTCGTCACTTGAGACGCGTGCTGCGCCGGACCGACCCCTCACTTTCGCTCCGTGCCTGCGGCCGCGGGAGGGGAACAACATCAAGTGAGCAGGAACACCTCGTCCAAGCGACGAGTCATTCGCGCTGCCGCGGTCACCGTGACCATGGCCGCCTGCGCGGCGACGATGTCCGTCTACACCATGGCCCAGGCCGACGACCAGTGGACCACCGCTGCCGCCGCCGAGAAGGTCGCGGACCAGAAGGACCCGTCGGCGAAGGCGCTGAAGTCCGACCACCAGTACGACGGTCCGTTCAGCAAGCAGCAGGAGCAGGCCCGCAAGGCCGCCCTGGAGGCCGTCGCGTCCGGTGAGAAGCCGGTCGAGACCCGCCGCGGCGGCTCCAAGGTCGTCAAGCTCGACGACCGCAAGTACGTCGAGCTGAACCGCGAGCGCACGGACAAGATCTTCACCATCCTGGTCGAGTTCGGCGACAAGGTCGACAACACGACCATGTTCGACCCGGACGGCGACGGCCCGCTGGAGCCCGTCAAGAAGTACGGCGGCGACCCCGGTCCGCTGCACAACAAGATCGCGAAGCCGGACCGCACGCAGGACAACAGCACCGCGTGGCGCTCCGACTTCAACCGTCAGTACTTCCAGGACCTGTACTTCGCCCCGGCCTCGTCGGGCAAGCACTCCCTGAAGACGTACTACGAGAAGACCTCCTCGGGCCGCTACTCGGTCTCCGGCACGGTCACCGACTGGGTCAAGGTCCCGTACAACGAGGCCCGTTACGGCTCGAACTACTGCGGCCAGTCCAACTGCGCCAACGTCTGGGACACCGTCCGCGACGGCGTCACCGCGTACTACAAGAAGCAGAAGGCCGCCGGCAAGACCGACGCCGAGATCAAGACCACGCTTCAGAAGTACGACGTCTACGACCGTTACGACCACGACGGCGACGGCGAGTTCAACGAGCCCGACGGCTACATCGACCACTTCCAGATCGTCCACGCGGGCGAGGACGAGTCGGCCGGCGGCGGCGTCCAGGGCGAGAACGCCCTGTGGGCCCACCGCTGGTACGCCTACGGCACCGACGCCGGCTCCACCGGCCCGTCGGGCAACAAGGCCGGCGGCACCCAGATCGGCAAGACCGGCATCTGGGTCGGCGACTACACGATGCAGCCCGAGAACGGCGGCCTCGGCGTCTTCGCCCACGAGTACGGCCACGACCTCGGCCTCCCGGACCTCTACGACACCTCCGGTGGCGGCGAGAACTCGGTCGGCTTCTGGTCCCTGATGTCCGCCGGCTCCTGGCTCGGCATGGGCAAGGACTCCATAGGCGACATGCCCGGCGACATGACCGCCTGGGACAAGTACCAGCTCGGCTGGCTGAACTACGACGTGGCCAAGGCCGCGACGAAGTCCACCCACAAGCTGGGCGTCGCGGAGTACAACACCAAGGACAAGCAGGCCCTCAAGGTCACGCTGCCCAAGAAGAAGGTCACCACCACCGTCGTCAAGCCCGCCGCGGGCTCGAAGCAGTGGTGGAGCAACATGGGTGACGACCTCAAGAACACCCTGTCCCGCAAGGTGGACCTCACCGGCAAGGCCAAGGCCGAGCTGACCCTCAAGGGCTGGTGGGACATCGAGAAGGACTACGACTACCTCTACACCGAGGTGTCCACCGACGGCGGCACCAACTGGACCGCCCTCGACGGCACGGCGGGCGGTGTCGCCATCCCGCGCGACGCGGCCAACAAGCCGGCCCTGACCGACGTCTCCGGCGGCTGGAAGAACCTCAAGTTCTCCCTGGACGCCTACGCCGGCAAGAAGATCGACGTCCGCTTCCGCTACCAGACGGACGGCGGCGCGGGCGGCAAGGGCTTCACCGCCGACTCGGTCAAGGTCGTCGCCGACGGCGCGACCCTGTTCTCCGACGGTGCCGAGAACGGCCTGAACGGCTGGACCGCCAAGGGCTTCTCCGCCATCGGCGAGTCCTTCTCGAAGTGGTACGCGCAGTACTACTTCGCCGAGAACCGCCAGTACGTCTCGTACGACAAGACCCTCAAGGTCGGCCCGTACAACTTCGGCTTCGCCACCACCCGCCCGAGCTGGGTCGAGCACTACAGCTACCAGACCGGTCTGCTGATGTGGCTGTGGGACACCTCGCAGAAGGACAACAACACCAGCGTCCACCCGGGCGCCGGTCTGATCCTTCCGATCGACTCGCACGCCAAGCCGATGAAGTGGAAGGACGGCTCGGTCATGCGCAACAAGATCCAGCCGTTCGACGCGCCGTTCTCGAAGTACGACTCGAAGGCGTTCACCCTGCACAAGGCGGACGTCGCGACGGTCATCGGCGCCCACAAGGGCATCTCGGTCTTCAACGACCGGACCGGCACCTACTGGTACGCGTCGAACCCGACGGGCAGCGTCAAGACCGCTGACACCAACACCAAGATCTCGATCGTGGACCAGCCGCTGAGCGGCAACACGATCACGGTCCAGGTGGCCCCGGCCTCCTAAGGCCCGGTAAAACCGCAGGTCAAAGCAGCATCGGCCGTCGCCCTCTAGCGGGCGGCGGCCGATCGCGTTTAGATGCCTGGTGCGGGGTGCTTATTGACACCTTGATCAACGGAGTCCATCTCGACGGGGGAGATGAAAGGGATGCCAGGCGGAGGTTTCGTCAAGTTGCCCGGCGGCAGCGTGGTGGTCGCGCTCACGCTGCCCAGACCATCGGGCGGGCCGTCCGGAGCGGACGGCAAGGTGCGGGTGCTGGTGCACGCCGCGAACCGGGCCCGCGCCCTGACCAGGCTGCGGAACCACGGGATGCGGGCGGTGTACCTGCGCGGGAACGCGGAGCCGCCCACACCCGACGAGGTGACCGCGGTGCTGCACCACCCGGACGGCCTGCTGTGGCGGGGCGCCCCTGAGGACCCGCCGTGCCCCGCCCGGGCCGCCGGGACCTGGGGGCAGCCCCAGGAGCTCTGGCACCCCATACGGGCCCTCCTGCGAGGCACTCCGGCGAGCTGAGCCCCCCGTTGCCGGTCCCGCACCCGGCGGGGCCGGCGGCGCGGCTGGCCGACGGCGGCAGCGCGGGCCGGACTACCGGACCACCGGCTGCCCGGAGAGCTTCACGCCCGCCTCCCGCAGCTCCTCCAGCGCGGTGGCGGTGGTGTGGGGGGCCACTCCGGCGGTCAGGTCCAGCAGCACCCGGGTGGTGAAGCCCGCCCGGGCCGCGTCCAGGGCCGTGGCCTTCACGCAGTGGTCGGTGGCGATGCCGACCACGTCCACCTCGGTCACCTCACGGGCGCGCAGCCAGTCCGCCAGGCCCGCGCCGTTCTCGTCGGCGCCCTGGAAGCCGCTGTACGCCGCCTCGTACGCCCCCTTGTCGAAGACCGCGGCGATGGCACCGGAGGCGACGGCGGGGGCGAAGTTGGGGTGGAAGCCCACGCCCTCCGTACCGGCCACGCAGTGCACCGGCCAGGAGCGCTCGTAGTCCGGCTCGGCCGGCGGGCGGGCGAAGTGGGAGCCGGGGTCCACGTGGTGGTCCCGGGTGGCCACGACGTGCCGGTAGCCCGGGGTGGCCTGGCCGATCAGCTCGGTGATGGCGGCGGCGACGTCCGCGCCGCCGGAGACCGCGAGACTGCCGCCCTCGCAGAAGTCGTTCTGGACGTCTACGACGATCAGTGCCCTGTGCATGGCGCGGTCCTTAGTGAGAAGTGACGGATGTGGTCGGTGGCGGCTCCCCTGGAGGCCTTTCCCCCAGCCGGTGGGTGGGGGAAACCCGGGCGGCCCGGAGGTCCGGGGCGGGCGCCGCGGCCGTGCGCCCGCGCGGTCAGGCGTATTCGGTCGGGATGACCGCTTCGCCCCGCGAGAGCTGCAGCGCGGACATCGGCAGCCCGCTGCACGCGGCCCGGTGCCGGGTCCGGGCGGCCTCCAGCGGCTCGCGACCGGTCACCTCGCCGCCCTTGACCAGCTCGACCAGCAGCTGCCGGCCGGAGAGGGCAGCGGGCACCGGGCCGGTGCCCACCACCTCGGCCTCGGCCACGCCCTGCTCGTCCAGCCGCCGGGCCGCCCACTTGCGGCCGCCGATGGAGAGCTTGCCGCCGCTCGACTTCTTGGCCACCGGCTGGAGCGGGGCCTTCGGGTCGGCCGAGGTCGCCCTGGCCACCAGCTTGTAGACCATCGAGCAGGTCGGGTGCCCGCTGCCGGTGACCAGCTGGGTGCCCACGCCGTACGCGTCGACGGGGGCCGCCGCCAGGGAGGCGATGGCGTACTCGTCCAGGTCCGAGGTGACCACGATCTTCGTGTTGACCGCGCCCAGCTCGTCGAGCTGCTGCCGCACCCGGTGGGCCACCAGCAGCAGGTCGCCGGAGTCGATGCGGACCGCGCCCAGGTCGGTGCCGGCCACGTCCACGGCGGTGCGGACGGCCTCGGCCACGTCGTACGTGTCCACCAGGAGGGTGGTTCCGCGGCCCAGGGAGGCCACCTGTGCGGTGAACGCGTCGCGCTCGGTGTCGTGCAGCAGGGTGAAGGCGTGGGCGCTGGTGCCGACGGTCGGGATGCCGTACCGGAAGCCGGCCGCCAGGTCCGAGGTGGAGGTGAAGCCGCCGACGTACGCGGCGCGCGAGGAGGCCACGGCGGCCAGCTCGTGCGTGCGCCGGGCACCCATCTCGATCAGCGGCCGGTCCCCGGCGGCCGAGGACATCCGGGAGGCGGCGGCCGCGATGGCCGAGTCGTGGTTGAGGATCGACAGGATCACGGTCTCCAGCAGCACGCACTCGGCGAAGCTGCCCTCGACGCGCAGGATCGGCGAGCCGGGGAAGTACACCTCGCCCTCCGGGTAGCCCCAGATGTCACCCGAGAAGCGGTACGACGAGAGCCAGTCCAGGGTGCGCATGTCCACGATGGCGCGCTCGCGCAGGAACTCCAGCACGGCGCCGTCGAAGCGGAAGTTCTCCACCGCGTCCAGCACCCGCCCGGTGCCCGCCACGACTCCGTAGCGGCGCCCCTCGGGCAGGCGTCGGGTGAAGACCTCGAAGACCGAGCGGCGGTCGGCCGTGCCGTTGGCCAGCGCGGCCTGCAGCATCGTGAGCTCGTAATGGTCCGTGAAGAGCGCTGTCGACGGCACGTCCACCGGCAGGCCCAGGTCCGCAGGGTTCATGTCAGGGATGCTACTCCACATCTCGTCAAACTGACGAGATGTCCCGCGTGCCGTTGTGCCGTCAACCGGGCGGCCCCCGCTCGGCGGCGGTCCGGACGAGGTGGCAGCATGGGACGAGTGAGTGTTGCTCCCATTGAGATCGAACGCACCGAATCTGCCGAGGAGACCCGCGCGGTCCCCGAACCGGACGTCCCCTGGGTCACCCTGGTGCACAACGACCCGGTCAACCTCATGAGCTACGTGACCTACGTCTTCCAGGCCTACTTCGGCTACTCGAAGGACAAGGCGCACAAGCTGATGCTGGACGTCCACCACAAGGGTCGGGCGGTGGTCTCCAGCGGGACCCGCGAGGAAATGGAGCGCGACGTGCAGGCCATGCACGGCTACGGCCTGTGGGCGACCCTCTCGCAGGACCGCGGCTGATGGCCGCGCGTCCGGGCACCTTCGTGCCCCTCAAGGGCGGCGGCGCGGCCGTCGCGCTCGACGAGATCGAGATCTCCATCCTCCGCTCCCTGGCCGTGCAGCTGCTGGAGCTCATCGGACCCGGCGACGAGCCCGCCGAGGACGCCGACCCGCTCGCCGCCCTCTTCGCCGAGGGCCCGAGCGAGCCCCCCTCCGACCCCGCGCTGGCCCGCCTGTTCCCCGACGCCTACGGCGGCCCCGAGGGCCCTGCGGACGGCGAGGACCCGGAGCAACTGCGGTCCCGGTCCGCGGAGTTCCGCCGCTTCACCGAGAACGACCTGCGGACCCGCAAGCGCGAGGACGCGCTGGCCGTCGTACGCAGCCTCGACACGCTCACCCCCGCCGGGGACGGCGGCGCGGTGCTCGAACTGACCGGCGAGCAGCCGCTGCGCTGGCTGGGCGCCCTCAACGACCTGCGCCTCACCATCGCCGCCCGGCTGGAGATCGCCGAGGACGAGCAGGTCGAGGAGCTCTACCGGCTGCCCGACGAGGACGTGCGCAAGCCGATGGTGATGGCCTACCTGTGGCTCGGCGGACTCCAGGAGACGCTCGTCGACACGCTGGCGGCGTGATGTCCTGAGGGCCCCGGTTTGAGCATCCCCTGAGGTGTTCGCTCAGAGGACCCTCAAATCCGGATAACGATCAGATCACCGCGATGCGGTGATCTGATCTTTTTGTGCGCCTGTGTACCGAATTCCCTGTGACCTGTGTCCCATTTCGTACCGCGGATCATCGTTTCAACCGTGATAAATCTTCACGACCGCCGCGGGCACCACCCCTGCTCCTGGCGGCGCTTTGGGCCGACTGACCGTCGGCGTGCACTCCATCCGTATCCGGGGGGATCGAGGACCCGATCCGCAGCCACTCCTCAGTGAGCGCGGGTCGGCAATGGAGAAAGGCGCACCACCATGACCTCAGCGCAGGTCGAAAAGCAGCACGACGGCAATGAGGCCGAGGGTTCGGCATCCGGCGAGGGATACCACCGCGCGCTCGGGGCCCGTCAGATCCAGATGATCGCGATCGGCGGCGCCATCGGCACCGGTCTCTTCCTGGGCGCGGGCAAGGCCATCTCCAAGGCCGGCCCCAGCCTGATCCTGGCGTACGCGATCGCGGGCCTGGTCATCTTCTTCATCATGAGGGCGCTGGGCGAACTGCTCATGTACCGCCCCGTGTCGGGCTCCTTCTCGGAGTACGCCCGCGAGTTCGTCAGCCCCTTCGCGGGCTTCGTCACCGGCTGGACGTACTGGCTCTTCTGGGTGGTCACCGGCATCACCGAAGTCACCGCGGCCGCCCAGTACATGGCCTTCTGGACGCACGACAGCTTCCCGCAGTGGGCCTACGCGCTCATCTTCACGGTGATCCTGTACGGAGCGAACCTCATCTCCGTGAAGCTCTTCGGCGAGCTGGAGTTCTGGTTCTCCATGGTCAAGGTCACCGCCATCGTCGGCATGATCCTGATCTGCGCCGGCATCCTGACGATCGGCTTCTCCGACGCCGCCGCCACCGCCTCGGTCTCCAACCTCTGGAACGACGGCGGCTTCTTCCCCAAGGGCCTCGGCGGCACGCTGATGACCCTCCAGATCGTGATGTTCGCCTTCCTCGCCGTCGAGCTGGTCGGCGTCACCGCCGGCGAGTCCAAGGACCCCGAGAAGACCCTCCCCAAGGCCATCAACACCGTGCCGTGGCGGATCGCCGTCTTCTACGTCGGCGCGCTGATCATGATCCTCTCGGTCGTCCCGTGGACCCACTTCCAGCCCGGCGTGAGCCCCTTCGTCGCCGCCTTCGAGAAGATGGGCCTCGGCATCGGCGCCGCGATCGTCAACTTCGTCGTGCTCACCGCCGCCCTCTCCTCCTGCAACTCGGGCATGTACTCCACCGGCCGCATGCTGCGCGACCTCGCTCTCAACGGCCAGGGCCCGAAGTTCTTCACCCGGCTCACGAAGAACGGCACCCCGCTGGTCGGCACCACCTTCTCCGCCGCCCTGATGCTCGTCGGCGTCTGGATCAACTACGTCGCCCCCGGCAAGGCCTTCGACTACGTCGTCTCCTTCGCCACCATCTCCGGCATGTGGGCCTGGATCATGATCCTGGTCTGCCAGATCCGCTACCGCGCCAGGGCCGACCGCGGCGAGCTGCCCACGTCGCCCTTCCGGGCGCCCGGAGCCCCGTACACCAGCTGGTTCGCCCTGCTCTTCATCGGCATGGTCATCGTGATGATGGGCGTCGACAAGGACGCGCGCGTCTCGCTCTACTGCGCGCCGCTGTGGGGCCTGGTGCTGTTCGTCTCGTACCAGTTCCTCAAGAGCCGCAACCCCGAGAACGCGGCCTTCGCCAAGCGCTGAGCCGACCGGTCCCGGGCCCTCCACGGGCCCTGGAACCGGCCTCGTGTCCAGCATCCGGGCCCTTCCGTACCATCCGTCGGTACGGAAGGGCCCGTCTGCTTATCCTGTCGCTCATGCTGACCCTCACCCAGGCCCTGTACGACCAGATCGTCGCGCACGCCCGCGCGGACCACCCCGACGAGGCGTGCGGAGTGGTGGCGGGGCCGGCCGGCACCGGACGCCCCGAGCGCTTCATCCCGATGCTCAACGCCGCACGCTCGCCCACGTTCTACGAGTTCGACTCCACGGACCTGCTCAAGCTGTACCGGGAGATGGACGACCGGGACGAGGAGCCCGTGATCATCTACCACTCGCACACGGCGACCGAGGCCTACCCGTCCCGCACCGACGTCACCTACGCGAACGAGCCGGGCGCCCACTACGTGCTGGTCTCGACCGCGGACACCGACGGCGGGGAGTTCCAGTTCCGCTCGTACCGCATCGTCGAGGGCGAGATCACCGAGGAAGAAGTGCAGGTCGTGGCCGCCTATTGACCACATCGTGAGCGGTCGGCGTCCACGATGCGGGATCACACTCCAAACGTCAGACCGGGAATCGTTAACATGACCGCATGGTTTCCCACGACGTGAGCATCGAGACGCCCAGCAGGACCCTGCTCGTGGCGCGGCTGCACGTCGACCTGTGCCGCCTTGCCAGCGCGATCTGTCCCGCCTGAACCCCGCCCGGACCCCGCGTCCGGGACCCCGGAGCCGCACGTCCCCCCGCGCGGGGGGCCCGTGGCCGCGCGCACATCCGGCGCCCGCCGCCGCCCACCGACGCCGCCCGTCACACCGATCCCTGGAGCCTTGCCATGGCCATCGAGGTCCGCATCCCGACCATCCTCCGCACCTACACCGACGGCCAGAAAGCCGTCGAGGGCAGCGGAACCACCCTCGCCGAGCTCTTCGCGGACCTTGAGACCCGCCACAAGGGCATCGAGGAGCGCATCGTCGACGGCGGCCAGCTCCGCCGCTTCGTGAACGTCTACCTCAACGACGAGGACGTCCGCTTCCTCGACGGCATCTCCACCAAGGTCGCCGACGGCGACAACGTCACGATCCTCCCGGCCGTGGCCGGCGGCTCGAAGTAAGCGGCACGCCCGATGCGATACGACTCCCCGCTGGCGGCCGTCGGCAACACCCCGCTGGTCCGGCTGCCCCGGCTGTCCCCCTCCGAGGACGTCCGCATCTGGGCCAAGCTGGAGGACCGCAACCCGACCGGCTCGATCAAGGACCGCCCCGCGCTCCACATGGTCGAGCAGGCCGAGAAGTCCGGCCGCCTGTACCCCGGCTGCACCATCCTGGAGCCCACCTCGGGCAACACCGGCATCTCGCTCGCCATGGCGGCCAGGCTCAAGGGCTACCGCATCGTCTGCGTCATGCCGGAGAACACCAGCCAGGAGCGCCGGGACCTGCTGGCCATGTGGGGAGCCGAGATCATCTCCAGCCCGGCCGCGGGCGGCTCCAACACGGCCGTCCGGGTCGCCAAGGAACTCGCCGCCGAGCACCCCGACTGGGTGATGCTCTACCAGTACGGCAACCCGGACAACGCCGGCGCGCACTACGCCACCACGGGCCCGGAGATCCTCGCCGACCTGCCGTCCATCACCCACTTCGTGGCCGGCCTCGGCACCACCGGCACCCTGATGGGCGCCGGCCGCTACCTGCGCGAGCACAAGCCGGACGTCAGGATCGTCGCCGCCGAGCCGCGCTACGACGACCTGGTCTACGGCCTGCGCAACCTCGACGAGGGCTTCGTCCCCGAGCTGTACGACGCCTCCGTGCTCACCACCCGCTTCTCGGTGGGCTCGGCCGACGCCGTCACCCGCACGCGGGAACTCCTCCAGCAGGAGGGCATCTTCGCCGGCGTCTCCACCGGCGCCGCCCTGCACGCCGCCATCGGCGTCGGCCGGAAGGCCGTCAAGGCGGGGGAGTCCGCAGACATCGTCTTCGTCGTCGCCGACGGCGGCTGGAAGTACCTGTCGACGGGCGTCTACACGGCGGCCACCACCGAAGAGGCCATCGAGACGCTCCAGGGACAGCTCTGGGCCTGAGGCGGTCCCGGGCCTGAGGCGGCCCCGGGCCTGAGGCGGTCCCGGGCCTGGGGCCCCGGCACCGCATCACTTGGCGAGGTGGCGGACCTGGTCCCACAGGACCGGGTCCACCACCCCGACCCGGCGGCGGAAGTCCCACACCGCCACCTCCCGCAGCTCGTCCGTCTCCAGGAAGCTCGGCCGCCCGTGCGCGTCGCCCACCACCCCTGGCGGCAGCGCGATCACTCCGGGCCGCTCGTCGTGGTACCTGCTGGTGATCTTGGCGACCCGGGCCACCTGCCCCCGCACCGCCAGTACCAGGCACGGCCGGTCCTTCTCGCCCGGCCCGTCCTCGAACGGCACCATGGCCCACCAGATCTCCCCGGGCTCCGGCCGCCTGCGCGGCCCCGGCCCGTGCGGCCCGCCCGGCGGCCGGCCCGTCCCGGGACGCGCCGGGGGCCGCGCCGGACGGCGCCCCATCACCACCACCGCCACGGCCAGCGCCACCGCGGCGGCCAGCGCCGGCCACCAGGACGTGTCCATGCCCCGACGGTAACCGCGCCCCCGCCGCCCGTCGCGGCGAGATCGCTGGCCGGGTGTGCGGAGGGTCGCTCACCCGGGTGACAGCGCAGGTGAGTTCGCCCACACAGGCCTGCCGCAGAGGAGCGGCCGGCCGGTCGGCGCCGTACCTTTGACGGACGCACGGCCCCCGTCGCCCCCGCCGTCCCACGTCCACGGACCGTCCACGGAGGTTCCTGCTCCATGAAGCTCACCGTCGTCGGCTGCTCCGGCTCGTTCCCGTCAGCGGAATCGGCCTGCTCGAGCTACCTCGTCGAGGCCGACGGCTTCCGGCTGCTCCTCGACATGGGCAACGGCGCCCTGGGCGAGCTGCAGCGTCACATCGGTCTCTACGACCTCGACGCGATCTTCCTCAGCCACCTGCACGCCGACCACTGCATCGACATGTGCGCGTACTTCGTGGCCCGCTACTACCGCCACGAGGGCGGCCGCTGCGGCACCATCCCGGTCTACGGGCCCGAGGGCACCGAGCAGCGGCTGACCACGGCGTACGAGGACGTGCCGCACGAGCGGTCGATGAGCGAGGTCTTCGACTTCCGGACCCTCAAGTCCGGCAGCTTCGAGATCGGGCCGTTCCAGGTCCGCACCGAGCGGGTGGCGCACCCCGTCGAGGCGTACGGCATCCGGGTGGAGCACGGCGGCCGCTCCCTCACCTACTCGGGCGACACCGGCGTCAGCAGTGCGCTCGACGCGCTCGCCGAGGGCACCGACCTCTTCCTGTGCGAGGCCTCCTTCACCCACGGCAAGGAGGACATCCCCGACCTGCACCTCAACGGCCGCGAGGCCGGGGAGTACGCCCAGCGCGCCGGCGCCGGCCGCCTGGTCCTCACCCACATCCCCCCGTGGACGGACGCCCAGGTCAACCTCGCCGACGCCCGAGCGGCCTACTCGGGCCCCACGGAACTGGCCCACGCAGGCGCGGTCTACGAAATCTGACCGACCGGCGGGCCGCCCCGGCCGCCCGCCGGCTCACCCGGTCGGCCCCGACACGACGAAGCCCCCGTCCTTCCGCTGGGAAGGACGGGGGCTTCGGTCCCGTTCGGGGAGGCGCCGGAGCGGCTGGGCCCTACTTGGCCTCGGCCTTCTCCATCTCGGCGAGCTCCTCGTCGGACTCGCGGCCCGGGGTGGGGAGGTTGAACTTGGTGATCGCGAAGCGGAAGACCACGTAGTAGATCGCGCCGAACGCGAGGCCGACCGGGATGAGCATCCACGGGTTGGTGGACTTGCTCCAGCTCAGGCCGAGGTCGATGAGGCCGGCGGAGAAGGTGAAGCCGCCGTGGATGCCCAGGGCCCAGGTGATCGCCATCGACAGGGCGGTAAGCACCGCGTGGATCGCGTACAGCAGCGGCGCGATGAACATGAACGAGAACTCGATCGGCTCGGTCACACCGGTGACGAACGAGGTCAGGGCGAGCGAGACCATCATGCCCATCACGGCCTTGCGGCGCTCGGGCCGGGCGGAGTGCGCGATGGCGATGGCGGCGGCGGGGAGGCCGAACATCATGATCGGGTAGAAGCCCGTCATGAACAGGCCGGCGCTGGAGTCACCGGCGAAGAAGCGGTTCAGGTCGCCGTGGATGACGTCGCCGGCGGCGTTGGTGAAGTCGCCGATCTGGAACCAGGCCACGGTGTTGACGAACTGGTGCATGCCGATCGGGATCAGACCGCGGTTGATCAGGCCGAACAGGCCGCCGCCGACGGCGCCGAGGCCGGTCATCCACTCGCCGAAGTTCGAGATGACCTCACCGATCGGCTCCCAGACCAGACCGAAGAAGACACCGACGATCACGCCGACGAACGCCATGATGATCGGGACGAGACGGCGGCCGTTGAAGAAGCCGAGCCAGTCCACGAGCTTGGTGCGGTGGAAGCGCTGCCACAGGACCGCGGCGAGCAGACCCATGATGATGCCGCCGAGGACGCCCGGGTTGTTGTACGTCGCGGCGACGTCCACACCCTTGTTCGCGGTCGTGTTCACGACCGCCTCGGTGACCGGGAACGCGGTGAGGACGTTCTTGTAGACCAGGAATCCGACCAGCGCCGCGAGCGCGGTGGAACCGTCGGACTTCTTCGCGAAGCCGATCGCCACACCGATGCAGAACAGCAGCGGCAGGTTGGCGAAGACGGCGTCACCCGCGGTGGCGAAGACGGCGGCGACCTTGGTCCAGCCGAGGCCGTCCGCGCCGAATACGTCGGGCTGGCCGAGGCGGAGCAGGATGCCCGCGGCCGGGAGGACCGCGATGGGCAGCTGAAGGCTGCGACCGACCTTCTGCAGGCCCTGGAACAGGCCGGCACCGCGCTTCTTCGCGGGCGCGGCAGCAGTTGCCGTACTCATCAACTTCCTCCAGAAGGCAAGGCGCCGCCTGGGGAAAGAGCCACGGGGGGACGGCGACGTCTCGGAAATGGGGGCACGTGAGCGCGGAAACCCGCTCGCGTGGTCTACACCAATGGGTGGTGTAGACCAGTTGTAGCACGGTGAGGGATAGATAAGGAACCTTCGATAAACTGTGGTCTACACCACATGGCGAAGGCCCCCGGACCGGTGATCCGAGGGCCTGCGAGGGGCGGGCCGAAGGGCCCGTGCGACTACGCCTTCGTGACGTCCTTCTGCATCTCCTCGATCTCCTCGTCCGACTCCCGGCCCGGCGTCTTGAGGTCGAACTTCGTGATCGCGAAGCGGAAGATCGCGTAGTAGAGGGCCGCGAAGCCCAGGCCGATCGGGATGATCAGCCACGGCTTGGTGGCCAGCCCCCAGTTGATGACGTAGTCGATCAGGCCGGCCGAGAAGCTGAAGCCGTCGTGCACGCCCAGCCCCCACGTCACCGCCATCGACACGCCCGTGAGCAGCGCGTGCACCACGTACAGGGCCGGCGCCACGAAGAGGAACGAGTACTCCAGCGGCTCCGTGATGCCCGTGACGAACGAGGTCAGCGCCACCGACAGCATCAGGCCGCCCACCTCCTTGCGGCGCTGCGGCTTCGCGCAGTGCGTGATCGCCAGGGCGGCCGCCGGGAGCGCGAACATCATGATCGGGAAGAAGCCCGTCATGAACAGACCCGCATTCGGGTCGCCGTTCAGGAACATCGCGATGTCGCCGTGGACCGTCTGCCCCTCGGGCGTCGTGTAGCTGCCGAACTGGAACCACACCGGCACGTTCAGGAACTGGTGCAGGCCGATCACCAGCAGCGCCCGGTTCGCGATGCCGAAGATGCCGGAACCCCACGCGCCCAGGTCCACGAGCCAGTCGGAGAAGCTCTCCAGCGCGTCACCCACCGGCGGCCAGACGCCCAGGCAGATCACCGCGAACCCGATCGCGACGAACGACATGATGATCGGCACCAGCCGGCGGCCGTTGAAGAAGCCGAGCCAGTCGACCAGCTTCACCCGGTGGTACCGCTGCCAGAACCACGCCGACAGCAGGCCCATGATGATGCCGCCGAAGACCCCCGGGTTCTGGAACGTGTACTCCGCGAACGTGTCGTCCGCACCCAGGCAGCCGCCCCCGACGTCCGTCGTGCCCGTCGGGCACGGCTCGGGGAACACCCGCAGCACGCCCCGGTAGACCAGGAAGCCCGCCACGGCCGCCAGTGCGGTCGAGCCGTCCGCCTTCTTGGCCATGCCGATCGCGACGCCGATGCAGAAGAGGAGCGGCAGCCCGAGGTCGGCGTTGAGCAGGGCGCCGCCCGCGGCCGCCATGACCTTCGCGACGTCCACCCAGTTCAAGCCGTCCTTGCCGAACACGTCCGGCTGCCCGAGGCGGTTGAGGATGCCCGCGGCCGGCAGCACGGCGATCGGCAGCTGGAGGCTGCGGCCCATCTTCTGCAGGCCCTGGAACAGACCGTTCCACCACCTCGGCTCCGGCTCCGCGGCCGCGCTGCTGGCGCTCATCGGCGTCCTCCCTGCCACCACCAGGTTTGGCGGTTGCCGCACACTGGTGTAGACCAGTCGTAGATACGGTCCGCGCGGCCGCCCCGGAAGGCGCACCGCTGCTGATCGTCATCATTCGGCACAGTCGGGACCAACGCCTCGTGAAGATGGTCCAACCGTGGGTTACCGTGACAAAGCGGGCCACCCGCGACCGGCAATCTGCCGCCGAGACTCGTTCCTTGAAGACAGGGGAAAGACACATGGCCACCAAGGCTGAGAAGATCGTCGCCGGGCTCGGCGGTATCGACAACATCGAAGAGGTCGAAGGCTGCATCACCCGCCTCCGCACCGAAGTCGTCGACCCCAGCAAGGTCGACGAGGCCGCGCTCAAGGCCGCCGGCGCCCACGGCGTCGTCAAGATGGGCACCGCGATCCAGGTCGTCATCGGCACCGACGCCGACCCCATCGCCGCCGACATCGAAGACATGATGTGAGCTGAGCCCACCGGCTCACCCCACACCCCACACGCAGGCCCCGACCGGCAAACCCCGGCCGGGGCCCACGTGCGCAACGGCTAGGCTCGTCCCATGTCTCGCATCGACGGCCGCACGCCCGAACAGCTCCGCCCGGTCACCATCGAACGCGGATGGAGCAAGCACGCCGAGGGCTCCGTCCTCATCTCCTTCGGCGACACCAAGGTCTTCTGCACCGCCTCCTTCACCGAAGGCGTCCCCCGCTGGCGCAAGGGCAGCGGCGAAGGCTGGGTCACCTCCGAATACTCGATGCTCCCCCGCTCCACCAACACCCGCGGCGACCGCGAATCCGTCCGAGGCAAGATCGGCGGCCGCACCCACGAGATCAGCCGCCTCATCGGCCGCTCCCTCCGCGCCGTCATCGACTACAAGGCCCTCGGCGAGAACACCATCGTCCTCGACTGCGACGTACTCCAGGCCGACGGCGGCACCCGCACCGCCGCCATCACCGGCGCCTACGTCGCCCTCGCCGACGCCGTCTCCTGGGGCCAGCAGAAGAAGCTCGTCAAGGCCGGCCGCAAGCCCCTCACCGGCACCGTCGCCGCCGTCAGCGTCGGCATCGTCGACGGAGTCCCCCTCCTCGACCTCTGCTACGAGGAAGACGTCCGCGCCGAAACCGACATGAACGTCGTCTGCACCGGCGACGGCCGCTTCGTCGAGGTCCAGGGCACCGCCGAAGGCGAACCCTTCGACCGCAAGGAACTCAACGCCCTCCTCGACCTCGCCGCCGGCGGCTGCGCCGACCTCGAAGCCATCCAGCGCCAGGCCCTCGGTCTCTGACCGGCCCCGCCACCCCCACCGCCCGGCCACCCGCGCAACCAACCCGCCGGGCCGCCGCGTCTTGACGGATACGGGCGCACAGACCGAAGCTTCGGCACTGTGCGCCCGTCCGCACAGGATCCGACAACCGGGGGGACCCGCATGACCACGTACCGCCGCACCGCCGCGCTCGCGATCGCCGCCCTCATAGCGGCCCCCGCCCTCACCGCCTGCAGCGCCATCAGCACCGCCATGGACTGCGCCCAGACCGCCGTCGCCATCACCGACGCCGTCAACGACCTCCAGCAGGCCGTCTCCCAGGCGGGCAACAGCCCCCAGGACGCCCAGAACGCCCTCAACGAGATCGACCAGAACCTCAAGTCCATCGGCGACAAGACCGACAACGCCGACCTCGGCAAGGCCATCGACTCCCTCACCGAAGGCGTCAAGAACGTCCGCACCGCCATCGAACAGGGCAACCCCACCCCCGACGTCACCCCCGTCGTCGACGCCGCCTCCGAGATCACCAAGGTCTGCTCGCCCGGATAATCGACGCCATGACCCGCCTCATCCTCGCCACCCGCAACGCCGGCAAGATCACCGAACTGCGCGCCATCCTCGCGGACGCCGGCCTGCCCCACGAGCTCGTCGGCGCCGACGCCTACCCCGAGATCCCGGACGTCAAGGAGACCGGCGTCACCTTCGCGGAGAACGCCCTGCTCAAGGCCCACGCCCTGGCCCAGGCCACCGGCCTCCCGGCCGTCGCCGACGACTCCGGCCTCTGCGTCGACGTACTCAACGGCGCCCCCGGCATCTTCTCCGCACGCTGGGCCGGCCGGCACGGCGACGACCGGGCCAACCTCGACCTGCTCCTCGCCCAGCTCTCCGACATCGACGACGCCCACCGCGGCGCGCACTTCAGGTGCGCCGCCGCCCTCGCCCTCCCCGACGGCACCGAACGCGTCGTCGAGGGCCGCCTCACCGGCACCCTCCGCCACACCCCCACCGGTACCGGCGGCTTCGGCTACGACCCGGTCCTCCAGCCGCATGGCGACACCCGCACCTGCGCCGAACTGACCCCGTCGGAGAAGAACGCGATCTCCCACCGCGGCCAGGCCTTCCGCGCCCTGGTCCCGGTCATCAAGGAACTGCTGGGCTGACGGGCCCCGGGAACGCCGAAGGGCCCGTACGCCGTGCGTGCGGGCCCGTTCGCCGTGTGCGGTTGGGGGGACTCGAACCCCCATGGGTTTTACCCCACCTGGACCTAAACCAGGCGTGAATGCCAATTCCACCACAACCGCGTTATGTCGCCCAAATCGGACATCGAGTCGGGCTGACTGCCGTTAGTCTACGGTCAGCCGGCTCTCGTGGGCGACCGACTTGAGTCGGCCGCGCCCGCACCAGGTGTCCGTCTGCGCATGGCAATTGGGGCGCGGCAGCCGGAGGTTCCCCGGCGTGTTGTCGCGCCAGTCGCCGTCGACGTGGTCGACCCCGAGGGCGAGCGGCTCGCCGAGCCGGACGGCTTCGATGCCGCACTCGGCGCAGCGCTCCTCGATGCCGGACTCCAGTGGCGCGGTATGCGGAAGGGCCCGCGCCGGTCATGTACCGTGCGGGCCCTTCAGGGAAGTGGGAGTCAGATGCCCAGGTCCTTGATGATCTTGGCTACGTGGCCGGTGGCCTTGACGTTGTAGAGGGCGCGCTCGACCTTGCCCTCCTCGTCCACGACCACCGTCGAGCGGATCACGCCGGTCACCGTCTTGCCGTACAGCTTCTTCTCGCCGTACGCCCCGTACGCCGCCAGGACCTCCTTCTCCGGGTCGCCGACCAGGGTGACCTTCAGGTGCTCCTTCTCGCGGAACTTGGCCAGCTTCTCCGGCTTGTCCGGGGAGACGCCGATCACGTCGTAGCCGGCGCCCGCCAGGACGTCCAGGTTGTCGGTGAAGTCGCAGGCCTGCTTGGTGCAGCCGGGGGTCAGGGCGGCCGGGTAGAAGTACACGATCACCTTGCGGCCCTTGTGGTCGGCCAGCGAGACCTCGTTGCCGTCCGCGTCGGGCAGGGTGAAGGCGGGAGCCGTGTCGCCGGGCTGGAGTCGCTCGCTCATCTGAGTCCTTTCGTCGAAACCCTCGGCGGCAGTCGAGGGAGGAATAGGGCCCCGCAGGGCGGTGCAGGGGTCTGTGATTCGTCGCAATCATGGATCGCAGTGCTCTGACCTGAAGATTTGATGCTAAGTCGCAGCCTCGTCAGTTTGTGAGACGTGGCCAGGACGTGCGTGAAGCGGGCGTTCAAGTACCGCTTCTGTCCAACCGATGTGCAGGCGGCCGAGCTGTCGCGCACGTTCGGGTGTGTGCGGAAGGTCCACAACCTGGCGCTCGCGGCTCGTACGGAGGCGTGGGCGCGGCACGAGCGGGTCAACTACAACGCCACATCGGCGATGCTGACTGCGTGGAAGCGCACCGAAGAGCTGGCCTACCTCTGCGATGTGTCGTCCGTGCCGCTTCAGCAGACGCTTCGGCATTTACAGACTGCGTTCACGAACTTCCACCGGTGAGAAGATCGCCAACCCCGGCACGAGCGCCGCGACCGTGCCCGCCTCGCCAAGGCACAGCGCGACCTGGCGAAGGTGACAGCCTGTGGAGTCGGCGTAAGACCTCAACGGAGAACTCCGGGCGGGCAGCCGGCGACGAAGCAGAAACCCTCACGGCGTGAGCCGTGGAATCCCCCCTCGCCCCAGTCGGGGGAGAAGCCAAGTCCTCAAGTCTCCTCGGGAGGGGATCCGTACGGCACGAGCGTAAGCTGACAGACTGTCCACGTCGGACTACGCCCACCCACGACCATCACGGAGGCAGCGCGGTGTCGGATGTAAGGACCCCCGCCCAGATCGAGGCGGACATCATCCGCAGGCGCGAGCAGCTCGCGGAGACGCTCGACGAGATCGGCGTGCGCATGCACCCGCAGACGATCATCGGGGACGCCAAGGCCCGGGTGGCCTCGACGGTCGACGAGACCGCGGGCCGTGCCTTCGCCGCCGTGAACCGGGTGGTCATCGACCTCAAGGCCGGCCTGCGCCACGACGACGGTGCCCCGCGCCTGGAGCGCGTCGTGCCGGTGGCCATGCTCGCGGTGGGCCTGGTCGGCCTGCTCACCGTCTCCGCGCGCCGCAGGCGCGGGTGACCCTGAGGGGCGCGGGACGGGCGCGGGCAGGTAGGTTCGGTACGTGAGCGAGAACCCCACCCACCACGACAAGCTGCCCATCCGGATGCTGCACGACCGCGTGCTGGTCCGGTCCGACTCGCCGGAGGGCGAGCGCCGCTCCGGCGGCGGCATCCTCATCCCGGCGACGGCTGCGGTGGGCAAGCGGCTGGCCTGGGCCGAGGTGGTCGCGGTCGGTCAGAACGTACGGACCGTGGAGCCCGGCGACCGGGTGCTGTACGACCCCGAGGACCGCGCCGAGGTGGAGGTGCGGGGCGTGGCGTACGTGCTGATGCGCGAGCGGGACCTGCACGCGGTGGCCGCGGAGCGGCTGGAGGGGTCGGAGGACTCCACCGGCCTGTACCTGTAGAGAGTTTTCCGGAGAGGGGCCGGTGACCTGGGTCACCGGCCCCTTCTTCGTGCTTTGCTACGGTGGTCGGGAACCCCGACGAGACGCGCCGTACCGGGTACGACAAGACGACGCACCCCGTTCCGCTCTCGTCCCGGAGGTGCCGTCATGGCCTGGGTTCTTCTTCTCGTCGCCGGTCTGCTGGAGGTCGGCTGGTCGGTCGGCATGAAGTACACGGAGGGGTTCACGCGGCTGTGGCCGAGCGTGTTCACCGGTGCCGGCATCGTGGCGAGCATGGTGCTGCTGTCCTACGCGGCGAAGTCGCTGCCCATCGGTACCGCGTACGGCGTGTGGGTGGGCATCGGCGCGGCCGGTGCGGCGGTGCTCGGCATGGTGGTGCTGGGTGAGCCGGTGACCGCCGCCCGGATCTTCTTCATCTGTCTGCTGCTGGTGGCTGTGGTGGGTCTGAAGGCGACCTCGGGTCACTAGTTCCGCCGCTGTCGGTGCCGCCGGTGCCGCCCGTGGTGCCGCCTCCGTCGGTGCCGGTGGTGGTGCCGCCGGTCGTTCCCGTGGTGGTGCCGCCCGTGGTGCCGGTGGTGGCGCCCTGGGTGCGGCCGCCGTCGTCGCCCCCGCCCGTGTCGCCTCCGTTGTCCCCGCCCTGGGTGCGCCCCTGGTTCCGGCCTTCGGTCTGGCCTTGGTTCCGGCCTTCGGTCTGGCCCTGGTTGCGGCCGGGGCGCTCGCGGTCGGGGCCGCGGGTGCGGGTGGGCTCGGCGGGCGGTACGTACGCGGCGCCGGGCTGGAGTTCCAGGTCGAAGTCGACGGGGTCGGTGCCTTCGAGGGCGGCCGCGGTATAGGCGGCCCAGATACGGGCGGGGTAGCCGCCGCCGTTGATGCGGGCTTCGCCGAGGGCTCCGTACAGGGACTGGAGGGTGCCGGCGTCGGGGTCCTGGCCCATGACGGCGACGACGGTGGCGAGGTCGGGGGTGTACGCGGCGAACCAGGCGGCCCTGTCCTCCTCGGCGGTGCCGGTCTTGCCGGCGGCGGGGCGTCCTGCGGCGAGGGCGGCGGTTCCGGTGCCGCTCTCGACGACGCTCTGCAGCATGGAGGTGGTGGTGTCGGCGGCCTCGCGGGTGACGGCCTGGCGGGGGGTGCGGCGGGGGAGGGGGACGGAGTCGCCGTCCTTGGTGATCTTCTCGACGATGGTCCAGGGGGTGTGGCGGCCGTGGTCGGCGAGGGTGGCGTAGACCTGGGTCATGTCGAGGACGCTGGCCTGGAGGGTGCCGAGGGCCATGGCGGGTACGGCGTCGAAGGCGGGTACGTCCTCGGGCATCCCCATGGCGACGGCGGTCCGCTTGACCTTGGTGGGGCCGACGTCGACGGCCAGCTGTGCGTAGACGGTGTTGACGGAGTCGTTGGTGGCCTCGCGCACCGTGATGTCCCCGTAGGAGCGCTGGTCCTCGTTCTCGGGGGCGTAGGCGATGGCGGAGCCCTGGACGGGGCGCTGGTTGTCGCCGTTGTAGAGGGTGTTGGGGGTGATGCGCCGGCCGTCCTGGGTGGTGGATTCGTTCTGGAGGGCGGCGGTGAAGACGAGGGGCTTGAAGGTGGAGCCGGGGGTGTAGTCACGGCGGGTGGCGTTGTTGACGTACTGCTTGGTGTAGTCGATGCCGCCGTAGAGGGCGACGACCTTGCCGGTGGCGGGGTCGATGGAGGCGCCGCCGGCGCGGACGACGCGGTCCTTGGGGCGGTCGGGGTCGAGCCGGCTCATGAGCTGGTCGCGGACGGCTTCGACGAAGGCGGTCTGGCGCCGTTTGTCGATGGTGGTCGTGATGCGGTAGCCGCCGGCGGCGAGGTCGCTCTCGTCGATGACCTTGTTGGCGAGGAGGTGGTCGCGGACGGTTTCGACGAGGTAGCCGCGCTGTCCCGACATGCCGGAGGGGGCCCGGACCTTGCCGGGTTCGGGGAAGGTGGTGGCGGCGCGTTCCGCGGGGTCGAGCCACTTCTTCTTGACCATGCCGTCGAGTACGTAGTTCCAGCGGGCGACGGCGCGGCCGCGCTGCTGGGGGTGGGCGACGACGTCGAAGGCGCTGGGGGAGTTGAGGAGGGTGGCGAGGTAGGCGCCCTCGGCGGTGGTGATGCGGCTGATGTCCTTGCCGTAGTAGGCCTGGGCGGCGGCCTGGATGCCGTAGGCGTTGCGGCCGAAGTAGCTGGTGTTGAGGTAGCCCTCCAGGATGGATTCCTTGGTCTCCTCGCGGCCCAGCTTGATCGCGATGAAGAACTCCTTGACCTTGCGTTCGACGGTCTGTTCCTGGCCGAGGTAGTAGTTCTTCACGTACTGCTGGGTGATGGTGGAGCCGGACTGCTTGCCCTTGCCGGTCAGGGTGTTCCAGGCGGCGCGGACCATGGCCTTGGGGTCGACGGCGCGTTCGCTGTAGAAGTCGCGGTCCTCGGCGGCGAGTACGGCTTCCTGGACGTTCCCGGGCACCTGGGCGAGGGGGACGTTCATGCGGTTGACCTCGCCGTCGCGGGCGAGCTGGGTGCCGTCGGCGTAGAGGTAGACGTTGCTCTGGGCGGTGGCGGCCTTGTTGGCGGGCGGGATGTCGACGAGGAGGTAGCCGGCGACGAGGGCGCCGCCGATGAGCAGGACGATCAGGGTCAGGCCGCCGAGGAGCATGCGCCAGGTGGGGAGGAGGCGGCGCCGGCCGGTGCGCGGGGGGCGGGCGGGGCCCGGTCTGCCGTTGTGCCCGGCGGCCTGCCGGCCGGGGGTGGGGCCGGTCGGCGCGTCCGGATCCCGGGGGGTCCAGCCCCTCCGAGGTGACTCGTTGCTCATGTCTCCTGGGACTCCTCGGCCGGGTGTTCTGTCGCCCTGGTGGGCGATTTCTGTGGATCTGTACCCATGGAACTACGTCGCGAGCCGGTCGGCCGATATTCGGTCGCGCGGGTCCCTCCGCCGCACTAAGCTCGCTCGCTTTGGCTGACACGGTTTCAGGCGCCGTTTTCAGGGCCTGGCTTCAGGCACTGCTTTCCGGCACCGGTTTCGGGCACGGGTTCAGACGGGTTTCCTGTTCGCGGGGTTGCCCGCCGCCCGCGCACGTCCGGATAACGATGCGGACCGCGGAAGGGAGTGAGCGGGGTGTGGTCGCAGGTGCGGCTGTACGCGGCGGTGGCGGCCGGGGGCTTCCGGCGGTACGCGACGTACGGGACGGCCACGGCGGCGGGGGTGTTCACGAACACCGTGTTCGGGTTCATCCTGGCGTACACGTACGCGGCGCTGTGGGAGGAGCGGCCCGGGCTCGGCGGCTACGACCAGGCGCAGGCGCTGACCTTCGTCTGGGTGAGCCAGTCGCTGCTGGCGGCGGGGGCGCTGATCGGCGGGGGGTTCCAGGAGGAGCTGCAGGAGCGCATCCGCACGGGTGACATCGCGGTGGACCTGTACCGGCCGGCGGATCTCCAGCTGTGGTGGCTGGCGGCCGATCTGGGGCGGGCGGCCTTCCAGTTGCTGGGGCGGGGGGTGGTGCCGCTGCTCGCGGGGGCGCTGGTCTTCGAGCTGGCGCTGCCGTCCGATCCGGTGCGCTGGCTGCTGTTCCTGGTGTCGGTGTGGCTGGGGATGGTGGTGGGTTTCGCGTTGCGGTTCATCGTCGGGCTGGTGACGTTCTGGCTGCTCGACGGGGCGGGGGTGAACATGGTGGCGCTGCTGGTGTCGATGTTCTGCTCGGGGATGCTGCTGCCGCTGACCGTGTTCCCGGGCGCCTTCGGGGAGTCGGTGCGGCTGCTGCCGTGGTCGGCGATGCTGCAGGTGCCGCTGGACGTGCTGCTGGGGACGCACGCGGGGGCGGGTGCCGCGGGGCGGGCGCTGGGCTTCCAGGTGGTGTGGGCGGTGGTGCTGCTGGGGGTTGGGCGGCTGGTGCAGTCCGCGGCGACCCGGAAGGTGGTGGTCCAGGGTGGTTGAGGCGGTGCGGGGGTACGGGCTGATCGTCGGGATGTGGGTGCGGTCGACGCTCGCGTACCGGGCGTCGTTCCTGCTCGCGGTGGTCGCAAGCTTCCTCACGAGCGGGCTGGACTTCGTGGCGATCTACATCATGTTCCGGCACGTGGACGGACTGGGCGGCTTCTCGCTGCCGGAGATCGCGCTGCTGTACGGGGCGACGACGGTGTCCCTGGGGCTGGCCGACCTGGTGCTGGGCAATTCCGACCGGGTGGGTGCGCTGATCAGGACGGGGGCGCTGGACACCATGCTGGTGCGGCCGGTGCCGGTGTTCGCGCAGGTCGCCGCGGACCGGTTCGCGCTGCGCCGGGTGGGGCGGATCTCGCAGGGCGCGGTGGTGCTGGTGTGGGGGCTGGCGGCGGCGGGGGTGGACTGGACGCCGGCGCGGGTGGTGCTGGTGCCGGTGATGCTGCTGGCCGGCGGGGGGATCTTCGCGGCGGTGTTCGTGCTGGGGGCGGCGTTCCAGTTCGTCGCCGGGGACGCGGCGGAGGTGCAGAACTCCTTCACGTACGGGGGGACGACGATGCTCCAGTACCCGCCGACGGTGTTCGCGCGGGAGGTCGTGCGGGGGGTGACGTACGTGGTGCCGCTGGCCTTCGTGAACTGGGTGCCGGCGCTGTACCTGCTGGGGCGGCCGGATCCGCTGGGGCTGCCGGACTGGGCGGCGTTCGTCAGTCCGCTGGTGGCGCTGGCGGCGTTCGTGCCGGCGGCGTTCGCGTGGCGGGCGGGGCTGCGGGCGTACCGGAGCACGGGCAGTTGACAAGCGGGTTCGACGGGGCGCGGAAGGAAGGGCGGAGATGGCGCTGATCGAGGTGGCGGACGTCGAGAAGGTCTTCGACGTGCGGCGGCGGGCGGGCCTGTTCCGCCGGGAGAAGACGCAGGTCAGGGCGGTGGACGGGATCAGCTTCGAGGTCCCGCGCGGCGAGGTGGTCGGATACATCGGCCCCAACGGCGCGGGCAAGTCCACCACGATCAAGATGCTCACCGGCATCCTCACCCCGAGCGGCGGCCGGCTGCGGGTGGCCGGCGTGGACCCCTCGCGCGACCGGAACCGCCTGGCGCACCGGATCGGCGTGGTCTTCGGGCAGCGCACCACGCTGTGGTGGGACCTGCCGCTGCGGGACTCGTACGCGCTGGTGCGCCGGATGTACCGGATCCCCGAGGCCCGCTACCGGGCCAACCTGGACCGCTGCGTGGAGCTGCTGGACCTGGGCGCGCTGCTCGACGTACCGGTGCGGCAGCTGTCGCTGGGGCAGCGGATGCGCGGGGACATCGCGGCGGCGCTGCTGCACGATCCGGAGGTGCTGTACCTGGACGAGCCGACGATCGGCCTGGACGTGATCAGCAAGGCGAAGGTGCGGTCCTTCCTGCGGGAGCTGAACGCGGAGCGGGCCACGACGGTGCTGCTGACCACGCACGACCTCCAGGACATCGAGCAGCTGTGCGAGCGGGTGATGGTGATCGACCACGGGCGGATGGTCTACGACGGCCCGCTGGGCGGTCTGCACGAGGTGGCCGGTGCCGAGCGGACGCTGGTGGTGGAGCTGGAGCGGGAGCTCCCGCCGGTGGCGGTGAAGGGGGCGCGGACGGTGAAGGTGGAGGGGCCCCGGCAGTGGCTGGCCTTCCCGGCCTCGGATTCGGCGGCCCCGCTGGTGGCGGCGGTGGCCGCGGAGTACCCGCTGCTGGACCTGTCCGTGCGGGAGCCGGACATCGAGGACGTGATCGCACGGATGTACGCCGGGGGAGGGGCGTAGGTTCTAGGGTGGCGGTATGAGTGACGAGCTGCCCGAGCTGCGGGCTTCGGACGCCGACCGGGAGCGGGTGGCGGAGCGCCTGCGGGACGCCCTCGCCGAAGGGCGCCTCGACATGGGGGAGTTCGAGGAGCGGCTGGAGGCCGCCTTCAAGGCGCGCACGTACGCCGAGCTCGCCCCGCTCACCCGGGACCTGCCCGCCCCGGGCGGCACGGCGCCCGCGCCCCTGCCGTACGCCGCGCCGCCGGCCGGAGCGCCGGCCGGTGCGTCGTCCTGGCCGGCGCGGATCGGCGGGACGGGTACGTCGTCCGGGGCGGTGGCGGTGATGTCGGGCTTCCAGCGCAAGGGCCGCTGGACGGTGCCGGCGCGGTTCGACGCGGTGGCGTTCTGGGGCGGCGGTGAGATCGACCTGCGGGAGGCGACGTTCGCCGAGCGCGAGGTGGTGCTCAACTGCGTGGCCGTCATGGGCGGCATCCAGATCACCGTGCCGCCGGGCGTGGAGGTGGACGTGCGGGGCGTCGGCGTGATGGGCGCCTTCGACCAGCGCACGTCCGGGAGCGCGCCCGAGCCGGGGGCGCCGCGCGTGGTGGTGACCGGCTTCGCGTTCTGGGGCGGGGTCGAGGTGCGGACCAAGCCCCCGAAGGCCCGGCCGGGGCTGTCGGAGGGGCCGCCGCGCAAGGAGCTCTGAGGGCCTCGCGGCCGCCGTTCCGCGGGCGCCGGCCGCACCGGTTTATGCGGCTGGTCTTTGCCATCTTTTGACGGGTGTGTGGCAGGGCTGTTAAGCGGCTGTTGTCCTCTTGTGGGATCTCGGAGGGGTGGGTCAACCTTGCGTTGGCGTCCGGTAGTTGGGGACAGCGCACCGCTGTCCTTGACATGTCCCTGACCGGATTCCGGCATCCCCACACCCGAGGAGGACCCCCCACATGTCCGTGATGCGCCCACGACGCACACTCGCAGGACTGAGCGCGACCGCCGTCGCCGCGCTCGTACTCGGCGCGGTCTCCGCGCTCCCCGCCGCCGCGGCCGGCACCGCCGAGGGACACATCGAGAACGCGGGCGCCCCCGGCGCCATATCCGGCAGCTACATCGTCACCCTCGACGGCGCCGCCGCCGACTCCGCGCAGGGCCGGGCCATCGCCCGCGAGTACGGCGCGAAGATCAACAGGACCTACAAGAAGGCGCTCAACGGCTACGCGGTCCAGCTGAGCGAGGCGCAGGCCCGCAAGCTCGCCGCGGACCCGGCCGTGAAGTCGGTGGTCCAGAACCGCCGCTTCACCATCGACGCCACCCAGCCCAGCCCGCCGTCCTGGGGCCTGGACCGGATCGACCAGAAGGCCCTGCCGCTCAACCAGAGCTACACGTACCCCGACCTCGCCGGCCAGGGCGTGACGGCGTACATCATCGACACCGGCCTGCGCATCACCCACCAGGACTTCGGCGGCCGGGCCTCCTACGGCTACGACGCCATCGACAACGACAACACCGCGCAGGACGGTCACGGCCACGGCACGCACGTCGCCGGCACCGTCGGCGGCACCTCGTACGGCGTCGCGAAGAAGGTCAAGCTGGTCGGCGTCCGCGTCCTGGACAACTCCGGCTCCGGCACCACCGCGCAGGTCGTCGCGGGCATCGACTGGGTCACGCAGAACGCCGTGAAGCCGGCCGTGGCCAACATGTCGCTGGGCGGCGGCGCTGACTCCGCGCTCGACACGGCCGTACGCAACTCCATCGCGAGCGGCATCACCTACGCGGTCGCGGCGGGCAACGAGTCCACCAACGCCAGCACCAAGTCCCCGGCCCGCGTGACCGAGGCCATCACCGTCGGCGCCACGACCAGCAGCGACGCCAAGGCCAGCTACTCCAACTACGGCACGGTCCTGGACCTGTTCGCCCCCGGCTCCTCGATCACCTCGGCCTGGAACAGCGGCGACACGGCGACCAACTCCATCTCCGGCACCTCGATGGCCAGCCCGCACGTGGCGGGCGCGGCGGCGCTGTACCTGGCGAGCAACCCGTCGAGCACCCCGGCGCAGGTGTCCACCGCCCTGGTGAACGCGGCCACCCCGAACGTGGTGACCAGCCCCGGCACCGGCTCCCCGAACCGCCTGCTGTACGTCGGCGGCGGCTCGACCACCCCGCCCGGGCCGCGGTTCGAGAACACCGGCGACTACGCGATCAACGACAACTCCACCGTGGAGTCCCCGGTCACCGTGAGCGGCGTCCCGGGCAACGCCCCGGCCACCCTCTCCGTCGCGGTCGACATCAAGCACACGTACATCGGTGACCTGAAGGTCGACCTGGTCGCGCCCGACGGCTCCGTCTACACCCTGCACAACCGCAGCGGCGGCAGCGCGGACAACATCATCCAGACCTACTCGGTCAACGCCTCCTCGGAGGTCGCGAACGGGACCTGGAAGCTCCGCGTGAACGACAACGCGAACATCGACACCGGCAAGATCGACTCCTGGGCCCTGCAGTTCTGAGGCCCTGAGGAGCGCGCCCGGACCCGGGCAGGGTGAGGGGGTGGCCGCCACCGGCGGCCGCCCCTTCCGCGCGCCCGCTCGCTACGGCCGCGGCCTTCCCACGACTCCTCCCGGCCCGGTGCCCGCCGGATACGGCAGCGGCTCCGCGACCCGGCCGGCGGCCAGGACGAGGCCGCTGGCGCGGTGTACGGCGAGGAAGCCGAACGGCCGGTCGAAGGCCACCCGGATCCGGCGGACGCGGTGCTTCGCCGGCGGCGGGCCGGCCCCCGGCCGCATCGCGACGGCGGTGACCGCCGCCGCGCGGAAGCCCTCCGCGTGGAACTCGGCCCGCGCCGACTGCCGGGCCTCGCCGACCGCGAGCGGCTCCGCGCTGATCCCGGGGAAGTGGTCCCCGTCCCGGAGCGCGGTGGCCAGCCCGAACAGCGGCGCCCGCTCCGTCAGGTCGTGCTCGGCCGCGACCTCGAACGCCACGGTGGAGACCTCCAGGGAGGGCGCAGGGGAGAACGCCTCCACGATGCCCACCGTCACGCCAGGGCCCGGGGTCCCCTCGGGCAGCAGGTCCCCCGGCAGGGCGGGGACGACGCCCGTCGACACGTCCAGGCCCAGCGCCAGCGCCTCGCCTGCGTCCACCTCCTCCGGGGCCCGGACGAGGTGGACGTCCACCCCGGCCTCGCCGCCGACCTGGAGGACGGTGAGCGGGCCGGCCGGGGTCTGCGCGACGCCGACCCGGTCGAGGGAGGACGTCAGGCGGTACAGGCCCGCGACCGTACGGCCCGCCCAGGGCCCGTCCGCGGGACGCTGCGGCACCGGCTCGAAGGGGTGCAGCCAGGACACGTCGAGCGCCAGCGCCGAGGCCAACACCATCAGGGCCGCTGCGGGGTCCGTCACCGGCATCTTCTCGATCAGCCCGCCGGTGCGCTCCTTGGCCCAGGTGTCCAGGGCGGCCCGGTCCGCGTCCGGTACGCCGGTGAGGGTGCCCCGGGTGCCCTCCGGCAGGCCCGCGGCCCACCGCTCGCGCAGGGGCAGGCCGGCGCGGGTCCACAGGCCCAGGGCGGTCTCCAGGCCGCCGATCCCGGCGAGGCCCTCGAACAGCTCCCGGGCCGTGGCGGCCGCCTCCCCGGCCGGTATGCCGAGCGCGTCCGCGAGTTCGTCGCGGGCCGGGCCGTCGGCGCCGTCGGCCAGGAGGGCGAGCAGGGGCCAGAGCCCGGCCGCCGTGAACACGGTGCTGTCCCCGGAACGGAGCGAACGGGCCCACCGCCGGGTGAGCCCGTTCACCGTCCGTACGGTCGAATTCCTCATGGACCGGAGTCTGGCAGGTGGTGCTGTCAGTGCGTCAGGCCCCGGTCCACGGCGGTGATCAGCTCGCCGTCGGGGGTGTCGGCGTCGAGGGACCAGAACATCGCGCCGCCCAGGCCGTGGGCGCGTACGTAGGCGGACTTGCGGCGCAGCACCTGCGGGTCGTCGTACGTCCACAGGGTGGTGCCGTCGAAGAGCCAGGCGTGGCCGCCGCGGCGGTCGCGGTACAGCCGGTACGCGCCGGAGGCGGCGAGCTTCCTGAGGGCCTTGTAGTCCTCGTAGCCCGGGGCCCAGGTGGCCGGGGCGGGGCCGGTGGCGGGCTGTCCCATGCCGTCGCCGCCGCCGGTGACGCCGGTCCAGCCCTGGCCGTAGAAGGGCATGCCCACCACGAGCTTGCGGGCGGGGGCGCCGCGCTGCAGCCAGGCGCGCACGGTGCCGTCCACGCTGAAGTCGTCGCGGGCGTGGAGGGCGGACTGCTGGGCCGTCACGGGCTCGCCCGAGACGTGGAAGTCGTAGCCCTGGAGGGTGACGAAGTCGAGGTCGCGCATGATCTTCCGGACCTCGAAGCCCGCGTCGATCTTGGCGGGGGCGGTGGGCACGAACGCGGACAGCTCGTACTTCCGCTTCACGGTCCGGCCGTACGCGTCGAGCTGGGTGCGGAACTCGTGGACCAGGGCGGTGAAGTTCCGCTTGTCCTCGGGCCGGTACGTCGTGTCGGTGTCGCCCGCGGAGCCGGGCCACTCCCAGTCGAGGTCGATGCCGTCGAAGACGCCGGCGGCCGCGCCGGCACCGCCCCGGGTGCCGTCCTGCGGGAGGTTGCCCTTGACGTACAGGTCGAGGCAGGAGGAGACCAGGGCCTTGCGGGAGGCGGGGGTCAGTGCGGCGTCGGAGAAGTGGGTGGACCAGCTCCAGCCGCCCAGGGAGAGCAGCACCTTCAGGCCGGGGTGCTTGGCCTTGAGTTCGCGCAGCTGGTTGAAGTTGCCCGCGAGCGGCTGGTCCCAGGTGTCGGCGACGCCGTCGACGGAGTTCGCGGCGTCCAGCGGGCGCTGGTAGTCGGCCCACGCGTCGGCCTCGCCGGGGGTGTTGCCCATGACGCACCTGCCGTCGGCACCGATGTTCCCGAAGGCGTAGTTGACGTGGGTCAGCTTGGCGGCGGTGCCGCTGGTGTCGAGGTCCTGGACCTGGAAGTCGCGTCCGTAGACGCCCCACTGGGTGAAGTAGCCGACGCGCTTGTACGCGTGCCGGGCGTGGGAGGCCGCGGCGGTGCGGTCCGCGGTGCGGTCGGCGGTGTCGTCCGCGCCCGCGGCGGGCGCGAACGCGGTCAGGAGGGAGAGGGAGCAGGCGGCTACGGCCAGCCTGGCGAGTGTGCTGCGGCGCATGGGCTTCCTTCGGACTTCCAACGCGGATACGGGAGTTGCCGGGCCGTGCACCGGGGAACGTATTGGTCTGGACCATCTCGGTCAAGGGGAGGTTGACGAAGCGGCCGGAAACGCTTGATCGTTGTACTGTCGGTAAGGGGCATGTCGCAGGTTTTCCGACCTCACCTTCATCACATTGGGTGAATCCTTGGCCCTCGCTTGCGGTCAACAACCGACGGTTGCCAGGCTGTTGCTGTCTGTCAACCTGATGGGAGTGGCCCGTGACTTTCGGTGAGCAGCCGGCCTATCTGCGCGTCGCGGGGGATCTACGACGCAAGATCGTCGATGGGTCCCTGCCCCCGCACACCCGGCTGCCCTCGCAGGCCCGGATCCGCGAGGAGTACGGCGTGTCCGACACGGTCGCGCTGGAGGCGCGCAAGGTCCTCATGGCGGAGGGCCTCGTCGAGGGCCGCTCGGGCTCGGGCACGTACGTACGGGAGCGGCCGGTGCCCAGACGCGTGGCCCGCTCCGGGTACCGCACGGGGGGCACGTCCACCCCCTTCCGGCAGGAGCAGGCCGACAGCGGCGCGCGCGGCACCTGGGAGTCCAGCAGCGAGCAGACCACCGCCCCGCCCGAGATCGCCCAGCGCCTCGGCATCGAGCCGGGCGACCGCGTGATGTGCACGCGGTACGTCTTCCGCGACGCCGGCGAGGCCATGATGCTCTCCACCTCCTGGGAGCCCCTCGCCGTCACCGGCCGCACGCCCGTGATGCTGCCGGAGGAGGGGCCGCTGGGGGGCTGCGGCGTCGTGGACCGGATGGCCGCGATCGACGTGGTCGTGGACAACGTGGTGGAGGAGGTCGGCGCCCGCCCGGGGCTCGCGGAGGAGATCCTCGCGCTCGGCGGCGTCCCGGGCCACGTCGTCCTGGTCATCGGCCGGACGTACTTCGCCTCGGGTCGCGCGGTCGAGACCGCCGACGTCGTCGTCCCCGCGGACCGCTACCGCGTGGCGTACCACCTGCCGGTCAGGTAGCGGGGGCGGGGGCGGGGCCGGGGGCGCCGGCAGGGGTGCGGGGGTCCCGGAGCGCCGGGGCGCGGCGGGGCCGGCCGCAGGGAAGGCGGCCGCGGGGCCGGTCGGGGCCGCGTACGGGCCGGCCGCGGCGGGAGCGTACGGTAGCCGGACGCGGTGTCCGGGGGTGTTAACCCGGAGTTGACGTGGCGTCAGGCCGCGTAACCGGCGGGCAACGGCGCCGTGCGGCGGCCCGTCACGCACCCGCCCTACGGTCCCCGCATGACGGACACGGCCACCCACACCCACCGGCCGCAGGGCCCCCGCCGCAACTACGCCCGGCTCGCCGCCGACGAGAGCCGCGAGGACTACTCGCTGCGCTACGCCCCCCACTCGTTCCGCCGCTGGTCCCCCGGCGCGGTCGCCGGCACCGCGCTCGGCGGCATCGCGTACCTCGCCGACTTCGCGATCGGCGCCTCGATCGTCTTCGCCTACGGGTTCACCAGCGGGATCGCGGCCATCCTGGCCGCCGCGGTGGTCATCTTCCTCACCGGGATCCCCATCGCCCGCGCCTGCGCCCGCCACGGCCTCGACATGGACCTGGTCACCCGGGGCGCCGGCTTCGGCTACTTCGGGTCGACCCTGACCTCCCTCATCTACGCGTCCTTCACCTTCATCTTCTTCGCGCTCGAAGGCTCGATCATGGCCCAGGCGCTGCACCAGGCCACCGGACTGCCGGTCGAACTCGGCTACCTCGTCACCACGCTCGTCGTCATCCCGTTCGTCTTCCGCGGCATGGGCGCCCTGGCCCGCCTCCAGGCCTGGACCCAGCCGGTGTGGATCCTCGGGCTGGTCCTCCCCTTCGTGGTGCTCGCCTTCGAGGCCCCCGGCTCCTGGACGGAGTTCACCCACTTCGGCGGCACCGCGGGCGCCGGCTCCGGCTTCTCCTGGATCGGCTTCGGCTTCGGCACCGGCATCGCCCTCTCGCTCATCGCCCAGATCGGCGAACAGGCCGACTACCTGCGCTTCATGCCGGCCAGGACCGAGCAGAACGCCCGCACCCGGCGGCTCGCCGTCCTGGCCGCCGGCCCCGGCTGGGTCGTCATCGGCGCGGCCAAGCAGATCGGCGGCGCCTTCCTCGCCTTCGTCGCCCTCGAAGCCGTCGGCAAGACCCACGCCCTGGAGCCCATCGCCCCCCAGATCGAGGCGCTGCGCCCCTGGCTCGGCTCGTTCGCCCTGCCCGCCGCGGCCGTGTTCGTGATCGTCTCCCAGATCAAGATCAACGTCACCAACGCCTACAGCGGCTCGCTGTCCTGGTCGAACTTCTTCTCCCGGATCACCCACCGCCACCCGGGCCGGGTCTGGTACATCTTCCTGAACCTCGCCATCGCGCTCACGCTGATGGAACTCGACATGTTCGCCGTGCTCGGCAAGCTGCTGGGCTTCTACTCCAACGTCGGCATCGCCTGGATCGCCGCGGTCGCAGCCGACCTCGTCATCAACAAGCGGCTGGGCCTCAGCCCGCCGTACATCGAGTTCAAGCGGGCCTACCTGTACGCGGTGAATCCGGCCGGATTCGGCGCGATGGCCATCGCCTCCGTGCTGTCCATCCTCGCGTTCTTCGGACTCTTCGGCCGGTACGCCGAGGCCTTCTCCACCTTCATCGCCGCCGGGGTCGCGCTGCTGCTCTGCCCCCTGATCGCCTGGGCCACGAAGGGGAAGTACTACCTCGCGCGCCCGAATCCGGTGAACGGCCCGGACGCCGACGTGCCCGACGTCACCGCCACCCTGGAGTGCACCGTCTGCGAGACGGCGTACGAGCTCCCCGACATCGCCGACTGCCCCGTGCAGTCGGGCGCCATCTGCTCGCTCTGCTGCTCGCTCGACGCCACCTGCGGCGACGTGTGCCGCAAGGGGAGCGAAGGGGGTGCGGTGGTGCTCCCGATGCCGTCCGTGCGCCGGATCTGACACCGCGCACGCGGCTCAGTCGTACGCATGGCCGGATGCGTACGCCTGTGAGGTATCTCTTCGTGAAAACACGTATCCGCTCCGTAAAGGTCGGGCGTAAGCTCAGGCATATGCATCATGCGGTTTCCTGGGCATGCCCGTCGGCGGAGGGTGGAGCGCGATGAACGACAGCGGTGCCGAGCTCCCGTGGCTGGTGATACGGCAGGACGACAACGGCAACCGCTACCGGGTGGGCCGCTACGCCACCCGGGCCGAGGCCCAGAAGGTCGCCGACAGCCTCGACGACCGCGGCCACAAGCAGCTGTACTGGGTCGAGCGGACCGGCCAGACGGTCACGCAGAACTGACGCACGGTACGACCCCCGACAGATCCCATAGGCTCCGCCCATGACGGTACGCGTGGTCGTGGGCGGAGCCCTTTGTCATGACGGGCGCCTGCTGGCCGCACGGCGCAGCGCCCCTCCCGAGCTGGCCGGACGCTGGGAGCTGCCGGGCGGCAAGGCCGAACCCGGCGAGACCGGGCGCGAGGCGCTGGTCCGCGAGCTGCGCGAGGAGCTCGGCGTCGAGGCCGAGCCGCTGGAGCGCCTCCCGGGGGAGTGGCCCCTGAAGCCCGGACTGGTCCTGCACGTGTGGACCGCCCGCCTCGTCTCCGGTGAGCCGCAGCCGCTGGAGGACCACGACGAGCTGCGCTGGCTCGGCCCCGACGACCTTGACGCCGTCGACTGGCTCGACCAGGACCGCCCCGCCGTCGCGGAGGCCGGCCGCCGCCTGCGGGCCGGCCGGCTCTGACGCCCGGCGCGCCCGCCCTCTCCCTCCGGCGCGCCTCTCTCTCCTCCGGCGCCCCGCCCCCTCCTCCGGCATCCCGCCGTTCCCTCTGGTCACACCCGGCGCACGGTCGGGCGCGCGGGGTCGTCGCGGTGCGCCGGGCAGGGCGCATGGGGCCGGGGTACGTACGCCGTTCGTGCCACAGTGCGCCGGTGGGTGGGCCCCCGGGCGGTACGACGCCCCGGATATCGGGTATGTCGCTATTAATCCCTATCTCGCCCTCTGAAAACCGGACTGGGGCCCCACGGGGCCCGGGAAGTGATCGGCGTGATCGAGACCGAAGGCGACCGTGCCGACCGCGCCGAATGGGCCTTTCCCGCCGAGCCCGGCGCGGTCCGCACCGCCCGTCACGCCGTCCGCGGCGCGCTGCGGACGTGGGGTCTCGACTCCGTCGGCGACGTGACCGTCCTGCTGGTCAGCGAGCTGGTGACCAATTCCCTGCGGTACGCGTCCGGGCCGATCGGCGTCCGGCTGGTACGGCGAGATCCGGCCACCGACGCCTCCGTACCGCGGCCCGCGCTGCTCGTGGAGGTCTCCGATCCGCTTCCGGATCCGCCCCGCGAGCGGCTCGCCACACCGGACGACGAAGGGGGGCGGGGGCTGCACCTGGTGGCGGTCTCCGCGCAGCGCTGGGGCACCCGGCACGGAAAGACGGGGAAAACCGTGTGGTTCGAGTTGGCGCTGCCCGGTGAGTAAAGAGGTGAAGGGACTCCGAAGATCACCGCGAGCGGATCGGAGCAGCCACCGTGCCGACGGGGCCGCGGGGGCGACCGAGACCGTGCTGTGATCGAGAACGCCGTACCGGTGATGGCCGTGGTGCTGAATACTTCGTCCATGACCGGTCCGGTTGCGGTGAGCTGGAGGGGACGGTCGCGTGAGCGAAATACCTGCGCAGGCACGAGAGACCCAAGTGCCAGGTGAACTGTGGCGCGAAAGCATGTGGCACAGCAGTCCGCCCGGCTCGATCTATGACCACATACGGGTCGCCTCGTTCTCGATCGGGCCCGACGGGCTGGTCGACCAGTGGAGCCTGCGCGCCGAGGAACTCTTCGGGCTGAGGGCCGCCGACGCGGTGGGCCGCGACCCGGTAGAGGCCTTCATGCCCGCCGAACTGCGGGCCGGCGGTCACCGCAAGATCGCCGAGATCCTCGACGGCAAGGAGTGGACGGGCCTCGTCCCCTTCCGGATCCCGGGAGGCGACGGCGAGCACGGGGTGGCCGAGATCTACGTCATGCCCACCGAGACGGCGGACGGCGACCGGGCCGCGCTCTGCGTCGTGGTCGACGTACAGGCGCTGCGGCGCATCGAGTCCGACCTTGCCGCCTCTCAGGCGATATTCGGCCAATCTCCTTTCGGGTTCCTCCTCTTCGGCACGGATCTGACCGTCCAGCGGGCGAACCGCCGGTTCGCGACCGTCTTCGGCGGCGCCGTGGAGGACCACCGCGGCCGCACCGTCCACGACTACCTCTCGCGCCGCGAGGCCGACCGCATGACCGCCGCGCTGAAGCGGGTGCTGGAGACCGGCGAGGCGGTCACCGACCTGCGCATCGTCGGCGCCGCCCCCGGCAGCCGCGAACAGCGCCACTGGTCCATCAACCTCTACCGCGTCCACGGCGGCTCCGGCCGCCCCATCGGCGTCGCAGGCCTGGGCACCGACGTCACCCGCCGCCACCTCGCCGCCCGCGAGGCCGCCGGCGTACGCCGCAACCTCGCCCTGCTCAACGAGGCCGGCTCCCGCATCGGCAACTCCCTCGACCTGGAGACCACCGCCCGCGAACTGCTCGACGTCACCGTCCCCGGCTTCTGCGACCTCGCCGCCGTCGACCTCTACCAGGGGCTGCTCCAAGGCGACGACGACGGACCCGGCCGCGTGCACGCACCCGGCCCCGGCCACGGTCCCGGCACACAGCGCCCGTACTCCGCCGCCACCGGCACCGCCGGCGGACGGCTCCCCTCCGCACCCCTGCGCCGCGTCGCCTTCGCCAGCGCCGTCTCCGACGCCCCGCTGACCGGCAGCGCCGCGCCCGTCGGCGAAGGGGCCGAGCCCGCCGGACCGGTCGCCGTCGGCGAGATCCACCGCTACCCCGCGGCCTCGCCCGGCGCCCTCGCCCTGCGCACCGCCCGGCCCCGCCTGATCCTGGGCTCCGGCCCCGACGACCTGGTGCAGTCCACCCTCGTCGTGCCGATGGTCGCGCACGACACGGTGGTGGGACTGGCCCAGTTCTCCCGTACCAAGGGCAGCGAGCCCTTCGGCGAGCGGGACCGCGCCGTGGCCGTCGAACTGGCCGCCCGCGCCGCCGTGTCCATCGACAACGCCCGCCTCTACCGCCGCGAGCACGAGCGGGCCCTGATCCTCCAGCGCAGCCTGCTGCCCCCCGGCGACCCGGAGGCCGCCGGACTGGACATCGCCTGCCGCTACCTCCCGGGCAACACCGCCACCGAGGTCGGCGGCGACTGGTTCGACGTCATCGAGCTGCCCGGGCACCGCACGGCGCTCGTCGTCGGCGACGTGATGGGCCGCGGACTGCGGGCGGCCGTCGCCATGGGCGAACTGCGCACCGCCGTACGCACCCTCGCCCTGCTGGACCTGGAACCCGCCGAAGTGCTGTCCGCGCTCGACGAGGTCGCCCGCGGCCTCGGCGCACCGGGCGGCGCACAGGCCTCACGCTCCCGGGACGCCGACCTCTCCGAGGTGTACCTCGCCACCTGCGTGTACGCCGTCTACGACCCCGTCACCCGGCGCTGCACCATCGCCAACGCCGGCCACATGCCGCCCGTGCTCGTGGAGAGCGGCGAGGCCGGGGCGCTGCTGCTGGAGGTGCCGCCCGGCATGCCGCTGGGCGTGGGCGGCGAGCCGTTCGAGGAGGTCGAGGTGGAGCTTCCGGAGGGCGCGCTGCTGGCCCTCTACACCGACGGGCTGGTCGAGTCCCGCGACCACACCCTCGACGAGGGACTGCGGGGTCTGCGCGAGGCGCTGACCGACCCCTCCCTGCCCCTGGAGGACGTCTGCGACCACGTGCTGAACAGCCTGGAGACCCGGCACGGCGAGGACGACATCGCCCTGCTGATGGCGCGGGTCCAGGGGCTGCCCGGCGACGCGGTCGGCGACTGGCGGCTGCCGCGGGAGGCCGTCTCGGTCGGCCGCGCCCGGGAGTTCGCGCGGGCGCAGCTGGCGGCGTGGGGGCTCGAAGGCCTCGCGGACACCACGGAACTGCTGGTCAGCGAGCTGGTCACCAATGCCCTGCGGTACGGAGAGGGCGAGATCCGGCTACGGCTGCTGCTGGACCGGACGCTGGTGTGCGAGGTCTGGGACGGTGCCCTGGCGCAGCCGCGGCGGCGGCGGGCCCGCGACACCGACGAGGGGGGCCGCGGGTTGCAGCTGGTGGGGCTGCTCAGCACGTCCTGGGGCAGCCGGCGGACCCCGCGGGGCAAGACGGTGTGGTTCGACCTGGCCCTCCCGGGCGCCGAGGCCGCGGCCGCGGGTGAACTCTCGGCGGAGCAACTGCTGGAGCTGTACGGGTAGCCGTGCGGCGCGGGCCCGGTGCGGGTCCCGTGCCAGGTGCAGGTCCGTGCGGGGTGCGGGTGCGTTGCCCTGCGGGGCTTCTCCCCGCCCCGCCCTTCCTCCGTTCCTCCCCCGGCTACCGCTGGGAGGTGCCCCCAGGGCTCTGCCCGGACCCGCGTCTCAATCGCCGGAGGGGCTGACTTCCAGCCTCGCCGGCGTTTGAGGCGTGGGGGTCCCCCCGGACGGAGTCTGGGGGAGGGTCCGGGGCGGAGCCCCGGTTCGGGAAGGGGCGGGGTGGGGAAAGGCCTCCGCGCAGCGGCAACGGCCCGCACCACGACGGCGCCGCCTCCGGCAACGACCGGCACCGGCACGGGACCGGCACGGTCAGGCGGCCCGGCCCTTCAGGGCCGCGAGGCGGGCTTCGATCTCCGACTGGCGCCCCAGGTCGTCCAGGGACTCGAACTGGGCGTCCAGAGAGGAGGCGGCCAGCTCCTCCTTGCCCATCGCCCGCGCCTCCTCCCGCCGCACCTTGTCCTCGAACCGGCTGATCTCGCTCGTCGGATCCAGCACGTCGATGCTCTTCACCGCGTCCAGCATCGTGTTCTGCGCCTGCGCCGTCTTCGCCCGCGCCACCAGCTCGTCCCGCTTCGCCTGGAGCTCCGTCAGCTTCTCCTTCATCGAGTCCAGCCCGGACTTCAGCTTGTCCACGACCTCGGTCTGCGCCGCGATCGTCGGCTCCGCCGTCTCCGCCTCCTTCTCCGACTGGAGCTGCCGGCCCAGCGCCACCTTCGCCAGGTTGTCGAAGCGGTCCGCGTCCGCCGTCGACCCCGCCGCCCGCAGCTCGTCCGCCTTCCGGCTCGCGGCCAGCGCCTTCTCGCCCCACTCGGCGGCCGCGTCCACGTCCTCCCGGTGGTCCTGCTCCATCAGCCGCAGGTTGCCGATGGTCGTCGCGACCGCCTGCTCCGCCTCCGAGATGTTGTTGCCGTAGTCCCGGATCAGCTGGTCCAGCATCTTCTGCGGGTCCTCCGCCTGGTCCAGCAGCGCGTTGATGTTCGCCTTCGCCAGCTGGGTGACGCGGCCGAGGATGGTCTGCTTGGTCATGGTGTATCGCTTTCCTCCTAGGAGTGCGCAAAGTGCGCAGTGGTCGTACGCGTACGTCAGAAACGGCCGCCGCCGCCCATGCGCCCCCGCGTCCCCCCGCCCCCGAACGAACCTGGGCCGGGCCCGGAGCCGCCGCCGAAACCGCCCCGGCCTCCGCCGAAGCCCCCGGAACCGCCGCGCAGGATCTCGCCGAGGATGATCCCGCCCAGTACGGCGCCCCCGCGGCCGCCCGCGCCGCCACCGCCGTACGGCGCCTGGAAGCCCCGTACGTCCCGCTCGGCCAGCTCCTGCGCCTCCCGGGCCAGCGCGTCCGCCCGCTGCGCCTCCGCCAGCGCGCCTGACGCGTCCTGGCCGGCCAGTGCCCCCGCCCGCGCCAGGTGCCGCTGCGCCTCCGCCAGCCGGGTACGGGCCTGGCTGCCGACGGCGCCCCGCGTCGTCGTGACGTAGTCCGAGGCCGCCCCGATCGCGCTCCGCGCGGTCAGCAGCGCCTGGTCCAGCAGGGCCCGGGCGCGCTGGTTGGCGGTCTCCCCCTCGCGCGCCCCGGCCAGGGCCTCGTCCAGGGCCGCGTCCGCCTCCTCCACCCGGCGCAGCGCGTCGATCGGGTCGTACCGCCCGCCCGCCACCTCCTGCCGTACGTCGGCCAGCACAGCCTCGGCCCGGCCGATCCGGCCCCGCAGGTCCGCGGTCGACACCCCCTCGGAGGTGCCGGTCAGCAGCCCGCGCGCGTCCGCGAGGTCCGTCTCGGTCTCGGTCAACGCGCTGTCGAGCTTCCCGGCCGCCTCGGCCAGCTCCTGCGCGCGCCGCTCCACCGCGTCGACGAGCGTGGCGGCCTGGTCCACGGCGCCCTCGGCGGCCCGCACCTGCACCGCCGCCCGCGCGTTGTCGCCGGCGTCCACGGCCTGCCGGGCCAGGCCCAGGCTGGTGGTGGCGAACAGCAGCCGGTCCTTCGCCTGTTCCGGGTTGCTCCCGACGGGCGCCGAGGCGGAGTCGGCGTACCGGCCGCGCAGCGCGGTCAGGGTGGCCTCCGCGATGCCGGTCCGGCCGGTGAGGTCGCGGAACTGCGCCTCGACCGTCTCCAGGGCCGCCGGTGCGTTCTTCTCCAGTGCGCGCAGCCGGTCGAAGTCGGCCGACTCCGCGTCCAGCCGCCGGTTCGCCTCGGTGCAGCGGGCGATGATCTCGTCGAGCATCCGCCGTCGGGTGGCGTCGTCCTCGGGATAGGCGTCATCGAGCTGCTGGCGCAGCCGGAAGGCGGCGGTCAGCTCGTCCTCGGCGTGCGCGAGGGCCTCCGTGAACGGCTTCGCCGCCTCGTCGCCGAACTGCGCCGACGCGAAACCGAGTTCCTCGGTGCTGGTGCGGACCGCGTCGTCCGTCTCCACGAGCAGCGCCCTGGCCCGGGCGTCGAGCTCCTCCGTCGGCCGACCCGGGGCGGAGCCGCCCCAGGTGGCGGTCGTACCGGAGGCGCCGCCGGCCTTCTTGCGCCGACTGCGCGTGTACGCGTACACGCCGAGCGCGCTCGCCGCCCCCACCGCGACCACGGGCAGTACGTAGTCCCCCGCGCCGCTCTCACCGCCCGACCCGGCCCCGGGGTCGGGGTCGCCCGGGGTGATCGAGGGGGCGGGCACGGGCCTGCCGTCGAGCACCGCCCCGTACCCGTCGGCCGCACCGATCGCGGCGCCGGCCCAGTCGTTCTGCCGCAGCGCGGGCTCGACGGCGTCCCGGGCCACCGCGGCGAGCTGCGCCTCGGTGAACCCGGAGTCGAGATCGGCCGAATAGGCGTACTGGCGCGCGCCGGTGGCGACGGCGAGGAGCAGGTCGTTCTGGCCGAGCCCGTTGCGCTCCGCGGTGGCGTCGGCCCAGCTCTGGGGGGACCGCCCGGAGAAGTCGTCCACGTACGCCACGAAGAGCTGCACGCGGTGCCCGGCATAGAGCCGCTCCAGCGCCGCGACGACCTCCCCCCGCCGCTCCCCGAGGGCCCCGCCCCGATCGGTCACCTGCCCCTGCCGGTCGAGGGAGATCGGATCGTCGGCCCGCGCGCCGGCGGCGTGCACCACGAGCAGCACGCCGAAGGCCAGCAGAACGGCGGCGAGCGCCATGGCGGCGCGCAGGGCTATCCGATCGCTGGCACGTCTCTTCGGCGGCGTCACATTTGGGAGGGTATGAGCGCCAGCGTCCCCTCGCGACCGGAGCCGGCCCGGGCGCCGGGTGCGTCTAGTACCGGGCCGGATCCGCCACCGGCTCCCCGCTGCCGTCCGTCGTCACGGCCTGTACGAACGCCGCCCAGGCGTCGACACCGGCGGTGACCACGGGTCCGCCGCCGTCCGCGCGCCCGGATATGCGGGCGCCGGTGGCGTCTTGGGCGACGTAGACGCAGGCCTCGCCCTCACTGCAGTGGGACGACTTCCGCCAGGAGTGCTCGGGCATGACGGGACTCCTTCACGGCTTCTGGGCGACCTGTGATCGCAGGTCGGCGGCCCTCACGGCCTGTACGAATGCTGCCCAGGCGTCGGCACCGGCGGTCACCACAGGTCCTCCGCCGTCCGGGCGCTGGGCGATGCGTATGGCGGTGGTGTCCTGGGCTGCGTAGACGCATGATTCGCCCTCGCCGCAGTAGGTCGACTTCTGCCAGTGGTCATGAAGCATGCGATTCCTCAAAGCGTCTTGGTAATGGACTGGAGCAGGTCCCGCGATCTCGGCTCGTCCAAGGCGAGGGCTTCCAGTCGATCCAGGACTCGCCGGTACTTCGCCAGCTGCGCCTCCGCGTCGAGCAGCACCACGCCGTGCGACTGGTCGAGCTGAACGGTGTCCAGCTGCGGGACGGGGCCGTGCACGTAGTAGACGGGCTGGCCTGCGCCTGGGTATCCACCGGCGGTGAAGGGGATGGCACGAATGCTGATGTGCTGAGCCTCGCTCATCGCCAGGAGATGGGTCAGCTGCGCCTTGGCCACCTCTGGACCGCCGAACCGCATGCGAAGCGCGGCTTCGTGGATGACTGCCGTGTACGGCGGTGGTGCATCCCCGAACAGCACCTCCTGACGCTTGATGCGGAAGGAAAGGCGGTGCTCGATCTGTGATGGTGTCAGTTCGGGTACGACCTGGCGGAACACCTCCCGAGCGTGTTCCACCGTCTGAAGGAGCCCGGGAATCCCGGACGTGTGAGATGTGCGTAGGCGCGTGCCGTGGTACTCCAGTTCGGCGAGGTCGAGCAGACCTGCGGCGAGGACTTCCCGGTACTCCTCCCACCAGCCGTTCCTGCGCTCCCCCGTCATGCCGGAGAGTGCTTCGATCAGCTCTGTATCCGTGCATTCGTACCGGCGCGCCAGGTCGCGTACCCGCTCTGCGCTCACGCCGTAGCGGCCGGCTTCGATATTGCTCATGCGGGCCTGGTTGCCGCCGATGAAGGCGGCTGCCTGGGTGGCCGTCAGTCCGGCGCGTTCGCGTAGTCGACGCAGCTCGCTGCCGAGCCGTTGGCGCCTGGCCGTTGGCGTTGTCGAGGGCATCAGAACTCCTGCGCGAAGGCCGTCACCCACATGAATGGAGTGGGGCTGCCATCCCAGCCATCCATGGAATGCATTCCATGGATGGCTCTAACGTGAGCACCAGGCCTTCCACCCGGAAGCACCCCGCTCGATGGAGCGACCTGGTCACCGGGCACCACACGCATCGACACCAACACCCCTCCGTGATCGGAGACTTCCATGAGTGTCACCGTAGCCCCGTCGTGGGCCTACACCCTCCAACTTCCGCAGGATCCCCGCGCTCCGGGCCTCGCCCGGCGGATGCTCCGCTGGGTCCTCCAGGTGCACGCGATGACCGCCGTGCAGCCGACCGCCGAGCTGCTGACCTGCGAGCTGGTCACCAACGCCTACCTGCACTCCGACACCCCGTACACCCTCCGCCTGCGCGCCCTCACCCCCGACCGCCTCCGCGTGGCGGTCTGGGACAGCAACCCGCACATCCCTCCACCCTTCACGCCCGGCGGCACGGCCGACACCCCCGCGACGACCGCCGAGTGTGGCCGAGGGTTGTTCCTCGTGCAGTCCTACGCGGACAACTGGGGCGCGTACCCGCTGGGCAGCGGCGGGCTGTACGGAGAACCGGGCGGGAAGTTGCTGTGGGCGGAATGCGGGTCGGCTTGACCAGCCGTCCGCGTCCGCTTCCACCGCACGGCCGCGCCCCGTCTTCACCCCGTGTGAGCCGGTTGACGCGTGAGGGAGAAGCGCGTAGCGATCGTGGGCGGCTTATGAAGGGGCACGGGCGGCCCGGAGGCCGCCGAGACCGGCTAGGGCCTACGGACGCTGACGCGTCCGCCCCTTGGGGCGGGGCCGGACCCCGACGCCGGGACACGCCCCTGGTACCGGAGTGCCTGCGTTGTCCCCCTGGGCGTCCTTCCTGGGGGTGTCCGCCGAGGTCTTTGCCTTCCGGGGCGGGGTGGCCTGTCAAGGGTGGAACGAAGTGGAATCGCCGCAGGCGACGCGACGAAGGAGCGCCCTTGACAGGCCACCCCGGCCCGGAAGGAAAGGCCCTCGGCGGACAGCCCCAGGAAAACGACCCGGGGGGACATCCACCACCAACCACCCTCAGGGCCGGGACCCGGCGTCGGGGAAGGGGCATCCCCGGTTCCGCGGCACGTCCCCCGGTCACCGGAGCTGCCCCGGGCCCCCGCCCCACGGGGCGGACGCGGCAGCGTCCGTAGGCCCCCCGCCCGGCTCGGCGGCCTTCGGGCCGGCTGTGCACCTTCATAAGCCGCCCACGATCGCTACGTGCTTCGGCCGTCGCGCGACTCACGGCCCGCCGTGGCCGGACACGAGCCGCCACAGATCGCTACGCGCTTCGGCCGTCGCGCGGCGGGCGGGTTCGTCTGACCTGTTGAAACGCATCATTTTTGAGCATTGGGGGGTGTCGTGCGGTGTGAGGGACGAAGCCGGTGGCCCGGAGCCGTCACGGCCCCGGGCCACCCGGCCGGAGTCAGTCCGCCCGGCGGCGGATCTTGTTGCCCAGCCAGATCAGCGGGTCGTACTTGCGGTCCACCGCTCGTTCCTTGAGGGGGATCAGGGCGTTGTCGGTGATTTTGATGCCCTCGGGGCACACCTCCGTGCAGCACTTCGTGATGTTGCAGTAGCCCAGGCCGTGTTCCTCCTGGGCGGTGCGCTTGCGGTCCAGGCCCTGCTCCGCGGCCGCGTCCAGCGGGTGCATGTCCAGTTCGGCCACCCGCATCAGGAAGCGGGGGCCGGCGAAGGCGGTCTTGTTCTCCTCGTGGTCACGCACCACGTGGCAGGTGTCCTGGCACAGGAAGCACTCGATGCACTTGCGGAACTCCTGGGAGCGGTCCACGTCCACCTGTTGCATCCGGTACTCGCCGGCCTTCAGGTTCTCGGGCGGGACGAAGGCCGGGACTTCGCGGGCCTTGGCGTAGTTGAAGGAGACGTCCGTGACCAGGTCGCGGACGACCGGGAAGGCGCGGAGGGGGGTGACGGTGATGGTCTCGTCGCGGGTGAAGGTCGACATGCGGGTCATGCACATGAGACGGGGGCGGCCGTTGACCTCCGCGCTGCACGAGCCGCACTTGCCCGCCTTGCAGTTCCAGCGGACGGCCAGGTCCGCCGCCTGGGTGGCCTGGAGCCGGTGGATGATGTCCAGCACCACCTCGCCGTCGTGCACCTCGACCGTGAAGTCCCGCAGGCCGCCGCCCTCCGCGTCGCCCCGCCAGACCCGGAAGCGCGCGTCGTACGTGCTCATGAGAAAAGCTCCTCTTCGGCCAGGTACTTGACCAGCTCTTCCTTCTCGAAGAGGGCGAGGAGGTCGGGGCGGATGGGGTCCGTGCGGGTGCGGATCAGTTCGATGTGGTCGGCGGCCGGGTCCGTGGGGGTGGGTGACGTCGGTTTGCAGAGGAGGTTCACCGGGCGCCAGGAGCGTTCCATGGACGGGTAGTCCTCGCGGGTGTGGCCGCCGCGGCTCTCGGTGCGCTCCAGGGCGGCCCGGGCCACGCACTCGCTGACCAGCAGCATGTTGCGGAGGTCGAGGGCGAGGTGCCAGCCCGGGTTGAACTGGCGGTGCCCCTCGACGCCGGCGCGACGGGCCCGTACCCGCAGGGCGGCCAGCCGTTCCAGGGCCTGGGCCATCTCGCCCTCCCGGCGGATGATGCCGACCAGGTCGTTCATCGTCTGCTGGAGTTCCTGGTGGAGGGTGTACGGGTTCTCCGCGCCCTCCTCCGCGTGGAACGGGGCGAGGGCTTCCGTCGCGGCCGCATCGATCTGGTCCTGGGAGACGGCGGGGCGGGCGGGGAGTCCGGACGCGTACTCCGCGGCGTGCAGGCCGGCCCGGCGGCCGAAGACCAGGAGGTCGGAGAGGGAGTTGCCGCCGAGGCGGTTGGAGCCGTGCATGCCGCCCGCGACCTCGCCCGCGGCGAAGAGCCCGGGTACGCCGACCGTGGCGGCGGTGTCCGAGTCGACGGCGATGCCGCCCATCACGTAGTGGCAGGTCGGGCCGACCTCCATCGGCTCGGCCGTGATGTCGACGTCCGCCAGTTCCTTGAACTGGTGGTACATGGAGGGGAGCCGGCGTTTGATCTTCTCGGCCGGCATGCGGGTCGAGACGTCCAGGTAGACGCCGCCGTGCGGGGAGCCGCGGCCCGCCTTGACCTCGGAGTTGATGGCGCGGGCCACCTCGTCGCGGGGGAGCAGTTCGGGCGGGCGCCGGTTGTTGTCCGGGTCCTCGTACCAGCGGTCGCCCTCCTCCTCCGTCTCCGCGTACTTCTCCTTGAAGACGTCGGGGACGTAGTCGAACATGAAGCGCCTGCCCTCGCTGTTGCGCAGGACGCCGCCGTCGCCGCGGACGGATTCCGTGACGAGGATGCCCTTGACCGAGGGGGGCCAGACCATGCCCGTCGGGTGGAACTGGACGAACTCCATGTTCAGGAGGGGCGCGCCGGCGAGCAGGGCCAGGGCGTGGCCGTCGCCGGTGTACTCCCAGGAGTTCGAGGTGGTCTTGAAGGACTTGCCGATGCCGCCGGTGGCCAGCACGACCGCGGGGGCCTCCAGGACCGAGAAGCGGCCGGACTCGCGTTCGTAGCAGAAGACTCCGGAGACCTTGTCTCCGTCCTTGACGACGCGGGTGACCGTGTACTCCTGGAAGACCTTGAGGCCCGACTCGTAGTCCCCGGTCTCCTCGTGGTCCTCCTGCTGGAGGGAGACGATCTTCTGCTGGAGGGTGCGGATCAGTTCCAGGCCCGTACGGTCGCCGACGTGCGCGAGGCGGGGGTACTCGTGGCCGCCGAAGTTGCGCTGGGAGATCTTCCCGTCGGGCGTGCGGTCGAAGAGCGCGCCCCAGGTCTCCAGCTCCCAGACGCGGTCCGGGGCCTCCTTGGCGTGCAGCTCGGCCATCCGCCACTGGTTGAGGAACTTGCCGCCGCGCATCGTGTCGCGGAAGTGCACCTGCCAGTTGTCGTGCTCGTTGACGTTGGCCATGGAGGCGGCGATGCCGCCCTCGGCCATCACGGTGTGGGCCTTGCCGAACAGGGACTTGCAGATCACCGCGGTACGGGCGCCCCGCTCCCGCGCCTCGATCGCGGCCCGCAGCCCGGCGCCTCCCGCGCCGACCACGACCACGTCCCACTGCTGCCGGTCGACTTGAGCCATGTCAGAAGATCCTCGGGTCGGTGAAGGCGCCGGTGGCGAGCAGGTACACGTACAGGTCGCAGAGCGCCACGCTGATCAGTGAGGCCCAGGCGAGGAGCATGTGGCGGGCGTTGAGCCTGCCCACCCAGCCCCACAGGCGGTAGCGGACCGGGTGTCTGGAGAAGTGCTTGAGGCGGCCGCCGATGATGTGCCGGCAGGAGTGGCACGACAGGGTGTAGGCCCAGATCAGCACGGTGTTGACGAGGAAGACGAGCGTGCCCAGGCCCATGTGGCCCCACTCGTAGTTCTCGTCGCGGAAGGTCAGCAGCGCGTCGTACGTCAGGATGGCGGCGACCGGCAGCGCCGCGTAGAAGAAGTAGCGGTGCAGGTTCTGCAGGACGAGCGGGAAGCGGGTCTCGCCCGTGTACTTCGCGTGCGGTTCGGCGACGGCGCAGGCGGGCGGTGAGGCCCAGAAGCCGCGGTAGTACGCCTTGCGGTAGTAGTAGCAGGTCAGCCGGAAGCCGAGCGGGAAGACCAGGATCAGCAGCGCGGGGGACAGGCCCCACCAGCTGCCGAACAGGGCCCAGTTGGGGCCGCCCTGCATCGGGACGCAGTTCTCCGCGAGGCAGGGCGAGTAGAACGGCGAGACGTAGGGCGCGGCGTAGTAGTCGGCGTTGGCGAAGGCCCGCCAGGTCGAGTAGACGATGAAGGCGAGCAGCCCCGCCGCGGTGGCGGCGGGGGCCAGCCACCAGCGGTCGGTGCGCAGGTGCCGGGCGGGGATCTCGGCCCGGGAGGCGTCGTGCACGCCGGTCAGCCGGGCGGGTGGTTCTGTTCCTGTGGCCAAGAGGGACTCCGGGTGGAGTGGACGAGGGGTGTGAGGCCTGGGGCGGCCCTGCGGCCGGGGGCCGGCCGGGCGAGCCGGTGCCGGAGGAGGCGGACCGGAACGCGGCGGTGCGGGACCCCGGTGATGCGGGGGAGCGGCAAAGCCCGACCGCGGCCCCGCCGGGGCGGCGGGGCCGTGGTCAGGGCGGAGGCTACGCCGCTACGGCGCGCGACGGTCGCGGGCGCCGAGGCCCTCGTCGTCCGTGTCCGTCCACATCGCGCTGTCGTACGGGGTGTCCGGGATGGTGACCATCCCCTGGCCCGGGGGCGTCGGGGACGAGGAGCCGGCCGGGGACTGGCGCGCGGCCTTCTGCTCCAGCTGCTCGACCTTGCGGGTCAGCTCGTCCAGGTTGCGCCGTACGGCATTCAAATCGTCCTGCAGGGACATGACTTGCCCTCACTTCCGCAGGTTGCGGTGGCAACGCTCATGTGCGCCTGCGAGTGTCGCGCCTCCCGTCCCCGGTTGTGAAGGGATGTGCCGGGATTGCGGGCGCGCAGGCGCGATCTGTGCGCCCCTCCTCTCCCCATTCTCATCCCTCGCAGGAGGGAACGCCCGGCGTTCCTCCGCTACCGCCGGGGGTGGGGGGCGGCAAGCCCCGTTGGGCCGAGCGGGTGGGGTTGGCGGCGTGGCGCGGCGCGGGTGAGGGGGGAGCGGCGCGTGGTCGATTTCAGTGGTTTCGTCACCGGTGTGATCAGCTCCTTATACCGCCATACCGCCATACGTGATCGAGAACGGCCGCCCCCGGAGGTACCACCCATGTCCCAGAGAAGGCGCAGATCGTTGGCGCTCCTGACCTCGGGCGTGCTCGCGCTGCCCCTCCTGGCGGGGTGCGGTTCGCCCGATGACGAGGGCGGCCGGGCCGCCGGTCAGGACATCGGCGCCGCCGCCCGGCCGATGGTGGCCGACGGGGGCGTGATGCGCTGGGCCGTCGACGCGCTGCCCGACACGCTCAACACCTTCCAGGCCGACGCGGACGCCACCACCACCCGGATCGCGGGTGCGGTGCTGCCGGCGCTGTTCACCCTGAACGCGCAGGGCCGGCCGGTGGCCAATCCGGACTACCTGGAGAAGGCCGAGGTCGTCGAGCGCGAGCCGAAGCAGGTCGTCCTCTACAAGCTCAACCAGCAGGCGGTGTGGAGCGACGGCCGCGAGATCGGGGCCCCCGACTTCGTCGCCCAGTGGCGCGCGCTGAACGGCCGGGACTCGGCGTACTGGACGGCCCGCAACGCCGGCTACGAGCGCATCGAGAAGATCGAGCGCGGCCGGGACGACCTGGAGGTCAAGGTCACCTTCGCCAAGCCCTACGCCGACTGGCGGTCGCTGTTCACCCCGCTCTACCCCAAGCAGGTCACCGGCACCCCCGAGGCCTTCAACGAGGGTGCGCGGGGTGCGCTCAAGGTCACCGCGGGCCCGTTCGGCCTCGGGGCGGTCGACAAGAAGAACGCCACGGTCGCCCTGTCGCGCAACCCGCGCTGGTGGGGCCAGCCGGCCAAGCTCGACACCCTGGTGCTGGCCGCGGTGCCCCGGGCCGAGCGGCCGGCCGCGCTGGCGGCCGGGAAGCTCGACATCGCCGAGGTCGACCGGGCGGGGGCCGAGCGGATCGCGCTGGCGCTGCGCGACGCGAAGCGGGGTGCGGGCGCGGCCGGGAAGCCGGCGCACGGGCCCGGCTCCGCCGTCACCCCGGCGCAGGCGCTGAGGTCATGGGCGCTCGCCCACGGCTCCGCCGAGGAGCAGGCCGAGGACGAGAAGGCCGCGCGCAAGCGGAACGCCGACGCGGTGGCCACGTACGCAGCGGAGCAGAAGGCGCTGGGCGGCTTCCGGGTGCGCAAGTCGCTGGAGCCCGCGTACACGCAGCTGGCGCTGAACGGTGCGAGCGGCCCGCTGGCCGACGAGCGGGTGCGCCGCGCCATCGCCCGGGTGCTGGACCGGCAGGCGCTGGCCGAGGCCGTGCTCAAGCCGCTGGGGCTGCCCGCCCGGCCGGTCGGCAGCCATCTGGCGCTGGCCGGGCAGCGCGCGTACGCCGACAACAGCGGCGCCCTCGGCGGCCGGGACACCCGTGCCGCCCAGGCCCTGCTCGCGGACGCCGGCTGGCGCAAGGGCGCGCCGCTCGGGGACGCCGCGGCGGGCGCCCGGGCGGGCGGCGAGGCGCGGCCGGCCGGGGACGACTCCAAGACGGCCCGGCCCGCCGGTGACGCCACGGGCAACGACGGGCTGTACGTCGTGGGCCAGGAGGGCGAGAAGAACCCGGGCCGCCTGCCGGTCGCGGAACGGGGCCGGTACCCGGGGGACGGCGTGTATGCCGCGGACGCGGACGGCGAGGTCGTCGACGCGGACACCGCGTCCGCGCGGCGCGGCGGCGCCGCCCTGCTGGCCCCGGCCCCGCTGGCCGCCCTCCAGGAGGCCTCGCTGGTCGACCAGGCCGAGGCGCCGGCCGCGGGCGCGCGTGACGACGGCAAGAAGCGCGCCGACGAGGACGCGGAGGCGGCCGATGCGAAGGAGGGTGACGGGCGGGAGCCGGCGGCGGGCGTCCCGGCCAAGGGCACGCCGGCCCCGGCCCGCCAGGTGCGCACCTCGGGGACCCTGCTGGCCAAGGACGGCAAGACGCTCAGCCTCCGGTTCGTACTGCCCTCCGGACCGGGTTCCGAGGCGCTGCGCACGGTCGGCGACCGGATCGCGCAGATGCTGCGGGGCATCGGGATCAGCACCGAGCTGACCAAGGTGCCGGACGAGAGCTTCTTCAAGGACCACATCGCCTCGGGCGAGTACGACCTCGCCCTCTACTCGTGGCCCGCGACCGCCTACCCGGCCACCGACGCACGGCCGATCTTCGCCAAGCCGGAGCCGGCGGCGGACGGCTCGCTGCTGGTCGAGCAGAACTACACCCGGGTCGGCACCGACCACATCGACCAGCTGTTCGACCAGGCACTCGGTGAGCTGAACGAGGACGAGTCCCGGGAGCTGATGAAGAAGGCGGACGCCCGCATCTGGGCCGCCGCCGGGTCCATCCCCCTCTACCAGCGTCCCGAGCTGGTGGCGGTCAAGCCGGGCGTGAGCAACGCCGGCGCCTTCGGTCTCGGCACCCCCCGCTACCAGGACATCGGCTGGAAGAAGGCGGGAGCCGGCGGCCCCGGGGGCGCCGGGAAGAACTGAGGAAGAAGATCTGCAGAACCTGTGAAGGCATCCGGGCGCAAGCTCAGATGTGGCTCAAGTGCCTTGCCCGCCGGACCCGCCGGCGGGCAAGGTCGGTCGCACCCGTTGACCCGCCCCGGACCTCCCGGGACTCCCTCCGGGGCCGCACCCTCCCCACCTCAGGGCCGGCCCCGCGCGCACCGCAGCACCGCAGCAGCACCGCCCCCGAAAGCTCAGCCCTCCGGCCTCTTGACAGGCCCCCGGCATGCGCTCCCCGCCACGCGACGTACCATGGGGTAAGGCCGTGGCAGGTTTTCCGCCCGGCGGGCTCGCGTACCGGACCGTACGCGACGCCATCCACGATCCCGGGAGAAGCGCCGCAGTATGCCCACGCGCCACGACATCCGTAACGTAGCCATCGTCGCCCACGTCGACCACGGCAAGACGACCATCGTCGACGCCATGCTCAAGCAGGCTGGCGCCTTCGCCGCCCACCAGCAGCTCGACGACCGCATGATGGACTCGAACGACCTGGAGCGTGAGAAGGGCATCACGATCCTCGCCAAGAACACGGCGGTGAAGTATCACCCCAAGGACGGCGGGGCCCCGATCACGATCAACATCATCGACACCCCCGGCCACGCCGACTTCGGTGGCGAGGTCGAGCGCGGCCTGTCGATGGTCGACGCCGTCGTCCTGCTGGTGGACGCCTCCGAGGGCCCGCTGCCGCAGACCCGCTTCGTGCTGCGCAAGGCGCTGCAGGCCCGGATGCCCGTCATCCTCTGCATCAACAAGACGGACCGCCCGGACTCCCGGATCGACGAGGTCGTCAACGAGACCTACGACCTGTTCCTGGACCTGGACGCCGACGAGGACCAGATCGAGTTCCCGATCGTCTACGCCTGCGGCCGCGACGGCATCGCCTCGCTGACCAAGCCGGAGGACGGCACGGTCCCGGCGGACTCCACCAACCTGGAGCCCTTCTTCTCCACCATCCTGGAGCACGTCCCGGCCCCGACGTACGAGGAGGACGCGCCGCTCCAGGCCCACGTCACCAACCTCGACGCCGACAACTTCCTCGGCCGCATCGCGCTGCTCCGCGTCGAGCAGGGCGAGCTGCGCAAGGGCCAGACGGTCGCGTGGATCAAGCGTGACGGTTCGATCTCGAACGTCCGCATCACCGAGCTGATGATGACCGAGGCGCTCACCCGCAAGCCGGCCGAGGTCGCCGGCCCCGGTGACATCTGCGCTGTCGCGGGCATCCCCGAGATCATGATCGGTGAGACGCTGGCCGACCCGGAGAACCCGGTCGCCCTCCCGCTGATCACGGTCGACGAGCCCGCGATCTCCATGGTCATCGGCACCAACACCTCTCCGCTGGTCGGCCGCGGCGGCACCGGCAAGGGCGCGGACGCCAAGTCCGCGGTCAAGGACCGCAAGGTCACCGCCCGCCAGGTCAAGGACCGTCTGGACCGCGAGCTGATCGGCAACGTCTCGCTCCGCGTCCTGGACACCGAGCGTCCGGACGCCTGGGAGGTTCAGGGCCGCGGTGAGCTGGCGCTGGCCATCCTGGTCGAGCAGATGCGCCGCGAGGGCTTCGAGCTGACCATCGGCAAGCCGCAGGTCGTCACCAAGGACGTCGACGGCAAGGTCCACGAGCCGGTCGAGCGCATGACCATCGACGTGCCCGAGGAGCACATGGGCGCCGTCACCCAGCTCATGGGCGTCCGCAAGGGCCGCATGGACAACATGTCGAACCACGGTTCCGGCTGGGTCCGCATGGAGTTCGTCGTCCCGTCCCGCGGCCTCATCGGCTTCCGTACGGAGTTCCTGACGCAGACCCGCGGCACCGGCATCGCGCACTCGATCCACGAGGGCCACGAGCCGTGGTTCGGCCCGCTGCAGACCCGCAACAACGGCTCGCTGGTCGCCGACCGCGCCGGTGCGGTCACCGCCTTCGCGATGACCAACCTGCAGGAGCGCGGCGTGCTGTTCACCGACCCCGGCACCGAGGTGTACGAGGGCATGATCGTCGGCGAGAACTCCCGCTCCGACGACATGGACGTGAACATCACCAAGGAGAAGAAGCTCACCAACATGCGCTCCTCCTCCGCCGACTCCTTCGAGGCGATCGTCCCGCCGCGCAAGCTCTCCCTGGAGCAGTCCCTGGAGTTCTGCCGCGACGACGAGTGCGTCGAGGTGACCCCGGAGGCCGTGCGCATCCGCAAGGTCGTCCTGGACCAGAAGGAGCGCTCGCGTACCGCTTCGCGCGCCAAGGCCGCCAAGTAGTCTGAGTCACAGCAGCCGTAACAGCCCGGCCCCCCACGCACTGCGTGGGGGGCCGGGCTGTTCGCGTTTGTCAAACGGATTGTTGCACTCCAGTGTCCGGATTCCGGTCGTCACACTCCGGAACGTGCGCTGACCGTCCGTTTCGGGCGTGTCTGTCTGCGCTCCCTTTGTCCGTATTTCGGTTTTTGAGCACTGTTGATGTTGTGAAACCGAGACCCTTTAAGTGTGGTTAACAGCCAGGGCGTCCTTAAGGATGGCTCCATTGAGCTCGGGTCAATGGGTCACGCGCTGTGGGGAGCGCCGACTCACGAGCACACTCGGGGCACTGTCTCGTAGCCGTCAGGGGTGTCGGCTGCGTATCCGTGTCCCTCATGTAGATCAGTGGACTCATGAGGAGGAAACCCATGCGCGGTGCCAAGAGCGCCAAGCTGGTAGCGGGCGCGATTGTCGTCGCCCTGGCTGCGACCGCCTGCGGCGGTGGCAAGGACGGCGGTTCGAACGACGCCGGCAAGGGTGCCGTCGACGCCAACGGCATCTTCTCGATCGAGGTCGGCGAGCCGGAGAAGCTCCTGCAGCCGGCCGACACGATGGAGTCCAACGGCTCGATCGTTCTCTCGGGCCTGTTCTCGCAGCTCGTCGACTACGACGCCGACGGCAAGCTCACGATGGTCAACGCCGAGTCCGTCGAGTCCAAGGACTCCAAGACCTGGACCGTCAAGCTGAAGCCGGGCTGGACCTTCCACGACGGCACCAAGGTGACCGCCGAGTCCTACGTCAAGGCGTGGAACTGGGCCGCGAACATCAACAACAACCAGGGCAACGCCTCCTGGTTCTCCGACATCAAGGGCTTCGAGAAGCTCCACCCGGAGAAGGAGGGCGCCAAGCCCACCGCCGACAAGCTGGACGGTCTGAAGGTCGTCGACGAGAACACCTTCACCATCGAGCTCGTCTCCGCGATCCCGTACTTCGCGTACAAGCTCGGCTACGAGGTCTTCTCCCCGCTGCCGGAGTCGTTCTACGCGAACCCGAAGGCCGCCGGCGAGAAGCCGATCGGCAACGGCCCCTACAAGTTCGACTCGTGGGAGCACAAGAAGCAGATCAAGATCGTCCGCTACGACGGCTACAAGGGCGACAACAAGGCGAAGAACGGTGGTGTGATCTTCAAGAACTACACCACCCTCGAGACCGCCTACGAGGACCTGAAGTCGGGCAACGTCGACGTCCTGCGTCAGATCGCCCCGAAGGACCTGCCGGTCTACCGTCAGGACCTCGGCGACCGCGCCGTGGACCAGGCGTACTCCGCCATCCAGACCCTCGCGATCGCGTTCTACGCCCCGCAGTGGAAGACCAAGCCGGTCAACCCGAAGGTCATCCAGGGCCTGTCGAAGGCGATCGACCGCGACACGATCACCAAGACCGTCCTCAACGGCACCCGTGAGCCGGCCACCGGCTGGGTCGCCAAGGGCGTCATGGGCTTCCAGGACAACGGTGGCTCCGACGTCACCAAGTTCGACCCGGCCGCGGCCAAGGCCCTCATCGCCGAGGGTGGCGGCGTTCCCGGCAACGCCATCTCCATCCAGTTCAACTCCGACGGTGGCCACAAGGAGTGGGTGGAGGCCGTCTGCGGCTCCATCACCAAGGCGACCGGCGTGAAGTGCGTCGGCGACGCGAAGCCCGACTTCCAGGCCGACCTCCAGGCCCGCAAGTCGAAGCAGGTCAAGTCGATCTACCGCTCCGGCTGGGTCCTCGACTACCCGGTGAACGCCAACTTCATCCGCGACCTGTTCAAGACGGGCGCGGCGGGCAACCAGGGTGACTTCACCAACAAGGAGCTCGACGCCAAGATCGACAAGGCCGACACGGCCGCGTCGCTGGAGGAGTCGGTGAAGGCGTACCAGGCCATCGAGAAGGAACTGGTCAACTACATGCCTTCCATCCCGCTCTGGTACTACAAGGTCAACGCGGGCTACTCGGAGAACGTCTCCGGCGTCCAGTACGCCCAGGACGGCGACCCGATCCTCGAGACCGTCCAGGTCAAGAAGAAGTAGTCACTGACGTAGTCCGCAGTACGGCTGTGGGCTGACGGGGAGTCAGTCCACAGCCGGCCTTTACGCAGTGTCCGGGGGGCCCTTCCGTATGTGCACGCGCCGCCGCAACAGGCGCGTGCCGCACGGGAGGGCCTGTCCCGCGCCTGCCGCATTCTCAAAACGGAGGCACGATGGGGCGCTATGTCGCACGACGACTGCTCCAGATGATCCCGGTCTTTTTCGGGACGACCCTGCTCATCTTCCTGATGGTGTACAGCCTGCCCGGTGACCCCGTGGCGGGTCTGTTCGGCGACAAGGGAACGGACCCGGCCACGCTGGCCAAGCTCCGGCATGAGTACGGGCTGGATCTGCCGATCCTTCAGCAGTACTGGAACTACCTTTCCGACATCCTGTTCCACTTCGACTTCGGCTCGCAGATCCGGAGCGGTCGTGAGATCACGGACGTCATGGGCGACGCCTTCCCGGTGACGCTCCAGCTGGCCACGCTGGCGTTCGTCATCGAGATCGTCCTCGGCATCGGCCTCGGCATCGTCGCCGGCCTCAACGCCGGCCGCCTCGCCGACAACCTGATCCTGATCCTGACGCTGCTGATCATCTCGGTCCCGGTGTTCGTGCTCGGCTTCATCATCAAGACGGTCTTCGCGTTCAAGCTGGGGTGGATCGAACCCAACGTCGGCCAGGACGAGACGTGGGGCGAGATGCTCGCGCCCGCCATCGTGCTGGGTGCGCTGTCCCTGGCCTACGTGGCGCGTCTGACGCGTACCTCCATGGCGGAGAACCTGCGCGCGGACTACATCCGCACCGCGGTCGCCAAGGGCCTGCCGAAGCGCCGCGTCATCGGTGTCCACCTGATGCGCAACTCGATGATCCCCGTCGTGACCTTCCTCGGCACCGACATCGGCGCCCTCATGGGCGGCGCGGTCGTCACCGAAGGACTCTTCAACGTCCACGGTGTCGGTGGTCTCATCTACGACTCCATCGTGCGCCGCGAGGGCCTGACCGTCGTCGGCATCGTGACCGTCCTGGTCGTCGTGTACCTCATCGCCAGCCTTCTCGTCGACCTCCTCTACGCGGTCCTGGACCCGAGGATCCGTTATGCCTGACATCACCAAGACCGTCGACGCGCCGGCCGAGGAGACCTCGGCCCCCGTCGTCGCCGCAGCGCCGCAGAAGGCCGAGAAGGCCCGCAGCCTCTGGGGCGACGCCTGGGTCGACCTGCGCCGCAACCCGTACTTCGTCATCTCGTCGGTGCTGATCTTCCTCCTGCTGCTGATCAGCGCGTTCCCGAGCTGGTTCACGAGCGCCTCGCCGACCGAGGGCGACCTGGTGAAGCACTTCCTCACCAAGCCGGAGCTCGGCAGCATCGGCTCGCCGGACTGGTTCGGCTACGACGGTCAGGGCCGCAGCGTCTACGCCCGTGTCATCTACGGCACCCGCGCCTCGATCATCGTCGGCGTGGCCGTGACGGCCATCGTGACCGTGCTCGGCGCGATCATGGGCATGATCGCCGGTTACTTCGGCGGCATCACCGACGCGATCCTGTCCCGCGTGACCGACATCTTCTTCGGTGTCCCGTTCCTGCTCGGCGCCATGGTCGTCCTGCAGGCCTTCACCGACCGCACGGTGTGGACCGTGGTGTTCGCGCTGGCCTTCCTGGGCTGGACGCAGATCACCCGCGTCATGCGAGGCGCCGTGATCACGGTCAAGCAGGCCGACTACGTGCACGCCGCCCAGGCCCTGGGCGCCGGCACCGTCCGGATCCTCTTCCGGCACATCCTTCCGAACGCCATGGCCCCGGTGATCGTCGTCGCGACGATCGCGCTCGGCGGCTACATCTCCGCGGAGGCGACCCTCTCGTACCTCGGCCTGGGCCTCGCGTCCCCGACCGTCTCGTGGGGTGTCGACATCTCGGCCGGTGCGGCGCAGATCCGAGTGGCGGAGCACATCCTGCTCTACCCGTCGATCATGCTCAGCATCACCGTCCTGGCGTTCATCATGCTCGGCGAAGCAGTCCGCAACGCCCTCGACCCGAAGCTGCGCTGAGGAGGGCGTACGTGACCACCATCGACAAGACCGCGACGGTCCCGGCCCCCCGTGACGGGGAGGCCTTCGACGGCCCCCTGCTGGAAGTCCGCGACCTGCACGTGGAGTTCCACACCCGTGACGGTGTGGCCAAGGCAGTGAACGGCGTCAACTACAGCGTCAGCGCCGGCGAGACCCTCGCCGTGCTCGGCGAGTCCGGCTCCGGCAAGTCCGTGACCGCTCAGGCGATCATGGGCATCCTCGACATGCCCCCCGGCAAGATCCCGCAGGGCGAGATCTTCTTCCGCGGCCAGGACATGCTGAAGATGAGCAACGAGGAGCGGCGGCAGATCCGCGGCCGGAAGATCGCCATGATCTTCCAGGACGCGCTCTCCTCGCTGAACCCCGTGCTCTCCGTCGGCTACCAGCTCGGCGAGATGTTCCGGGTCCACCAGGGCCTGTCCAAGAAGGACGCCAAGCTCAAGGCCATCGAGCTGATGGACCGGGTGAAGATCCCCGCCGCCAAGGCCCGGGTCAACGACTACCCGCACCACTTCTCGGGCGGCATGCGCCAGCGCATCATGATCGCGATGGCGCTGGCCCTGGAGCCGGACCTGATCATCGCCGACGAGCCGACCACGGCCCTCGACGTGACGGTCCAGGCGCAGGTCATGGACCTGCTCGCGGAGCTCCAGCGCGAGATGAACATGGGCCTGATCCTGATCACCCACGACCTCGGCGTCGTCGCCGACGTCGCGGACAAGATCGCGGTCATGTACGCCGGCCGGATCGTCGAGACCGCGCCGGTCCACGAGATCTACAAGCGCCCGGCGCACCCGTACACCAAGGGTCTGCTGGAGTCGATCCCGCGCCTGGACCAGAAGGGCCAGGAGCTCTTCGCGATCAAGGGCCTCCCGCCCAACCTGCTGCGCCTGCCCACCGGTTGCTCCTTCAACCCGCGGTGCACCGCGGCCCAGGACGTCTGCCGTACGGACATCCCGGTCCTGCACCCGGTGACCGAGCAGGACGGCAGCGAGCTGCCGGGCCGCAAGAGCGCGTGCCACTTCTGGAAGGAGACGATCCATGGCTGAGCCGACCAAGAACGACGAGGCCGCCAAGGACGCCGTCGCCACCGAGGTGGAGGCCGCGATCGAGGCCCCGGTCGCCAAGGGCGAGCCGATCCTCCAGGTCCGCAACCTGGTCAAGCACTTCCCGCTGACCCAGGGCATCCTGTTCAAGAAGCAGGTCGGCGCCGTCAAGGCCGTCGACGGCGTCTCGTTCGACCTGTACCAGGGCGAGACCCTGGGCATCGTCGGCGAGTCCGGCTGTGGCAAGTCCACGGTCGCCAAGCTGCTGATGAACCTGGAGCGGGCCACCGCGGGCGAGGTCTTCTACAAGGGACAGGACATCACCAAGCTGTCCGGCCGTGCCCTGAAGGCCGTCCGCCGGAACATCCAGATGGTGTTCCAGGACCCGTACACCTCGCTCAACCCCCGCATGACGGTGGGCGACATCATCGGCGAGACCTTCGAGATCCACCCCGAGGTGGCCCCGAAGGGCGACCGGCGCCGCAAGGTGCAGGAGCTGCTCGACGTCGTCGGCCTGAACCCGGAGTACATCAACCGGTACCCGCACCAGTTCTCGGGCGGTCAGCGCCAGCGCATCGGCATCGCCCGCGGCCTCGCGCTCAACCCCGAGATCATCATCTGCGACGAGCCGGTCTCCGCCCTGGACGTCTCCGTCCAGGCGCAGGTCGTCAACCTGATGGAGAAGCTGCAGGACGAGTTCAACCTCTCCTACATCTTCATCGCGCACGACCTGTCGATCGTCCGGCACATCTCGGACCGCGTGGGCGTGATGTACCTCGGCAAGATGGCCGAGATCGGCACGGACGCGCAGATCTACGACCACCCGACGCACCCCTACACCCAGGCGCTGCTGTCGGCCGTCCCGGTCCCGGACCCGGAGGCCCGCGCGAACCGCGAGCGGATCATCCTCACCGGTGACGTCCCCTCGCCGGCCAACCCGCCGTCGGGCTGCCGCTTCCGCACCCGCTGCTGGAAGGCGCAGGACAAGTGCGCCGAGGAGATGCCGCTGCTGGCGATCCCCGAGCGCTTCAAGGGCTCGGACTCCCCGGCCGCGCACGAGTCGGCGTGCCACTTCGCGGAGGAGAAGGCCGTCCTGGCCGTCTGATCCGCACGCGCAGCACCCCGTAGTACCCGCAGTACCGCAGTACGAGCGCCAGGGCGCCCGGTCCGCACCGTCGGCCGGGCGCCCTGCGCCGTTCCCGGGGCCCGCGGGCCCCGGCCCGCCGCCCCGCGGAAATGGGTTTGCGGCCGCGGGGCGCCGGGCCCGAAAGTGGGCCGATGCTGACCGTACGGCCCGCCGGGCCCAACGACGCGTCCGACATCTGCGGCCTGATGAACGCGGTGGACACCGCGGAGATCGGGCGGCCCGAGACCGACCTCTCCGACGTCGAGGCGGACCTGCTGCACCCCGAGGTGGACCTGGCCCGGGACTCCTGGCTGGCCGTCGAGGGCGGGCGCGTGGTCGCGTACGCCGTGGTCTGGTGCGACGGCGACCCCGCGCGGATCGACGCCGACCACTACGTCCTGCCCGGCCACGGTGCGGCGGGCGAGCGGCTCCTCGCGCTGATGGAGGCCCGGGCGCTGGAGCGGGCCCGCGAGGGCGGCTCCCCGACCGCGGTGCTGCACCTCAACCTGAACATCCGGCCCACCCTGGACACGGCCCTGCTGACCGGCCGCGGCTGGGGGCGGGTGCGCCGCCACTACGTGATGGTCCGTGACCTGGCCGCCGGGGCGGACCTGCCGCCCGCGCCCCTCGACGGCCTGACCCTGCGCGCCTGCGAGACGGAGGCGGACCAGCGGAGTGCCCACGCTCTGCTGATGGACAGTTTCTCGGCCCATTTCGACCACCAGCACCGCTCGTACGAGCAGTGGCTCGACGACCTCGGCGCCCCGCGCGGGGCGATGGACTGGTCCCTGGTCTGGATCGCGCAGCTGGCCGGGCACGGCGATGTTGCGGTGCTGCTGAGCAGGGACAACCGTGCCGCGATGGGCTGGGTGCGCAGTCTCGGCGTACGCGCGGACGTGCGCGGCCGCGGCATCGGCGGCCACCTGCTGCGGCACGCCTTCGCCGTGTACGCGGCCCGCGGCCGGGACACCATCGGGCTGGGCGTGGACACGCTGAACGCGACCGGTGCGCTCGCGCTCTACGAAGGGCAGGGGATGCGTCCGCACTACGCCGTCGACACCTGGGAGGTGACCCTGGGTGATCTTGGCCGGTGCCCGGGCGGCAGCCTGGTGACAGCCGGGTGACACCGGCTCGCGGACGGCCGCGCATAATGTGCGATCCGACACTTTTTGGGGTGATATTGGCGCCTAAGTGAGTCTTGGGAGCCAGAGGAGGCACTCCATGCGCGGAGCCACCCACGCCAAGTGGGCCGCATGCGCGGTCGCCGTCGCGCTGACGGCGACGGCCTGCGGCGGCGGGAGCGACAGTGGTGGAGGGGACGGAGCCGGCATCGTCAGCTCCTCGTGGGGTGACCCGCAGAACCCGCTGGAGCCGGCGAACACCAACGAGGTCCAGGGCGGCAAGGTCCTGGACATGCTCTTCCGGGGACTCAAGCGCTACGACCCGAAGACCGGCGAGGCACTGGACATGGTCGCGCAGAGCATCGAGACCACGGACCAGAAGAACTTCACGGTGACCCTGAAGGACGGCTGGAAGTTCAGCAACGACGAGCCGGTGACCGCGCAGTCGTTCGTCGACGCCTGGAACTACGCAGCGGACGTGCGCAACAAGCAGAACAACTCGCCGTTCTTCTCCGACATCGTCGGCTACGAGGACGTGCACCCCGAATCCGGCGAGCCGACGGCCAAGACCATGAAGGGCCTGGTGGTGAAGGACGACAAGACCTTCACCGTCGCCCTCAAGCAGAAGTTCTCCACCTGGCCGGACACCCTGGGCTACCAGGCCTTCTCCCCGCTCCCCAAGGCCTTCTTCACCGACCACGCCGGCTGGCTCAACAAGCCCATCGGCAACGGCCCCTACACGGTGGACTCGTACACCAAGGGCACCGGCATGAGCCTGCGCAAGTGGGACGGCTACACCGGCCCCGACAAGGCGCAGAACGGCGGCGTCGACCTCAAGGTCTACACGGACAACAACACCGCCTACACCGACCTGCTGGCCGGCAACCTGGACCTGGTCGACGACGTGCCCGCGCAGCAGCTGAAGAACGTCAAGAGCGACCTCGGCGACCGGTACATCAACCAGCCGGCCCTCATCATCCAGACCCTGACCTTCCCGATGTACTCGAAGTGGGGCGAGGCCGGCAAGGAGAAGGTCCGTCAGGGCATCTCCCGCGCCATCAACCGCCCGGAGATCACCAAGCAGATCTTCCAGGACACCCGCAGCCCCGCCAAGGACTGGACCTCCTCCGCCCTGGGTGAGAAGGGAGGCTACAAGGACATGTGCGGGGACCTCTGCACGTACGACCCGGACGCGGCCAAGCAGCTCATCCAGGAGGGCGGCGGCCTGCCCGACGGCAAGATGACCATCACCTCCAACGTGGACACCGGCTCGCACCGGGTGTGGATGGACGCCGTCTGCAACAGCATCAACAACGCGCTCGGCCAGGGCCCCGTCTGCACCGTCAACCCGGTCGGCACCTTCGCGGACTTCCGCAACCAGCAGAGCTCCTTCAAGCTCACCGGCCCCTTCCGGTCCGGCTGGCAGGGCGACTACCCGCTCATCCAGAACTTCCTGCAGCCGCTGTACTACACCGGCGCCTCCTCCAACTACGGGAAGTTCAGCAACGCGGACTTCGACAAGCTCGTCGACCAGGCCAACCAGGAGAGCGACACCGCCGCGGCGATCGCGAAGTTCCAGGACGCCGAGAAGATCCTGGCCCAGCAGATGCCGTCCATCCCGCTCTGGTACCAGAACGGCAGCGCCGGCTACTCCGAGCGGCTGAGCGACGTGGCCCTCAACCAGTTCAGCGTCCCGGTCTACGACCAGATCAAGGTCGGCTGACGCCACGCCACTAGGAGTGGGCCCCCCGGCGCGCGAGCCACGGCGCCGGGGCGGCCCCCGGAACCCCGGAGGCGTCTATGGGACGCTACGTCATCCGACGGCTGCTGCAGATGATCCCCGTCTTCATCGGCAGCACCTTCCTGATCTTCCTCATGGTGTACGCGCTGGGCGACCCCGTCGCGGCACTCTTCGGCGACAAGGCCCCCGACCCCGCCACCGCAGCCCGGATCCGCAAGGACCTCTACCTCGACCAGCCCCTGTGGAAGCAGTACCTGCACTACATGGGCCAGATCTTCCAGGGAGACTTCGGCACCGCCTTCAACGGCCAGCCGGTCACCGAGCTGATGGCCTCGGCCTTCCCGGTCACCCTGCGCCTGACCCTCGTCGCGATCGTCATCGAGATCGTCGTCGGCATCACCTTCGGCGTCATCAGCGGCCTGCGCAAGGGCCGCGCCGTCGACACCTCGCTGCTGGTGCTCACCCTGATCGTCATCTCGGTGCCGACCTTCGTGACCGGCTACCTGCTGCAGTTCGTCTTCGGCGTCAAATGGGGCTGGGTGTCGCCCACGGTCTCCTCCGACGCCCCCCTCAACGAGCTGATCCTGCCCGGCATCGTGCTCGCCCTGGTCTCCCTCGCGTACGTCACCCGCCTCACCCGCACCTCCATCGCGGAGAACGTCAAGGCCGACTACGTGCGCACCGCCACCGCCAAGGGTCTCCCGCGCAGGCGGGTCATCACCCGCCACCTGCTGCGCAACTCCCTGATCCCCGTGGTCACCTTCATCGGCACCGACATCGGCGCCCTGATGGGCGGCGCCATCGTCACCGAGCGCATCTTCAACATCCACGGCGTCGGCTACCAGCTCTACCAGGGCATCCTGCGCAACAACGCCCCGACGGTCGTCGGCTTCGTGACCATCCTCGTGATCGTCTTCCTGCTGGCGAACCTGCTCGTCGACCTGCTCTACGCGGTCCTGGACCCGAGGATCCGTTATGCCTGAGCCCGACCCCGAGCGCCCCGCGACCCCGCCCGAGGTCCCGGAGGGCCCCCCGCCCCCCGGCTCCGGGCACTACGACCCCCTGGGGCCGGGCCGCCGCGAGGCGATCGCCCCCACAGGAGCAGGCGGACAGATGGATCTCGCGCTCGAAGAGGCCGAAAGCCTGGAGAAGGACCTGGAGCCCAACGGCCCCGGGCCCAGGGAGAAGGCCCGCTCCCTGTGGTCGGACGCCTGGCACCAGCTGCGCCGCAACCCGGTCTTCATCATCTCCTCGCTGCTGATCCTGTTCCTGGTCGTCATCGCCATCTGGCCCCAGCTCATCGCCGACGGAGACCCCCTCCAGTGCGACCTGTCCAAGTCGCAGGAGGGGTCCGAGCCGGGCCACCCCTTCGGCTACGACACCCAGGGCTGCGACGTGTACACGCGCACCGTCTACGGCGCCCGCGCCTCCATCACCGTCGGCATCTGCGCCACCGTCGGCGCCGCCCTGCTCGGCTCCCTCCTCGGCGGGCTGGCCGGCTTCTTCGGCGGCTGGTGGGACGCGCTGCTCTCGCGGGTGGCCGACATCTTCTTCGGCATTCCCGTCGTCCTCGGCGGCCTCGTCTTCCTGTCCGTGGTCACCAGCACCACCGTCTGGCCGGTGGTCGGCTTCATCGTGCTGCTGGGCTGGCCGCAGATCGCCCGCATCGGCCGCGGTTCGGTGATCACCGCGAAACAGCACGACTACGTCCAGGCGGCCCGCGCCCTCGGCGCCGGGAACGGCCGGATGCTGATGCGGCACGTGGCACCCAACGCCGTCGCGCCGGTCATCGTCGTCGCGACCATCGCGCTCGGCACGTACATCGCGCTGGAGGCCACGCTCTCCTTCCTCGGCGTCGGGCTGCGGCCGCCCACGGTCTCCTGGGGCATCGACATCTCCAACGCCGCGCCGCAGATCCGCAACGCCCCGCACATGCTGCTCTGGCCGGCCGGGGCGCTGAGCATCACCGTGCTGGCGTTCATCATGCTCGGCGACGCGGTGCGCGACGCCCTCGACCCCAAGCTGCGCTGAGCGCCAAGGAGACGGGACATGCTGCTCGAAGTCCGCGATCTGCACGTGGAATTCAAGACGAGGGACGGGGTCGCGAAGGCCGTCAACGGCGTCAACTACTCCGTGGACGAGGGCGAGACGCTCGCCGTGCTCGGCGAGTCCGGCTCGGGCAAGTCCGTCACCGCCCAGGCCGTGATGGGCATCCTCGACATGCCGCCGGGGCGGATCCCGTCCGGCGAGATCCTCTTCAGGGGCAAGGACCTGCTGAAGATGAAGGAGGACGAGCGCCGCAAGGTCAGGGGCGCCGAGATGGCGATGATCTTCCAGGACGCCCTGTCCTCGCTGAACCCGGTGCTCACCGTCGGCGCGCAGCTCGGCGAGATGTTCGAGGTGCACCGGGGCCTGTCCCGCAAGGACGCCAGGACCCGGGCCGTCGAACTGATGGACCGGGTGAAGATCCCGGCGGCCAAGCAGCGGGTGACGGACTACCCGCACCAGTTCTCCGGCGGCATGCGCCAGCGCATCATGATCGCGATGGCGCTGGCCCTGGAGCCCTCGCTGATCATCGCGGACGAGCCCACCACCGCCCTGGACGTCACCGTGCAGGCCCAGGTGATGGACCTGCTCGCGGAGCTCCAGCGGGAGCTGAACATGGGCCTGATCCTGATCACCCACGACCTCGGGGTCGTCGCCGACGTGGCCGACAAGATCGCGGTGATGTACGCGGGCCGGATCGTCGAGGCGGCCCCGGTCCACGACATCTACCGGGCGCCGGCCCACCCGTACACCCGGGGCCTGCTCGACTCGATCCCGCGGCTGGACCAGAAGGGCCAGGAGCTGTACGCCATCAAGGGCCTGCCGCCCAACCTGCTGAACATCCCGCCCGGCTGCGCCTTCAACCCGCGCTGCCCGATGGCCCAGGCCGTGTGCCGCGCCGACGTGCCGCCGCTGTACGAGGTCACCGAGTCGCCCGTACCGCGCGCCAGCGCCTGCCACTTCTGGAAGGAGTGCCTCCATGCCTGAGGCCATCCTGGAGGTACGCGACCTGGTCAAGCACTACCCGCTGACCCAGGGGATCCTCTTCAAGAAGCAGATCGGCGCGGTCAAGGCCGTCGACGGGGTCTCCTTCGGGCTCGGCGAGGGCGAGACGCTGGGCATCGTCGGCGAGTCCGGCTGCGGCAAGTCCACGGTCGCCAAGATGCTGGTCAACCTCGAACGCCCCACCTCCGGCTCGATCTTCTACAAGGGCGAGGACATCACGCAGCTCTCCGGCCGCGCCCTGAAAGCCGTCCGCCGGAACATCCAGATGGTGTTCCAGGACCCGTACACCTCGCTCAACCCCCGCATGACGGTGGGCGACATCATCGGCGAGCCGTACGAGATCCACCCCGAGGTCGCGCCCAAGGGCGACCGGCGCCGCAAGGTGCAGGACCTGCTCGACGTCGTCGGCCTCAATCCGGAGTACATCAACCGGTACCCGCACCAGTTCTCGGGCGGCCAGCGCCAGCGCATCGGCATCGCCCGCGGCCTCGCCCTCCAGCCCGAGGTCATCGTGGCCGACGAGCCGGTCTCCGCGCTCGACGTGTCCGTCCAGGCCCAGGTGGTCAACCTGCTGGAACGGCTCCAGTCCGAGTTCCGGCTGTCGTACGTCTTCATCGCGCACGACCTGTCGATCGTCCGGCACATCTCGGACCGGGTGGGCGTGATGTACCTCGGCAGGGTCGTCGAGATCGGCACCGACTCCCAGATCTACGACCACCCCACCCACCCGTACACCCAGGCCCTGCTGTCCGCCGTCCCGGTGCCCGACCCGGGTGCCCGCGCGCACCGCGAGCGGATCATCCTCACCGGCGACGTCCCCTCGCCCGCCAACCCGCCCTCGGGCTGCCGCTTCCGCACCCGCTGCTGGAAGGCGCAGGAGAAGTGCGCGCTGGAGGTGCCGCTGCTGGCGGTGCCGGAGTGGTTCCGGTCCGCCGGCGGGCCGGCCGCGCACCCGTCGGCCTGCCACTTCGCCGCCGAGAAGCAGGTGGTCCCGCAGGAGGGCGAGCTGCCCCCGCGGCCCTCCCCGCCCCCGCCGCTGTCGAAGGAACCCTAGGGGTACCCCCGGATCGGGCCGGGCTCTTTCGGGCGGCATATTCACCCGAAGCGATCAGCGGTAAACGATCACACGCAGGAGGGATCCGCGAGGCCCCCGGTGGACGCCGCCGGGGGCCTCGGCCCATGCCCGCACCGGGCGGGCGGCGACCCCGTAGCAGGCCCGGGGCTCCCGCGCGGGGACTTTGCCAAGATCCACGGAGCGTGCTGCATTGATCACGACCGTGCAGAACGTCCCGTAACGCCCGGAACTCCGCACCCACACGGAAGGCCCCGGCATGTCCCACCTCCCGCACGCCGCCCTGTTCGAAGCGCTGCTGCCCCACCTCCCCGGCGACGCGCTCGTCACCGACCCGGTCCAGCTCGCCGCCCACTCCCACGACGCGGCCCCCTTCTCCGACCGGGGCTCACCCGCCCTCCTCGCCCTGCCCACCACCCCCGAGCAGGTCTCCCACATCCTGCGCGCCTGCTACGAACTCGGCGTCCCCGTCGTGCCGCAGGGCGCCCGCACCGGGCTGGCCGGCGCCGCCAACGCCGTCGACGGCTGCGTCCTGCTCTCCACCACGCGGATGGACCGCATCCTCGCCATCGACCCGGCCAACCGGCTGGTGCGCTGCGAACCCGGCGTCGTCACCAAGCACCTCAACGAGGCCGTCGCCCCGCACGGCCTGAGCTACCCGCCCGACCCGGCCTCCTGGGACCGCTGCACCATCGGCGGCAACATCGCGACCGACGCGGGCGGGGTCTGCTGCGTGAAGTACGGGGTCACCGCCGACTACGTGCTCGGCCTTGACCTCGTCCTGCCCGACGGCCGCCGCACGCGCACCGGCCGCGAGACCGCCAAGGGCGTCGCGGGCTACGACCTGACCCGGCTGGTCGTCGGCTCCGAGGGCACCCTCGCCGTGGTCGTCGGGGCCACGCTCGCCCTGCGTCCGCTCCGGCCCCCGGCCCGCGCGCTGCTCGCGCGCTTCCCGGGCCTCACCGACGCGGGCGACGCGGTCGCCGCGATCACCGCGCACGGGCACACGCCCTCCGCGCTCGAACTCCTCGACCGGGCCACCTCGCAGGCCGTGGCCGAACTGGGCCACCCCCTGATGGGCCCCGGCGGCCCCACCCTGATCGTCGAGAGCGAGGGCCCGGACCCGGCCGCCGAACTCGCCGCCATGGCCGGGCTGTGTCGCAGGACCGGCGGCGTCGAGGTCGTCGTGGCGGCCGACGGGGCCGAGTCGGTACGGATCGCGGAGGTCCGCCGGATGGTTGCCCCGGCGCTCCAGGCCCAGGCCGCCCGGCTCCCGGGGAGGGCCACCCTGTTCATGGAGGACGTGGCCGTGCCGCGCTCCGAACTCCCCAAGTTCATCGCCACCGTCGAGGACATCGCGGCCCGCCAGCGGCTGCGCGTCTACACCGTCGGCCACGCCGGGGACGGCACCCTGCACCCCACGGTGGTCTTCGACAGCGCCGACCCCGGCCAGACCCGCCGCGCCAGAGCCGCCTACGACGACATCGTGGCCGCCGGCCTCGCCCTCGGCGGCACGACGACGGGGGAGCACGGCATCGGCACGCTCAAGCGGGACTGGCTCACCAGGGAACTCGACCCCACCGCCCTGGAGCTCCAGCGCGGCCTCAAGCGCCTCTTCGACCCGAAGAACCTCCTGAACCCGGGCAAGGTGGTCCACGCCTGACCGCTCCGGGGAGGGTCAGTTCCAGCGGACGACGCGGTAGGCGGCCCGGTCCTTGATGCCGCCGTCACCGTTCCGGCCCAGCGCCCAGGCGAGGTACGGGCCTGCTGCGAAGACCGCTTCGTAGCGGTCCAGGACGTGGGCGTGGGCCGGATCGCGCGTGCTCAGCTTCCACAGGGCGCCCCCGAGGAACTCGTACACGTACGCGGCCGGGGAGTCCCGGGACTCGGGCCGGCCCCATACCAGGCGGTCCTCGGTGAGCTGGAGGTCGACGGGCCGGTCGGCGTAGTCCTGGGGCAGCGTGACGGCCACCGCCCGGTCGGTCCGGGTGTCCAGCACGCGGATCGTGCCCGGCAGGTCGCCGAATCGGCTGCGGCGCCCGGAGACCAGCCAGGCGACGCGCGGACCGGCCACGGACAGGGCGTCGAGCCGCTGGCCCGTCGCGAGGCCGCCGGATGCCACCAGCCGGACCTGCCCGTCGGTGCCGCGCTCGTGGATCTCGTACCGGTTCTCGGGCACGGTGGGGTCGGTGTCGTGCGTGCGTGCGTAGAAGAGCCGGCCGTCGGGCGTGGCGCGGGGCATCCTGGCCCGCTCGGCGACGGTCTCGGTCTCCCCGCTCCCGTCCAGTGGCCTCATCATGATCTTGCCGGGGCCGGTGGCCTGCCCGTCGTCGGGCGAGACGGTCCGGGGCGTACTCCAGTACGCCCGACCGCCGCCGAGCGTCACCTCCGGGTCGCCGTCCTGGTACGAGCCGACGCGGCCCCCCGAGTCCTCCAGCAGGCGCACCGCCCCGCCGGGGCCGCGCAGGAAGACGCACCAGTCCACGTTACCCCGGTTGATCCACGTCGGCTGCGACGTCTCCGCCCACACCATGGAACCCTCGTGTTCCTGCGCCGAGACCGGCGCCCGGCGCGGGGTGCGGCAGGCCGTGTCCTCGGTGGCGGGCAGCAGGCGGTGCCCGTCGGCGTCCTCCGTGCCGACGCGGCCCTGCCCGATCTCGACCGGCGCCTCGTACTCCCCACGCGGCGTCGGGTTGGCCGTGACGAGCAGCCGGCCGTCCTCGGTCAGCGCCAGCCCGTTCACGTCCGTGCCGTCCCCGGCTTTGTCCCGCGAGGTGTAGGCCACGGTGTACTCGCGGCCCTCGACGGCTGCCGCGGCCGTCGAGGCGTCGAGCTTCCGGGCGATCCGGAACGAGTCGGGCGCCGGCGGCGGGCCCGTGGGCGCGGGGCGGTCGGGCGCGGGGAACGACGGCCGCACGCTCGGCGTGTGAGGAGGCGGACTCGGCACGACGGGCTTCCGGGGGCCCGATGCCGGCGTCGCCCCGGCCCGGGCATCGACCCCGGCCCCGGTGGCGGTCGGCCCCGCACAGGCGGTGAGCCCGACGAGCAGCAGCAGGGCGGCGGTCACCGCCGGGTTGGCGCGCATCGGGCCACCCTCGCACGCGGTGAAAACGATCTCCACAGGTACGCCCGATTCCGCCTACGGGCCGGTCCGGTCCTCCGCCGCAGCGAGGGCGGGGTCGAGGACGACCTCCTCGGCCCGGGAGGTGGTCGCAGGGTCCTCCGGGAAGTGGCAGGCCGTCAGGTGGCCCTCCCGGTTCCCCTCGATCCGCACCAGCGGCGGCTCCTCCGCCGCGCAGCGGTCCTGCGCCTTCCAGCACCGGGTGCGGAACCGGCAGCCGGAGGGAGGTGCGACGGGCGAGGGGACGTCGCCGGCCAGCCGGATCCGCTCGCGGCCCGCGTGCTCCTCCTCGTCGGTCAGCACCGCCTCCGGGACCGCCGAGAGCAGGGCGTGGGTGTACGGGTGGCGCGGCCGGGTGTGGATCGAGTCCCGGTCGCCCACCTCGATGATCTTGCCGAGGTACATCACCGCGATCCGCTGCGAGAAGTGCCGTACGACGGCCAGGTCGTGCGCGATGAAGAGGAACGCGATGCCCAGCTCCCGCCGGAGGTCCTGGAGCAGGTTGACCACCTGCGCCTGGATCGACACGTCCAGCGCGGAGACCGGCTCGTCGGCCACGATCAGCTTCGGCTCCAGGGCCAGCGCCCTGGCCACGCCGATGCGCTGGCGCTGGCCGCCGGAGAACTCGTGCGGGAAGCGGTTGTAGTGCTCCGGGTTCAGGCCCACCGTCTCCAGCAGCTCGCGGACCCGCCGCTCGCGGCCGCCCGGCGGGTCGATCCGGTTGATCTCCATGGGGCCGCCGATGATCGTGCCCACCGTCTGCCGCGGGTTCAGCGACGAGTACGGGTCCTGGAAGATCATCTGGATCTCGGAGCGGATCGGCGCCAGCTGCCTGCGGCCGGCGTGCGTGATGTCCCGCCCCCGGTACGAGATCGTGCCGCCGGTCGGTTCCAGCAGCCGGGTCAGCAGCCGGCCCGTGGTCGACTTCCCGCAGCCCGACTCGCCGACCAGCCCGAAGGCCTCGCCCGCGTGCACGGTCAGGTCGATGCCGTCGACGGCCTGGACCGCCCCGACCCGCCGCCTGAAGGGGAAGCCGCCCATGATCGGGAAGTGCTTGGTGAGCCCGGTCGCGGTCAGCAGCGGCTCGCCGGCGGGCCCGCCGTCCGCGCCGCGCTGCGCGGGCAGGTTCGGTTCTTCGCTCATGACGTGCGGCTCCCGGTGCGGCCCTGGACCAGCCGGGGCCTGATCTGCTCGACGAAGAGGGTCTGCTTCTGTTCCGGCGTCAGGTGGCAGGCGCTGCCGCGCCCTTCCGGCAGCTCGGGCCGTACGTCCGTACAGCGCCCGCCGCCCGCCTCCCGCACGAAGGCGCAGCGCGGGTGGAACGCGCAGCCCGACGGCGGGCTGAGCAGGCTCGGCGGGCTGCCCGGGATGGGGCTCAGCGCGGTCCCGACGTCCGAGCCGAGCCGGGGCATCGAGCCGAGCAGGCCCCAGGTGTACGGGTGCTGGGGCGCCCGGAGCACCTCGCGGACCGGACCGCGCTCGACGGCCCGGCCGCCGTACATCACCAGGATGTCGTCGGCGGTGTTCGCGATGACCCCGAGGTCGTGGGTGATGAAGACGATCGCGGTGCCGAACTCCTGCTGGAGGTCCTTCAGCAGATCGAGGATCTGCGCCTGCACGGTCACGTCCAGGGCGGTGGTCGGCTCGTCGGCGATCAGCAGGTCCGGGTCGCAGACCAGCGCCATCGCGATCATCGCGCGCTGGCGCATGCCGCCGGAGAACTGGTGGGGGTAGTCCCGGGCCCGCAGTTCGGGGTGCGGGATGCCGACCTTGCCGAGCATCTCCACGGCCCGCGCCCACGCCTCCCGCCGGGAGGCGCCGGTGTGCTTGCGGTACGGCTCCGCGATCTGGCGGCCGATCGTGTAGTACGGCGACAGGGCGGTCAGCGCGTCCTGGAAGATCATCGCCATCTTGTTGCCGCGGAGCCTCTCCAGCGTCCGCTCGGGGGCGCCGGTCAGCTCCTGCCCGTCGAGGACGATCTCGCCGGCGACCTCCGTGGTCCGCGGGTCGTGCAGGCCCAGCACGGTCAGGTTGGTCACCGACTTGCCGGAGCCGGACTCGCCGACGATGCCGAGGGTCCGGCCGCGCTCCAGCTCGAAGGAGAGTCCGTCGACCGCCTTGACGACGCCGTCCTCGGTCGTGAACCGGACGTACAGGTCGCGCACCGACAGGAAGGGCCCCGGGGCGGCGGGTGCGGCACCGCCCGCTTCCTTGGTCAGGGTCGTCAACGGAGCATCTCCTAGGCCAGCCGCACGCGCGGGTCGATGAACGCGTACAGGGCGTCCACGATGATGTTGAAGAGCAGGATCATGGCGGCGCCGAAGAGCATCACGCCCAGCAGCAGCGGCAGGTCCGAGTCGGTGACGGCGCGCACCGAGAGGTTGCCGATGCCGGTGAGCCCGAAGGTGTACTCGGTGATGATCGCGCCGCCGAGCAGCGAGCCCAGGTCGATGCCGAAGATTGTGACGATCGGGACCAGCGAGCCGCGCCAGGCGTAGCGGAAGAAGACGTACCGGCTCGACATGCCCTTGGCGCGGGCGGTCTTCACGTGCTCCTCCTGGAGCTGCTCGACCATCGTGGAGCGCGCCATGCGGGTGTAGTTGCCGGTGAAGATCGTCGACAGGATCACCCAGGGCAGCAGCAGGCCGGTGAACCAGGCGACGGGGTTCTCGGTGAAGTCGGTGTACTTCGGCTGGGGCAGCAGCTCGGTCTGGAAGACGAAGACCGCGAGCGCCATGGGGCCGAGGAAGTAGATCTGCATCGAGCTGAGCACCAGCGAGCCACCGCTGAACACCTTGTCGGCGAGCGTGCCGCGCTTCCAGGCGGAGACCATGCCCGTGCCCAGGCCCACCAGCAGGAAGCACACCGACGCGCCGACCGTGAGCGACAGCGTGACGGGGAAGCGGTCCAGCAGCAGCTCCCAGACCGGCTCGTTCTTGGAGAACGAGTAGCCGAAGCAGGGGGCGGGACAGGGCCCCAGGTCGAACTGGCGGCCGATGAACAGCCCCTTGAGGAACTCCCAGTACTGCACGGGCACCGGCTTGTCGATGCCCAGGTTCTTGTGGATCACCGCGAGCGCGTCCGGCGTGCAGGTCTTGCCGCAGGCGAGGAGGGCCGGGTCGTGCGGGATGGCGAAGAACAGGAAGAACGTGAACACGCTGATCAGCAGCAGGATCACGACGGAGCCGAGGGTACGGCGCAGGAGGAATCGCAGCATGGGTGTGGGCAGCTCTCAGCAGCGGCGGCGGGGCGCCCGGCACCGCCGCCCGCACGGGTCGCGTGCGGGCGGACGGACCGGAGGGCCGGTCGGTGAGGGTTACTTGACGAAGAGCTTGCGCGGGTCGATGCCGCCGAGGACGTCGTCGTAGACGACGCCGCCGATGCCCGAGCCGGCGATCTGGACCTGCTTGTAGTAGCCGGTGGGCACCACGTTGACCACCTCGGTCAGCAGGTACTCGTTGACCTTGTTCCACTCGGTCGCGGCCTTCGCGGCGTCCGTGATGCCGTTGATCCGGTCGATGTCCGCGTTCACCCGCGGGTCGTTGACCTGCGAGTAGTTCTGCGCGCCGTCCTGGATCTGGCGGCCGTCGTACAGCGGCGGGATGACCGTGGACGCGGAGGGCCAGTCGGCGCCCCACGCGGTGTGGAAGATGTCGTACTTGTTGTTCACCTTGCTGACGACGTCGTAGTACGTGTCCTTCGGGATCTCCTGGCGCTGGACGTCGAAGCCGGCCTTCTTCAGGCCCTCCGCCATGCCGTTGGAGTACTGCTGGCCCTCGGGGGTGTTGATGTAGCCGAAGGTCAGCTTCATGCCGGCCTTGCCGGCCTCCTCCAGCAGCTTCCTGGCCTTCTCGGGGTCACCCGCCGGCTTGGCCTTCTTGCCGAACGGGTCGGACTCGCGGTAGCCGCTGACGGTCGGGGAGATCAGGCCGCCGGCGATGGCCATGGCGTCGTCGCCGCCGTAGGCGCGGATGAAGGGGGAGACCGGGAGCGCGTAGGCGATGGCCTTGCGGACCTTGATGTCCTTCAGCTCCGGCTTGCGCAGGTTGATGTTCATCTGGCCGACGTACGGCTGGAAGCCGTCGACCGAGCGGGCCTTGAGGCCGGCGTCTGCCTTCACCTTGGCCAGGTTGGCGGCGTCCACCTGGTTGTTGAAGCTGACCGCGGTCCTGTTCTCGCCGGTGTCGGCGATCAGGCGACGGCTGGAGTCCTCGTACTGGTGGTTGAAGGTGATGTCGAACCGGTCGACGTACGCGTTGCGGATCGGGTCGGTCTTCGGGTCCCAGTTCTCGTTCCGCACGAGCGTCATGGACTTGTCGGCCTTGAATTCCTTGATCCGGTACGGGCCCGTGGTGACCGGCGCCTTGTCGTACGCCTTCTGCGTGTCGCCCTTGGCCGAGACCACGCTGTACCCGGACATCGCGAGCGCGTAGGGCAGGTCGCCCTTCGGCTGCTTGAAGTGGAAGACGACGGTCTTGTCGTCCGGGGTGTCCAGGACCGTCGCGGGCAGGTGGGCGCCCTCGTACGGGCCGTCCGGCAGCAGCTTGCGGTACTCGGCGCCCGGCTTGTCGGCCAGCCACTGCTGGATGAAGGTCGGGCCCTCGGTGATCACCTGCGAGAACAGCCGCTCGAAGGTGTGGCGGAAGTCCTTGGAGGTGATCGGGGTGCCGTCGGCGAACTTGATGCCGTCCTTGAGGGTGTACGTCCACGTCCGGCCGCCGTCTGAGGGCGTGCCGCTGTCCGTGGCGAGGTCGCCGACGATGGTGTGGCCCTTGCCCGTCGCGTCGGCCTTGTAGCCGGTCAGACCGCGGTGGATGAGCGACGCGAGGGACTGCTCGTCGGACACGTAGATGTTGCCCGGGTCGAGGTGCGCGTAGCTGTCGCGCTGGAGCACGGAGACGGTCCCGCCGGTCTTCGCGCCCGCGACGGGGGCGGCCGGACCGGTGGACGCGGCCTCGTCGCCGAACTTGATCTGCGCCTGCTGGCGCTGGGCGTTCTCCCTGTCCTTCTTGCCGTCGTTCTTGTCCCCGCCCGCGCCGCCCCCGCCGCAGGCCGTGAGCGCGAGTGCTCCGGCCGCGACCGCCGAGATGGCGGCGTACGCTCTGCGTCCACCCTGAGGAGTCAATGCTTCCACCTATCCGTCCGTCGTCGAGGGGATGTGCCTGGCGGTGATCAGCGCGCGGCCTTGGGATCGAAGGCGTCCCGGACCGAGTCCCCGAGCAGGTTGAACGCCACGATGAAGACGATCATCGCGATGCCGGGGAAGAACATGTACGTCAGATCGACCTCGTAGACGGACGCCGCCTTCGCGAACATCGCGCCCCAGTCCGGGGTGGGCTCCACGACGCCCACGCCCAGGAAGGACAGGCCCGCCTCGGCGGTGACGAAGTTGGGCAGCATGAAGGTGCCCTGGACGAGGATCGGTGTGACGAGGTTGGGCAGGATCTCCTTCCGGATGATCCGCCACGGTGAGGCGCCGCTGACCTTGGCGGCCTCGATGAACTCGCGTTCCCGCAGGGTGAGCGTGGTGCCGCGGAGCAGCCGGGCCAGTCCCATCCAGCCCAGGAACCACTGCACGGCGATCAGCGCGACCACCCGGACGTACGTCGGCGTCTCGTCCTGCGGGTCCACGAAGAGCGAGACGACCACGGGCATCGACGCGATGAAGAACAGCTGCGCGGGAAAGGCCAGCAGGAGGTCGATCAGCCGGCCGATCCAGTAGTCCGTCCGGCCCCCGAGGTACCCCGCGGCCACGCCGAGCAGGATGCCGGTCAGGACGGTCGCCAGCGTCACCGCCAGCGAGATCATGAGCGAGGTGCGGATGCCGTAGAGCAGCTTGGTGAAGACGTCGTAGCCGTTGCCCGGCTCCAGGCCGAACCAGAACTCGGAACTCATCCCGCCGTTGGGGCCGATGGGCGTCCCGGCGCTGTCGAACAGCTCCATCCGCTCGTCGGCCCAGACGGTGTAGGGGTTCTTGCCGTACAGCTTCGAGATCACCGGCGCGAGCAGCCCGACGGCGAAGAAGAAGAGCACCACGTACGCGGAGACCATCCCCGCCCGGTCGCGGCGGAACCGGCGCCACATCAGCTGTCCGGGTGAACGTCCCGTCAGCTCCCGGGCCTCCGCGGGATCGATCTTCGCGAGGGGGTCCAGCGGCGGCGGAGTCCCGGAGGAGCCCGCCTTGGCTTGGGAAGGACTGGTCATCGAGTGAAGCCCCCGCGCTCTGTGTGGGAATTGAGCGGAACTCTCATCAGTGGCGGGGGGCCAGTCAAGGGGGCCGGCGCGCCGGACCGGGCCGGGCGCCACAACTTGAGCAAAGGGATTTCCGATCGCCGCCGTACAGTGCTTGACGAAGCGTCAGGCTGTGCTGACATGGGCGATAAATACCCATCAACTTCGTTAACAAGCAGGCAACTTCACTGTCGCAACACCGATATGTGAACGAGACAGGCTGGACAGCGTACGGCCGTGCGGGTGCCGTCGGCCGGCCGGGAGACTTCGGTCCCCGGCCGGCCATCCGCACGCCCTCCCACGCAACCACGCGCCCCCGTCCGGCGGGAGCCATGCGCCCCCTCGTGCACCCGTGCTCCGAAGGATGCGTTCGCACGGAAAGTTATGATCCGTAGCGCACGGTGGGTATGACTCCGCCAAGTGCTGTCCGTCGCGCGCGCCGGCGGGCAGGGTGAGCACGTTGAGAACGCTGACAAGCCGTCCGGGTACGCGAACACATGTGGAGGTGAACCGCCGTGGCACTCTCGATTTCGGCGGTGGTGCTGCTGGCGATCGTCGTCTTCCTGCTGGTCCGCAAAGCGGGCCTGAAGGCGGGACACGCGTTTGTCTGCGTGCTGCTCGGGTTCTACCTCGCCAGCTCGTCCATCGCTCCCACCATCAGCGAACTGACCTCCAATGTGGCGGGCATGATCGGTGGCCTGAAGTTCTAGTCCGGGACTCGTAGTCTGTCCCCCATGAACGGTCTTCCCGCCCGCCGCCTGCTCCTGGTGCACGCGCACCCGGACGACGAGTCGATCAACAACGGCGCCACCATGGCCAAGTACGCGGCCGAGGGGGCGCACGTCGCCCTGGTCACGTGCACCCTGGGGGAGGAGGGCGAGGTCATCCCGCCCGAGCTCGCCCACCTGGCGGCCGACCGGGACGACACCCTCGGCCGGCACCGGATCGACGAGCTGGCGGCGGCCATGGCCGAACTCGGCGTGACCGACCACGGCTTCCTGGGCGGCCCCGGCCGCTTCCGGGACTCCGGGATGATGGGCGTCCCCCAGAACCGCCGCCCCGGCGCCTTCTGGAACACCGACGTCGACGACGCCGCGCCGTACCTGGTCGAGGTGATCCGCCGGGTCCGTCCGCAGGTCATGGTCACGTACGACCCCAACGGCGGGTACGGGCACCCCGACCACATCCAGGCGCACCGCGTCGCCATGCGGGCCGCCGAACTCGCCGCGGAGAAGGCCTTCCGCCGCGACCTCGGCGAGCCGCACGAGATCCGGAAGATCTACTGGAACCGCATCCCTCGCTCCGTGGTCGAGGAGGGCTTCGAACGGCTGCACGCGAAGGGCGAGGAATCGCCCTTCCCGGGTATCGCGACCGTCGAGGACGTTCCGGGCGTCGTGGACGACTCGCGCATCACCGCCGAGATCGCCGCGGACGCGTACGGATCCGCCAAGGCCGCCGCGATGCGGGCGCACGTCACCCAGATCGCCGTCGACGGCCCGTTCTTCGCCCTCTCCAACGACCTGGCGCAGCCGCTGTTCGCCACCGAGTACTACGAGTTGGTCAAGGGTGTCCCGGGCGTCCCGGCCGGCGAGCGCGAGCACGACCTCTTCGCAGGGGTGGACGGGTGACCTCGATGCCCGGCCGGATCGCCGCCGCCCTCGCCCTGTTCGTCGCCGGCCTGGTGACCGGGCTCGCGGGCGCCCTCGTCGTCGACGCCTGGTTCCCCGGCGGGCTGTTGCTCGCCCTGCTCGGCACGTTCGGCTGTTTCCTCGGCGGGCGGATCGCCACCGGGGGCGTGCTCGGCACCGGTGCCGCGGCCGCCGGCTGGTTCGTCGCCTTCCTGCTGCTGTCCACGCCGCGGCCCGAGGGCGACGCCGTCTTCGTTGCCGGAATCAGCACGTATGTCTACATGCTGGGTGGAATCGTCGCCGCTGTGATCTGCGCCACCCTCCGTCCGCCGGCGGAACGAACCGTTCCGGCCGCGGGGTCCGGCAGGTGACGTGCCGTTCGGGCCGACGCCGGGAACCCGTCCGGGGGTTGTGAGAACGGCGCCCGTGCGGCCCCGGGGGCGTACGCCGGAACCGGGCTGCCACATGCGGACAGTTGCGTTCCGGCGGTGGCCAGTATGGTGGACGGCGCCGCCGAGCTGCCCGCGCACGGTACGACGGGCGGCGGAGCCAACCGGGAGAACCTGCCTTGAGTCGTGAAACTGACAGTTCGTCCTCCGGGCCCCAGGGGCGCGGCGGAGCCGCCTACCCCTCGGGTACGCCGCCGTACGGATCCCGCCAGAATCCGGCCACGGACACCGGGGCGAACGCTCCGGAGGAGCAAACGATGACTTCGAAGCCCGCGCCGTCCTCCCTGGAACCGGACGAGCCCAAGACCGAGACCACGCTGACGACCCGGATCCGGATCAACATCCCGGGTTCGCGGCCCATCCCGCCCGTGGTCGTCCGCACACCGGTCGCCGCCGAGGACGCCGCGGCGGAACCGGAGCCCGCCCCCGCGGCGTCGCAGCACGAGGAGCCGCCCGCGGCCCCGGCCGCGGCGGAGGCGCCCAAGCCGGAGCCCGCGAGCGGCTGGTTCGCCCCGCGCAAGGGCGTGACCCCGCCTCCGGCGTCCCGCCCCGCCCTCCCCGGACCGGGCACGGCCCCGGCTGCCGGGTCCCCTGCGGGGGGCCCGGACAACGGGGGAGCGGACATGAACGGACAGGGACCGGGCCAGCGTTCCGGCGGCCCCCGCGCGGGCCTGCCCCAGCGGCCCGTCGGCCGCGGACCGGGTGCCCCCGGCGGCCCGGCCGCGCGCGGCGCGGGTGCCTTCGGCGCCGGCGCCCCCACGGGCGCCCCGGCCGGTGCCCCGGGTACGCCGCCCCGCGCGCCCGGCAACCGCCCCGGCGGCCCGGCGGCGGGCAACGGCTTCGGCCCCGGCGGGCCCGGCGCCCCCACCGCCCCCGGCGCTCCCGCCGCCCCCGGCGCTCCCGCCGGCAACGGCTTCCGCCCCGGTGCCCCCGCGGCTCCGGCGGCCGGCAACGGCTTCGGCCCCGGCGGGCCCGGCGCCCCGGGTGCCCCCGCGGCCCCCGGCGGGCCCGGAGCAGGTGCCCCGGCCGGCGGCCACGGCTTCCCGCCCCCGGCTCCCGGCGCGGGCAGCGCGTACCCGCAGGGCGGTCCCCGCGACGGCGCCCCGCACCGGCCCGCCGGCCCGACGACCGGGCCCGGCCTCGGCACCATGCCGGTCGCGCCCCGCCTCGACGACGACACCAGTGCGTTCACCCCGCAGTGGCCCGGCCCCGACCTCGGCGACGACGCGCCCACCAGCGCGCTGCCGGTCGTACCGCCCATGCCGCAGCCCGGCGCGCCCGCCGTCGAGAACCCCGGCTTCGACGCCCCCGGCTTCGACACCTCCGCCGTCGACACCTCGGCCTTCGACCGCCCGGCCTACGACGCCCCCGCGTTCCCGCAGGGCCCGGCCGCCGGCCCCGGTCCGGCCACCCCCGCACCGGGCCGGCCCGGCCCCGGCGGGCCCGGTACGGACAGCCCCGGCCTGAGCAGCCCCGCCGCCGCGCCCCGGCGCCCGGTGCCCCAGCCGAAGAAGGCCGCGGCCGCCCGCAAGGGCGGTTCGAAGCTGGTGCTGGCCTGCTCCGGCGCGGTCGCCCTGCTCGGCGTCGCCTACGGTGCCGGCCTGCTGCTGAACCACTCCGACGTGCCCAAGGGCACCACCGTGCTGGGCGTGGACATCGGCGGCAGCAAGGAGGAGGCGCTCGGCAAGATGCAGCAGGCCTTCGGCGGCCGGGCCACCGTGCCGATCCAGCTCACCGTCGGCGGCCGGCAGGTCGAGCTCAAGCCGGAGAAGGCCGGGCTCAGCCTCGACAGCCAGACCACCGTCCGCAACGCCGAGGGCAGCGACTACAACCCGCTCTCCGTGATCGGCTCGCTGTTCGGCAACGAGCGCGCCGCCGATCCGGTGGTCCACGTCGACGAGGAGAAGCTCCAGGTCGCCCTGGAGGACCTCGCGGGCGGCTCCGGCTCGGTGGTCGAGGGCACCATCAAGTTCGAGCCCAACAAGGTCACCGCCGTCCCCGGCAAGGCCGGCAACGCCCTCGACGTCGACAAGTCGATGGCCGCCGTGGAGCAGGCGTACCGCAAGCAGCTGGAGACCGGCCGCGCCCCCGCCGTGGACCTCCCGGTCACCAGCAAGGAGCCGGTCATCGACCAGGCCGAACTCGACCGCATGATGAAGGAGTTCGCCGAGCCCGCGATGTCCGGCAAGGTCATCGTCAAGGCCGGCGGCAAGTCGATCCCGTTCGGCCCCGCCCTGTCGCTGCCGAAGATCCTCGGCGTCAAGGCGGTGGACGGCAAGCTCGTCGACACGTACGACCTGGTGGCCCTCAAGGAGCTGTACGGGGACACCTTCGACGGTGTGCTGATCACCCGCGGCACCGGCGAGAAGACCCCGGTCAAGCCGGAGGACGTGGTCGGCGTGCTGCGGCAGGCCCTGCGCGGCAAGACCGCCGCCGAGCGCACGGCCGAGATCGAGCTCGACCCGAGCTGACCCGCGACGCCCCTCCGCGCCAGAGGGGCCCCGACGGTCAGAGGGCCCCCGCCGGAACACCGGCGGGGGCCCTCGCACATCCGGGCGCCGCCGACGGGTCCCGCACCGGAGCCCGGCCCGCCGCCCCCCCGCCCGCCGCTCCCCGCTCCCCGCCCGCCGCTCCCCGCCCGCCGCACCCCGGCCCGCCGCACCGTCACGGTCCCGCCCATGACATCCGTCATGCCGGACCCACGACTCGCGACACTGCCGCCGGCACCCCGCCGCGGGCGAGTCTTGGGGCATGACGACGACCGTGCGGAGCACTGCCGCCCCCGGGGCGAGCTTCGAGACGCGAGGGACCTCGCGGTCCGCGCCGCCCACTTCGCGGTCTCCGCGGACGGCGCGGCCCGGCTCTACCGCAAGGACACACTGAGGCCGTGAACACCACCCGCGTACACACCGTGCCCGGCCCGGAAGCACGTGTCCTGGCCGGCCTCGGCGAACCGTCCGGCAACCGCCGCCAGACGGTCGTCAAGGTCCTCTGGACCTCGGTCTGGCTCTTCTACCTCGGCGCGCCCGTCTCCGACCTGGTCGCCGGCGGGCACAGCACCGGCGTGCGGATCCTCGGCTGCCTGGGCCTGGCCGCCTTCATAGCCTGGTGCCTGGTCCTGCTCCTCAGGACCCGCCGCCGGGCGAGCACGCCCCGGCTGATGGCCTCCGTCGGCGTCCTGGCCGCGCAGGCCCTGGTGCTGTCGGTGTGCCTGGGACGGGAGTGGCTGGTGCTGTTCGTCTACGTGTCCATCGCGTCCGGCGCCGCCCTGCCGGCCCGGGTGGCGCACTGGACGGTGCCGGGCGCGACCGTCCTGCTCGTCCTGGCCGCCCTCTCGGTGCCGGCGGGCGGCTACTACCTGGCCGGCCTGGTGGTGCCCGCGCTCCTCGGCGGCTTCGCGGTGATCGGCGTACGGGAGATGGTGCGCACCACCCTCGAACTGCGTCAGGCGCGGGCCACGGTGGCCCGGCTGGCCGCCAACGAGGAACGGCTGCGGCTGGCCCGGGACCTGCACGACCTGCTGGGCCGCTCCCTCTCGCTGATCACCCTCAAGAGCGAGCTGGCCGGGCGGATGCTGCCGGACCACCCCGAGAAGGCGGCCGCACAGGTCGCGGACATCGAGAAGGTCGGCAGGCAGGCGCTGGCCGACGTGCGCGAGGCGGTCAGCGGCTACCGGCGGCCGACCCTCCCGGGCGAACTGGCCGGTGCGCGCACCGCCCTGGCCGCCGCGGGGATCGTCGCGGACCTTCCGGCGGACCCGCAGCTGCCCGAACTGCCGGAGGAGGCCGAGTCGGCGCTGGCCTGGGCGCTCCGGGAGGCCGTCACCAACGTGGTCCGGCACAGCGGTGCCCGCCGGTGCAGCGTGCGGCTGGCCGCCCGCCAGACCCCGGCCGGTCCCGAACTGGAGCTGGCGGTGGCGGACGACGGGCCGGGCGCGGGGGCCGTCGTACCGGGCAGCGGCCTGGCGGGGCTGACGGAGCGGCTGGCCGCGGCGGGCGGGACGCTGTCCGCCGGGCCCTCGGGCGGGGGTTTCACCCTCGCCGCCCGGATCCCGCTCACCCCCCTGGGATCGGGCTCATGACCGCCGCACCCGTCCGAGTCCTCCTCGCGGAGGACCAGTCGATGGTCCGGGAGGCCCTCGCCGCGCTCCTCGGCCTCGAACCGGACGTCGAGGTGGTGGCCCAGGTGGCACGCGGGGACGAGGTGCTGGCGGCGGCCCGCAGCCACGACGTCAACGTGGCGCTGCTGGACATCGAGATGCCCGGCAAGACCGGCATCGAGGCGGCCCGCGAGCTGCACCAGGCCCTGCCCGCCCTGAAGATCGTGGTGTTGACGACCTTCGGCCGGCCCGGCTACCTGCGCGGCGCGATGGAGGCCGGCGCCTCGGCCTTCCTGGTCAAGGACGCCCCGGCGGCACAGCTGGCCGACGCGGTGCGCCGGGTGCTGGCGGGGGAGCGGGTCATCGACCCCACCCTGGCGGCCGCGGCCCTGGCGGACGGCGCCAACCCCCTGACCGGCCGGGAGCGCGAGGTGCTGCGGGCGGCGGCGGACGGGGCGACCAACGCCGAACTGGCGGCCGGGATGCACCTGTCCCAGGGGACCGTGCGCAACCACCTCTCGACGGCCATCCAGAAGCTGGCCGCCCGCAACCGCGCCGAGGCGGTGCGCATCGCCCGCGAGAAGGGCTGGCTCTGACCTTCCCGGCCGGCCCTGCCCGCCGGCATCCGGCCTGATCCGGGGGGCCTGGGCCTACGCGAGTCCGCGCAGGAAGTCCGCGACCAGCGGGGCGATCTCCGGCAGGCGCTCCTCCAGCGCGAAGTGGCCCGTCTCGAAGAGGTGCAGCCGCGCCTGCGGCAGGTCGCGCAGGTACGCGTGGGCGCCGGGCGGGGTGAAGAACGGGTCGCCGGTGCCCCAGACGACCAGCGCCGGCGGCGCGTACTCGCGCAGCCAGGCCTGCCACTCGGGGTAGCGCGCCACGTTGGAGCGGTAGTCCAGGGCCAGGTCCACCTGGGCGTCCTTGCGGCCCGGGAGCTCCAGGAAGTGCTGGTCGAGGGTCCAGCTGTCGGGGTCGAGGCGGGCCGGCTCGGAGGCGCCCGTCTCGTACTGGAAGCGGGTGCCCTCCAGGGTGAGCAGGCCCCGGATCTGCTCGACGTCGCCCGGCACCTCCCGGCGCAGGGCGATGAACTGCCGTGCCGCGTCGGAGAGTCCGTCCTCGTACGCGTTGCCGTTCTGCACCACCAGACCGGTGATCCACTCGGGGCGGCGGACGGCGATGCGGAAGCCCACCGGCGCCCCGAAGTCGAAGACGTACAGGGCGAAGCGCTCCAGGCCGAGGGCGGTGACGAAGCCCTCGGTGACGTCGGCGAGCCGGTCGAAGGTGTACGTGAAGCCCGCGGGCGCCTCGGTGCGGCCGAAGCCCGGGTAGTCGGGGGCCACCAGGCGGAACTCGCCGCCCAGGGTCTCCATCAGCCGCCGGTACTGGTGGGAGCCGGAGGGGAAGCCGTGCAGCAGGAGCAGGACGGGGGCGTCGGCCGGCCCGGTCTCGCGGTAGAAGACCCGGACCCCGTCGACCTCGACGTACCGGTGGACGATCTGCCCCGAGCTGCTCATCACATGCCTCCATCACGGAAAGACCCATTAGGTGCCGGGTGGCTCCAGCATCGGTGGTCACTTCTAACGTGTCAACGGTGAGATGTAGCATTAGGGAATGACCGCACCGTTCCCCCTCACCGGCGAACCGCTCGCTCTCGACCTGGTCAACACCCGCGTCCTCGACGGCACGGTGGACCTCATCGCGACCCCGGAAGCCCTCACGGCCTGGCTCGGCACCCAGTCCGGCCGTCTCGGGGAACGCCCCGACGCCGGACCGGCGGAACTCGCCGCCGTCCACGCGGTACGGGACACCGCCGCCCGCCTCATCGGCGCGGCCCGCGCCGGGACCCCCGCCCCGCCCGAGGACCTGGCGGCGCTCAACGCGACCCTCGCGGCCGCCCCCGCACACCGGCACCTCGGCCGGGACGCCGACGGCCGCTGCACGGGCGGCACCCGGCGCTCCGGCACGCCCGCGCAGCGCCTCGCGGCCGAACTCGCCGAGGCCGTCGCGGAGCTGCTCCTCGACCCCCGCTTCGAGAAGGTGCGCCAGTGCGAGGGCCACGACTGCGTGCTGCTCTTCCTGCCCGCCCACCCGCGCCGCCGCTGGTGCGTGCCGTCCGTCTGCGGCAACCGGGCCCGGGTGGCCCGCTACTACCAGAGGCACAAGGAGCACGGCGAGGAGCGGTGAGGGGTCGCGACGAGCGGTGACACGTGGTGAGGAGCGGTGGGGGAGACCCCCGGCCCCGAAGGGTCAGTTGAGCATCGCCCGGGCCGCGGCAGCCTCCGCGCGGATCCGCTCCGCCGCGGCCTCGTCCACCGCGCCCATCAGCTCGGCGTACCCCTCCAGCTCCGCCGCGCCCCGCAGGAACTCGCCGCGCTGCACCAGCAGCTGGGCCCGCTCGTAGCGCAGCCGGGCGGGGTGGGACGGCAGCAGCAGCGACAGCTCCGTGGCCGCCAGCTGCACCCCGCACTGCTCGGGCCGGGCGCCCGCCCAGGCCCGTACGTTGTTCAGGATCCGCAGCACGATCTCCAGCGGGGGAGCGGGCTCCAGCTGCGCCGGGTCCAGGGGCGCGCCCGTCGCGCTCACCACCAGCAGCTCCGCGTCCGCGCCGGTCAGCGGCCGGCCGCCCGAGTACGGGTCCGCCAGCACGTGCTCCGACGGGTCGCCGAAGCCGACCACGAAGTGCCCCGGCAGGGCGACCCCGTACACCGGCGCCCCGGCCCGCCGGGCGACCTCCATCCACACCACCGACAGCAGGATCGGCAGCCCGCGTCGGCGCCGCAGCACCTCGTGCAGCAGCGAGGAGTCCAGCCGCTGGTAGTCCACCGGCACGCCCTGGAACCCGTACCGGCCGCCGAGCAGCGCCGCCATCGCGGAGGCCCAGCGCCGGCCGCCGCGCAGCCCGTACGGCAGCTCGCCGGCCAGCCGGTCCAGCTCCATCTCGGCCTCGTCCATGCCGCGTTCGTCCAGGGCGGGGTCCAGTTCCGCCGCCAGCAGCAGGCACAGCCGCGCGAGGTCCGGCCGCTCGGACCGGGCCTCCCGGGCGAACTCCTCGCGGCCGCTCACGGCACCGCCGGGGCGCGGAAGTGGTGGTACGCGTGGTGCGGGGCGAAGCCCAGGCCGTCGTACAGGGCCAGCGCGCCCGCGTTGTCCGTCTCGACCTGGAGCCAGGCGGCCGAGGCGCCCTCCTCCAGCGCCTGCCGCGCGAGCGCCGCCATCACCGCGCCGGCCAGCCCCTCGCGGCGGCGCTCCGGCGCCACCTCCACGGCCATGAACCCGGCCCAGCGCCCGTCCACCACGCACCGGCCGATCGCCACCACGGTGCCGTCCTCCGCCGTTATCGCCGCGAACCACACCGAGGGCCCGGCCGACAGCACCTTCACCACCTCGGGCGAGGCCTCGCCCGAGCGCTGGTAGCGCGCCATCCAGGCCGCGTCCGCGGTACGGGACAACCGCACCCGGGACACGTCCGCCGCCGCGTCCGCGAGCGGCGCCAGCGCGGCGATCCGCACCTCGGCCGACACCTCGCGCACCCAGCCGCGCCGCTCCAGCTCCACGCACAGCGCCTCCTGGGTGCCCTCGGCGCCGGTGGCGAGCTGCGCGTACGCCGGAAGTGCCCGTTCCGCGTACCAGGAGGTCACCCGGGCGAGTGCATCGTCGAGCGGCATCCCCGGATCGCCGAGCGGGAGCACCGAGTTGGCACGCCTGGTGAATCCGGCGGCTGCCCGCAGCTCCCACTGCCCCAGCCGCTCGCTCTCCACCGGCTGCCACGCGCGGGCGGAAACGGTCGCGAGCTCCTCGAAACCCGCCGCAGGACCGCGCCGGCGCGCCGGGGCAGGGGGCACAATCTTGCCCGCGACCAGCGTCGATTCCGCGATGCGGACGGTTTCCCCGGTCCGCCGTGTGATCAGCAGCACACCCTCGTTCCAGGATGTGAGAACACCGACCGTGTCAGTGAAGGTGCCCGTGCCGTCCCGGTCGGGGTTCAGGCGGCGTACAGAGACGCGTTTACCCACGTCAGCCGGGGTGATACGCACTTCAAACCGTCCACCGGCAGTGATTTCCACAGCTCTGTATGCCCCTCCTGTTCGGATCGTGCCCCGGAACGGAGATACTAGGTGCGGGCATCGACGACGCCGCGCTCCCGCGCGATTTGGACAGCCCTACCGAGGAGGAACGAGAGCGTGACCTACGTCATCGCGGAGCCTTGTGTCGACGTCAAGGACAAGGCCTGTATCGAAGAGTGCCCCGTCGACTGCATCTACGAGGGTTCCCGGTCCCTTTACATCCACCCCGACGAGTGCGTCGACTGCGGTGCCTGTGAGCCGGTCTGCCCCGTCGAGGCGATCTTCTACGAGGACGACACTCCGGAAGAGTGGAAGGACTACTACAAGGCGAACGTCGAGTTCTTCGACGAGCTCGGTTCGCCCGGTGGTGCTTCCAAGCTCGGCCTGATCGAGCGTGACCACCCGTTCATCGCGGCCCTCCCGGCCGACATCAACGCCGGTCACTGAGGTGACACCCCCCGGTCCTGTACGGCCCCGCCGTACAGGACCGGCGTGTTTTCCTGCCCCGTACCGCCACTACGAGGCGCTCCGAAGCCCGTACGAGAAAGTGAGCAGCGCACCGTGCCCGCAGTATCGTCCCGCCTTCCCGTCTTCCCCTGGGACAAGCTGGAGCCGTACAAGGCGACCGCAGCGGCCCACGCGGACGGCATCGTCGACCTCTCGGTCGGCACCCCCGTGGACCCGGTTCCCGACCACATCCAGCGGGCGCTGATCGCGGCCGCCGACTCCCCGGGCTATCCCACGGTGTGGGGCACGGCCGAGCTGCGCGACGCCATCGCCGGCTGGGCGGAGCGGCGCCTCGGCGCGGCCTCCGTCGCGCACCCCAACGTCCTCCCGGTGGTCGGCTCCAAGGAGCTGGTGGCCTGGCTGCCGACCCAGCTGGGCCTCGGCCCGGGCGACAGGGTCGCGTACCCCCGGCTCGCCTACCCGACGTACGAGGTCGGCGCCCGGCTGTGCGGTGCCGAGCCGGTGGTCTACGACGACCCGACGGAGCTGGACCCGGCCGGACTGAAGCTGCTGTGGCTGAACTCGCCGTCCAACCCCACGGGCCGCGTGCTGCCCAAGGAGGACCTCGTCCGGATCGTGGCCTGGGCCCGCGAGCACGGCGTGCTGGTCTTCTCCGACGAGTGCTACCTGGAGCTGGGCTGGGAGGCCGACCCGGTGTCCGTCCTGCACCCGGAGGTCTGCGGCGGCTCGTTCGACGGCCTCGTCGCCGTCCACTCGCTCTCCAAGCGCTCCAACCTTGCCGGTTACCGCGCCGCCTTCCTGGTCGGCGACGCCGCGGTGCTGGGCGAACTGCTCCAGATCCGCAAGCACGGCGGCATGATGACCGCCGCCCCCGTGCAGGCCGCCACCGCCGCCGCCCTCGGCGACGACGCGCACGTGGCCGAGCAGCGCGAGCGGTACGCCGCCCGGCGCGCGGCGCTCAAGGGCGCGCTGGAGGCCCACGGCTTCCGGATCGAGCACAGCGAGGCGAGCCTGTACCTGTGGGCCACGCGGGACGAGCCGTGCTGGGACACCGTGGCGTACCTCGCGGAGCTGGGCATCCTGGTGGCGCCGGGCGACTTCTACGGCACCGCGGGCGCCGGCTTCGTCCGGGTGGCGTTCACCGCCACCGACGAGCGGGTGGCCGCCGCCGTGAAGCGGCTGGGCGCGGCCGCCGCGTAACACCCCGACCGTGCCGAAGGCCCCGGACCGCTCGCTCGGATGCCGTTGGTCAATTCAGGGCCTGGCGTGACGTCGGCCTTCAAGACCTGGTTGTGGTCTTGAAGGCCGACGTTGTCGTATGGGGTGGGTGCGGATGTCGATGCAGCCGAAGGGGTCTGGGGAGATCCCGGCGGAGACGGTGCGGGTGGCTCGGGCCGCGTTCCCGAAGGGGAGTCCGGCGATCCGGGTGCGGGACGAGCTGGGGTCCATGTTCACGGACGAGGAGTTCGTGGACCTGTTCCCGGTGCGGGGTAGGCCTGCCTGGTCATCGGGTCGGCTCGCGCTGGTACTGGTGTTGCAGTTCGTCGAAGGGCTCACCGACCGGCAGGCCGCGGAGGCGGTGAGGGCCAGGATCGACTTCAAGTACGCTCTCGGGCTTCGGCTCGACGATCCGGGGTTCGACTTCTCGGTGCTGTCGGAGTTCCGGGACCGGCTGGTGAACGCGGATGCCGGGCGGCGGGTGCTGGACGGCATCCTGGCTGCGGCCCGGGAGAAGGGCCTGCTCAAGACGGCGGACCGGGCCCGCACCGATGCCACGCATGTGCTGTCGTCGGTGCGGGAACTGTCGACGAGGTGGGCCTGCGGGTCGGCCGTGACGGGATGCATCTGCTGGAGGCGGTCTTCGCCGCTGACGCACCGCCCGGCCTGGGCACCCTGACGGAGGTGGAGACCTTGCGGCAGATGTGGGTCCAGCACTTCCACCGGGTGGAGGGCGAGGTGAGGCGGCGGGACCCAAAAGACCGCCCGCCGGGCGCGTTGCGCCTGGTCACGCCCTATGACACCGAGGCCGGGGGCAGCGTCAAACGGGACACTCTGTGGGACGGATACAAGGTCCACCTGACCGAGACCTGTGAGCCGGACACGCCGAACCTGATCACGAACGTGGCCACCACCCTCGCCACCGTGCACGACAGCGTGACCGTCCCCGAGATCCACGACGCGCTGGCGATGCGGGACTGCCTGCCCGGTGAGCACTGGGTCGATGCCGGATATCCCACCGCCGGCCAGGTCGTGACCGCCAGGCGGGAGCACGGCGTCGTCCTGCACGGGCCGATGGCCGCCAGCACCGCCGCGTCGGCCGACGGCCCTTTCGGTCAGGACGCCTTCACCATCGACTGGGACCGCGAGCGGGTGACCTGCCCGAACGGCGTCGTCAGCACGCAGTGGGCCGAGCGGCGTTCCCAACAGGGGCTGCCCGTTATCCGGGTCCGCTTCAGCCCGGCCGGCTGCCGCCCCTGCCCTCACCTGCGCGACTGCGTCAACTCCCCCACAGCCCAGCGCCGCGAGCTCAACCTCCGGCAGAGCCGCGACGAACACGAAGCCGTCCGCACGGCCCGAGCCGAGCAGCGAACCGATACCTGGAAAGAGCGCTACAAGATCCGTGCCGGTGTCGAGGGCACCATCGCCCAGGCCGTCGGACGCTGCGGCATGCGTAGATCCCGCTACCGCGGCTTGGCGAAGACCAGCCTCCAGCACCAGCTCACTGGCGCCGCCATCAACCTCGCCCGCATCGACGCCCACCTCACCGGCACACCCCGGGCCCGCACCCGCACCAGCCACTGCGCAGCACTTCGCCCCGCCGACCAAACGATCGACGGGGCGAAGTAGAAGGACCCGAATAACCAACGGTATCCGCGCGTGCTCCGGGGCCTTCGGCGTCCCTGGCCGAGGAGGGGGTGTCAGCCGAGGGGGGACGGGACGGGCAGCTGGCCGGTGGCGACACCGCCGACCGGCAGTCCGCCCAGGGAGGGCGGGGCGGCGGGCAGCTTGCCGGTCACGGCGTCGGCCGCGGGCAGCTTCCCGGCGACCCCGTCGGCGGCGGGCAGCTTCCCCGCGACTCCGTCGGCCGCGGGCAGCCCGCTCTCGGACGCCTGTCCGGCGGTCTCGCCGAGCAGGGAGGTGGCGCTGCCGGTGAGGCCGCTGGCGGACTCCTCGGCGGTGGCGGTCAGCGAGCCGAGCTGGGGGGCGGTCGTGGCCTCCGCGGCGCTCGCCGCGCCGGCCGCACCGACCACGGGTGCCGCCCCCGCCGCGAGCAGCAGCGCGGTGCGGGCGATCCGGCGGGTCAGGGGGAGGGACATGGTGCTCCTTGAAGCTGGGAGATCGTGCCGTACGCCGTGACAACAGCTCCCGGGGCGGGGTTGGTTGCGGCGACCACAGGTAAAGGATTGGTAACGCATCGCATTATCGGCTGCGGTGAAAACCGTACGAGCACCTGGTCAGGGCGGTGCCGAACCCTTCCGGCACGGCTCCGGGCCGCCGCCCCCTGAGGGTGACCGCCCGGAAATCCGTACGACAGGCCCCAGGGCCTGTCGTCAAACTCCCGCCTGCCCCGCGACGCCGGGCGACGTCGGGAGTTTGACGACAGGCCTTAGTACCGCGATCCACGGTCGAAGGAGCGAGGCCGCGCGCAGGACGCGTCGGGGACCGGCGGCCGCTCCCGCAGGATCCGCCGCGCCCGGCGCTCGCCAAGGCTGGTCGCGTACCACGGCACGTCGCCGGAGAGCCTCAGCTCCTCCCGGATCCCGGCCAGCGCGCAGGACCGCAGCGGCTCCGGCAGCCGGTCCAGGGCCGGCACCGCGTCCGCCGAAAGGAACTGCACGTACTCCAGGTCCAGCCGGCCGTCCCGCTCGAACCGGGCCACGTTCCGCCCGGCCACCAGCCCGTCGGGCGACACCAGCCCGAAGGTCAGTACGAACGCCCCCGCGGACGCCGCGACCGCCCGGGGCAGCAGCCGCGCCCCGAACACCCCGGCCGCGACGATCAGTACGAGCACCACCCCGAGCCAGAGCTCGACGGCCGCCACGGAGAGCCGCAGCCGCGTCAGCCCGTACGCGTCCACGTACAGGTCCATCCGGCGCAGCGCGGAGGCCACCACGACCAGCGTCAGCAGGCACAGCGCGCCCAGCACCGCACGGACCAGCCGCCGGTCGCCGGGGGAGGACCGGGGCGCCCAGCGCAGGGCGAGGGCGATCACGGCCAGGGTGAGCACGGTGGCCCACAGCAGCTGCCAGAAACCCTGCCGGGCGTACTCGGCGTAGCTGAGCCCGGTGCGCTCCAGGACCTCGGGGTACCCGCCGAACAGCACCGTCAGCTGCACGGCGTTGAAGCCGGCGAAGAGCAGGTCGAGCACGATCAGCGGCAGCGCCCACTCGGCCCGGGAGCGGGCCCTGCCGGGGGTCACGCGGATCCGGTCCCAGCGCATCGGCGCGGCCGCGACCCGGGCGGCGGCGAGCGCGGCGAGTCCGCCGAGGACGAACAGCACCAGCCGCAGCGGGCCGTCCGTGCCGGACAGGTCGGGGGTCATCCGCTCCAGCAGCTCCGCGAACGCGGCGTCGGCGGAGGCGAACAGGGCGCCGAAGAGCACCAGCAGCACCAGAGCCACCCCGGCCGCCTTGAGCAGCGGCAGCAGCCGGGGGTCGCGCCGCCCGGCGCCACGGGCCCGCAGCCCCGCCCACCCCCAGCGGACGGCACCCGGCGCGGCCGCGAACAGACCGGCCGGACCCAGCAGCACGCCCGGCCACGTCCGGCTGCCGTGCAGCGCGAAGGCGGCCGACCCGAAGGCGGCCAGCACGGCGAGGAAGGACGGCCAGGCGGAGTCCCGCAGCGCCGGCACCACGAGCAGGGCGAGGCAGCCGGCCGCCCAGACCAGGCTCCACGGCCGGGCCCGCCGCCCGGCGGTCCGGGCGGCGGCGTACGCGGCGACGGCGGCCGGCAGCACGGCGAGGAGCAGCCCGATCCCCACGCCGTCGGCCAGCAGCAGCGCGGCCGCGACCGCGGCACCCAGCACGCCCCACAGGGTCGCGGCGGTGACGGGCGCCGCCGGCCCGCTCCGCACGACCGCGTCCCACCCGGGCGCCGCCGCCCGCGCGACCGCCACCCCGGCTGGCGCCTTCCACGGATCCCGGCCCGCGGGCCCGCCCACGGCGCCGGCGGTCCCCGCCCCCTGCGCCGCGGGCCCGGGGACGGGACCCGCCCCCGCCCCTCCGGCCGTACCGGGAACTTCCGCCGCGTTCTCGCTCACGGCCACCCCTCCCCTTCGGTCGCCCCGCGGGCTGTCGGCGGGACGGCGGAGCGGCAGGTTAGGTCCTCCACGGGCGAACGGCCCCCGCCGTGCCGCCCGTTGTGCCACGACCGTGACATCCGTCCCGGTCCTGTCCCCGTCCCGGCCCCGGGTCCCGGCCCCTGCCCCCGGCTTCGACCCCGTCCCCGGGCTATGGCCTCGGGACCCCGCCTCGTGCCGGGTGCGGTTCGTTGCCGGGGGTGTGGTGCCGATGTCGGGTGCGGCGTGGTGGTGCTGCGGGCCGTTGCCGCTGCGCGGAGCCGGTTCCCCACCCCGCCCTCCCCCAGACTTCGTCCGGGGGGACCCTCATCCCGAAACCGGGGCGGAGCCCCCGAAGAGGTCCGGGCGAAGCCCTGGGGGCACCTCCCAGCGGTAGCTGGGGGAGGAACGGAGGAAGGGCGGGTTGGGGACCAGCCCCGCAGGGCAACGGCCCGCACCCGGCACGGGACCGGCACCCGGCACGGGACCCGCACGGGGCCGGGCCAGGGGCAAGGGGACCGCCGGAGGCTAGCGGCGGGGGGTGACCGTCAGGAGGATCTCGTCGCGCGGCGCCGTACCGGCCCGCCACGCGCCGCCGTGGCGGCCCGCCGTCCACACCTTGCCGTCGAACTCCACCCGGTCCAGACGCAGCTCCGCCGCCCGCGCCACCGCCCAGTGCGCCACGGCCCAGCCCCGCCGCTCCGACGGCACCGTGACGGCCAACGCAGAGCCCGGCGCAGAGCCCAACGCAGAGCCCGGCGCAGCCCCCGGCGCGGACGCGCCCTTGGCGCCGCCCGGCAGCACCCCGGGCCCGAAGTCCCGCACCAGCTCGGCCCGCACCTTGCCCGCCGACCCCTGCTCCTGCCCCGCGGGACCGCCGCAGCCCAGCGTCGCCGGCTCCCGCCCGGTCAGCGCCCCGGCCAGCAGCTGCGCGTCCGGCTCGTGCTTCGCGTACGCCTGCGGGAACCCGCTGAGCTGCACCTTCTGCGCGGCCACCGTCAGCGGCAGCCGTGAGTAGCCGCGCACCTTCACCAGCCGGTCGTAGAAGATCCCGGCCGAGTACACCGGGTCCATGATCTGCTCCGGGGTGCCCCAGCCCTGGGAGGGCCGCTGCTGGAAGAGCCCCAGCGAGTCCCGGTCGCCGTGTTTCAGGTTCCGCAGCCCGGACTCCTGCATCGCCGTCGCCAGCGCGATCGTCACCGCACGCTCCGGCAGCGCCTTGCGCGTGCCGACCGCCGCGATCGTCGCCGCGTTCGCCGCCTGCTCCGGGCTCATCTCGTACGTGGCGCCCTCGCCGCTCCCGCCGCCCGCGGCCCGCACCGTGCACCGCGGGGCCCCGCCGCCGCCGTTCGACGCGTACTGGGCGGCGAAGTACCCGGCCAGGCCGAACAGCACGCAGACGGCCGCGGCGATGCGCAGCGGACGGCGTCGGCGTCGGCGGCGCCGGCGGTCGGGCGACAGGCTGGATTCGGGCACGTCGCCCACCGTACTTGAGGCTTCCTCGCACCCCGGTAGTCGCCCGCGGCCACCAAAACGCCCCTGCCCAGTGGTCCCGCCCGCCCTGGAGTTGCCCCTGGACAGGCACCCCGGGGGCACCGGCCGCCCCGCCCGCCCCCGCCGCACCGCGCGTCCACCGGCCGGACGGCACCGGTCCCCCACCCGGCGGGGCGCTAGGGTCGGAGACATGCCAGATACCGCGCTCGACCTCAGTCTGGACGCAGCCGAACTCACCGCACGGCTCGTCGACATCCCGTCCGTCAGCGGCACCGAGAAGGTCCTCGCCGACGCCGTCGAACACGCGCTGCGCGCCCTGCCGCACCTGACCGTGGACCGGTACGGCAACAACGTGGTGGCCAGGACCGACCTCGGCCGCGCCGAGCGCGTCGTGCTCGCCGGGCACCTCGACACCGTGCCGATCGCCGACAACGTGCCCTCCCGGCTCGACGAGAACGGCGTCCTCTGGGGCTGCGGCACCACCGACATGAAGTCCGGCGTCGCCATCCAGCTGCGCATCGCCGCCACCGTGCCGGAGCCGAACCGCGACCTCACCTTCGTCTTCTACGACAACGAGGAGGTCGCCGCCCACCTCAACGGCCTGGGCCACATCGCCGAGGCCCACCCCGACTGGCTGGCCGGCGACTTCGCCGTACTCCTGGAGCCCTCCAACGCCCAGGTCGAGGGCGGTTGCCAGGGCACGCTGCGGGTGCTGCTCAAGACCCGGGGCGAGCGCGCCCACTCCGCCCGCAGCTGGATGGGCTCCAACGCCATCCACGCGGCCGGCCCGATCCTGGCCAGGCTCGCCGCGTACGAGCCGCGCAGGCCGCTGATCGACGGCCTGGAGTACCACGAGGGCCTCAACGCCGTACGGATCGAGGGCGGCGTGGCCACGAACGTCATCCCCGACGCGTGCACCGTCACCGTGAACTTCCGCTACGCCCCCGACCGCACCCAGGAGGAGGCGCTCGCGCACGTCCGCGAGGTCTTCGCCGACTGCGACGTCGACGAGTTCGTCGTCGACGACCACAGCGGCGGCGCCCTCCCGGGCCTCTCCCACCCGGCGGCAGTGGCGTTCATGGAGGCCGTCGGCGGCCTGCCCATGCCCAAGTTCGGCTGGACGGACGTCTCGCGCTTCAGCGCCCTCGGCGTACCGGCCGTGAACTACGGCCCGGGGGACGCGCTGCTCGCCCACAAGGTCGACGAGCGTGTCGAGACCAAGGCCATCCTGTACTGCGAGGAACGACTCCGCGCCTGGCTGACCGCCTGAATTCCGCTTCCGGCCACCCTTGTGTGCCTACTCTGAACGATCCGAACGATCAGCAGGAGGGAGCACGCAATGGGCAACCCGGAGGGCACCCGGCGCAAGCCGGAGGAGCAGCAGCTCGGCCCGGTGCTGCGGCGGCGGAACCAGGTCCAGGCGGGCAGCACCACCGACCAGCGACTGCTGGACTCGGCCGGACCGACCGAGTGGGTGCACACCGATCCGTGGCGGGTGCTGCGGATCCAGTCGGAGTTCATCGAGGGCTTCGGCACCCTGGCCGAGCTGCCGCCCGCGATCAGCGTGTTCGGCTCGGCCCGTACTCCGGCGGGGTCGCCGGAGTACGAGGCGGGCGTCCGCATCGGCCGCGCGCTCGTCGACGCGGGCTTCGCCGTGATCACCGGCGGCGGCCCCGGCGCGATGGAGGCGGCCAACAAGGGCGCCCGCGAGGGCAACGGCATCTCGGTCGGCCTCGGCATCGAGCTGCCCTTCGAGCAGGGCCTCAACCCGCACGTCGACCTCGGCCTGAACTTCCGCTACTTCTTCGTCCGCAAGACGATGTTCGTGAAGTACGCGCAGGGGTTCGTGGTCCTGCCGGGCGGACTCGGCACGCTGGACGAGCTGTTCGAGGCGCTCACCCTCGTGCAGACGCAGAAGGTCACGCGCTTCCCGATCGTGCTGTTCGGGTCCGCGTACTGGAACGGCCTGATCGACTGGCTGCGGAACACCGTCGTGGCCCAGGGCAAGGCCTCGGAGCGGGACCTGCTGCTGTTCCACGTCACGGACGACGTGGACGAGGCGATTGCGCTGGTCACCAAGGAGGTCGGCAAGTAGCGCCGACGCAAGCAGCGCCGGCGCAGGCAGCGCCGGCGTGCGACGGGCGGGTCAGGGCCCGGCGTGCCTCAGGCCAGTCCCCGGCGGGTCGCCGCCGGGGGCCGGTGGCCCTGGATCGAGGCCACCATGTCGAGGATCTGCCGGGTCTCGGCCACCTCGTGGACCCGGTAGACCTGCGCGCCCAGCCAGGCCGAGACGGCCGTGGTCGCCAGGGTGCCGAGCAGCCGCTCCTTGACCGGCTTGTCGAGGGTCTCGCCGACGAAGTCCTTGTTCGACAGCGAGACCAGCACCGGCCAGCCGGTGGCCGTCATCTCGCCCAGCCGGCGGGTGGCCTCCAGCGAGTGCCGGGTGTTCTTCCCGAAGTCGTGGCCCGGGTCGATCATGATCGCGTCCCGGCGCACGCCGAGGGCCGCGGCCCGCTCGGCCAGCCCCACGGTCACCCGCAGGACGTCCGCCATGACGTCCTCGTACTCCACCCGGTGCGGTCGGGTACGCGGCTCCGCGCCGCCCGCGTGCGTGCAGACCAGGCCCACGTCGTACCGGGCGGCCACCTCGGCCAGCTTCGGGTCCACCCCGCCCCACGCGTCGTTGAGCAGGTCCGCCCCGGCCTCGCAGACCGCCTCGCCGACCTCGTGCCGCCAGGTGTCCACGCTGATCACCACGTCGGGGTGACGGCGGCGCACCTCGGCCACGAAGCCGACGGTCCGGCGGACCTCCTCGGCGGCGTCGACGTGCTCGCCCGGACCCGCCTTGACCCCGCCGATGTCGATGATCGCGGCGCCCTCGGCCACCGCCTGTTCCACCCGGTCCAGGGCCGGCGCGTCGCGGAAGGTCGCGCCCTGGTCGTAGAAGGAGTCCGGGGTCCGGTTCACGATGGCCATGACCACCGGCTCGTGCGTGGCGAACTCGCGCCTGCCCAGTCGCAGCACCCTGATTTTCCTCCTCGTGTCCCTGCCCTCGACCTTAACGGTCGGTGGCTCATGGCACGATCGTGACCGGACAGTCCGGCACTGGGGAGTTGATCGTGTTCTGGTTCTTGCTGATCGCGTTGGTCGTGGTCGTCGCCGGGGTCACGCTCGCCGTCGTGGGCGGGGGCGAGCAGGCCGTGCTCCCCGAGGCGGAGCGGGAGGTCGTGGCGGACGCGCTGCCCGAGACCCGGCCGGTGACCAGGGCGGACATAGACGCGCTGCGGCTGCCGGTGGGTGCCCGGGGCTACCGCATGGCCGAGGTGGACGACGTCCTCTCCCGGCTGGGTGCCGAGCTCGCCGAGCGGGACGCCCGGATCGCGGGCCTGGAGGCGGCACTGGCCGGCGCGCAGGCCACGGCGGTGAGCGGACCCGACCTCTTCAAGCGCGACCGCGCCGAGGGCGACGAGGGGGAGCGGCGATGAGCGGGGCGGTCGCCGGGGCCGACGGCCTGCTGCGGTGTCCCTGGGGCCTGTCGGCCGAGGACTACGTGGCGTACCACGACGAGGAGTGGGGCAAGCCGGTCCACGGAGACGACGCCCTGTACGAGCGGCTGTGCCTGGAGGCCTTCCAGTCCGGGCTCTCGTGGATCACGATCCTGCGCCGCCGCGAGGGCTTCCGGACGGCCTTCGCCGGCTTCAGCATCGCGGCGGTCGCGGAGTACGACGAGACGGACGCGGCCCGGCTGCTCACGGACCCGGGCATCATCCGCAACCGCGCGAAGATCGAGGCGACCCTGGCCAACGCGCGGGTGCTGGCCGGCTGGGAGCCCGGGGAGCTGGACGAGCTGATCTGGTCGCACGCGCCGGACCCGGCCGGGCCGGCCCCGCTGTCGCTGGCGGACGTCCCCGCGGTCACCCCGGAGTCCACGGCCCTGTCGAAGGCGCTCAAGAAGGCCGGCATCCGCTTCGTCGGGCCGACCACGGCGTACGCGCTGATGCAGGCGTGCGGCCTGGTCAACGACCACCTCGTCGACTGCTCGGCGCGCTGACGCAGCGCACCGGCGGAAGGCCCGGGCGGGGGTGGGGCGAGGAGCCCGCACCCCCTCGCCGGCTCAGCGGCCCAGGAACTTCGGCCGCTCCTTGGCGACGAACGCCTGCACCGCGATCGTGTGGTCCTCGGAGGCGCCGGCCCGGGTCTGCAGCTCGTCCTCCTTCTCCAGCGCGTCGGCCAGCGGGGCGCCCGCACCGAACGCCAGGGCCTCCTTGATGGAGGCGTACGCGACCGTCGGCCCGTCCGCGAGGCGGCGGGCCACCTCGGCGGCCGTGGCGGCGAGCTCCTCGGCGGGCACGAGACGGTTCACCAGGCCCAGCTCGTCGGCCTCCTGCGCGGAGATCGACCGCGGGAAGAGCAGCAGGTCGGCGGCCCGGCCGGCGCCGATGAACCGGGGCAGGGTCCAGGAGAGGCCCGAGTCGGAGGACAGGCCGACCCCGGCGAAGGCGGTGGTGAAGCTCGCGCTGTCGGCCACCACCCGGTAGTCGGCGGCCAGCGCGAAGCCGAAGCCCGCGCCCGCCGCGACGCCGTTGACCCCGGCGACGACCGGCTTCGGCATCTCGGTGATCGCCCGGACGATCGGGTTGTAGTGCTCGCGCACCGTGCTCAGCGCGTTGCCGGAGCCCGACTCGCGGGTCGCCGCCAGGGCCCCGATGTGCTCCTTCAGGTCCTGGCCCACGCAGAACGCCCGGCCGGTGGCGGTCAGCAGGACCGCGCGGACGTCCGGGTCGGCGCCGGCGGCCAGCAGGGTGTCCCGCAGCGCGACCTTCAGCTCCGTGTTGAGCGAGTTCATCGCTTCCGGGCGGTTCAGCGTGATCGTCGCGAGCCCGTCGGTCACGTCGTACAGCACGGTGTCTGCCATGGCAGGTGGTGTCCCCTCCGTCGCGGACCCGGCCAGCGGATCGGTACTGGCCGGTACAAGGGCCAGCATGGCGGAGATCCCCGGAGGCGGGCGTGTGATGTGCGTCAAAGAATCCGGTCGTGCCGGGGGTCACGTCCCGGACACGCGGCGGCGAAGTATCGCAGCTGGATCCCCGAAATGAGTGGTTTTGGCCAAGCGCGTTGCGCAAGCGTTCCCGGCCGATGTTGGTCATCGGGTCCTGACATGCGGGATAATGGCTGGGAAGCAATGTGTTCGATGCCGGGTACTAGGCGCCTGAATGGGGCCGTCGGCTGACGATGAGCTGGTTTCAGGAAGGGGAACGAGCATGGCGGCCATGAAGCCGCGGACGGGTGACGGCCCGCTCGAGGTGACCAAGGAGGGGCGGGGCATCGTCATGCGCGTTCCGCTCGAAGGCGGCGGTCGGCTTGTCGTCGAGCTGACCCCGGACGAGGCCGAGGCCCTCGGTGACGCCCTGAAGCAGGTCGTCGGCTGACGCGTCGGCCCTTTCCATCTTCCGCTGCCCCGGTCGTGCCCAGCACGGCCGGGGCAGCGTCGTTCCCGGACCGCTCCGCTCAGGGGTGTCCGTCCCGTACCGCTACCGCCGGCGCCGGGATGGGGATCAGCGGCGTACCGCGCAGAGCAGGCCGTCGCCCACCGGCAGTACCGCCGCCTGGAGCGCCGAGCTCTCCCGGACCGCCCGCAGCAGCTCGCGCACCCGCAGCACCTCGACCGTCGCCGTGGCGGAGTCGACCGTCCGGCCGTCCGCGAAGACGCCCTCGAAGCACACCAGGCCCCCAGGTCGGAGCAGCCGCAACGATTCAGCGAGATAGTCCAGCGACTCCGCCGGATCGCCGTCGCAGAAGACGAGGTCGTACCCGCCGTCCGCGAGGCGTGGCAGGACGTCCAGGGCGCGGCCGGGGATGAAGCGGGCCCGGTTGCCGGCGAAGCCCGCCGCACGGAAGGCCTGGCGGGCGAAGGCCTGCCGGTCGGGCTCGGGGTCCACCGTGGTCAGCACGCCGTCGGGGCGCATCCCGTGCAGCAGGTGGATGCCGGAGACGCCCGTGCCGGTACCGATCTCCGCCACCGCCTTGGCGTCCGCGGTGGCGGCGAGCAGGCGCAGCGCGGCGCCGGTCCCGGGGGTGACGGAACGCAGGCCCGCCTCCCTCGCCCGGTCGCGGGCCCACCGCAGCGCGTCGTCCTCGGCGACAAACGCGTCGGCGAACGCCCAGCTCGTCTGCCGGTTGCCGCTAATGACCCTCTCCTGTCCCCGTAGTTGGCGCAACGGTGACTGTATCCGTTGGCCATGGGAACCCGCAGATGGGACCGGCCGTTGAGAGGACGGGGAGCGGCGGTCCGACCGGCCCGCGGCACCCGTGCAAAGTTCGCGTAAAAACACTTATCCGGAGCTGACGGACGGGGTGGCTATGGTAGGGGCTCCACTGGACACCACCAGAGCCGACAGGGGAGGTGCGGCTGCGCCTGTGGATCGTGGGGGCGTGATCAGACGCCTCTTCAGGTCGGCGGGTGAGCCGAAATCCGTGACTGACATTGCTGACCGTTTCCACTCCGCTCCGACCGCAACCACCGCGACCTTCGCCGCAGATGCGGGCACGCAGGTGTGGACTCCGCCCTCGTGGGAGGAGATCGTCAGCACCCACAGCGCGCGCGTCTACCGGCTGGCCTACCGCCTCACGGGCAACCAGCACGACGCCGAGGACCTCACGCAGGAGGTCTTCGTCCGCGTCTTCCGGTCGCTGTCCACGTACACGCCGGGCACCTTCGAGGGCTGGCTGCACCGGATCACCACCAACCTCTTCCTCGACATGGTCCGCCGCAAGCAGCGGATCAGGTTCGACGCGCTCGCCGACGACGCCGCCGAGCGGCTGCCCAGCCGCGAGCCGTCCCCGCAGCAGGTGTTGCACGACACCCACTTCGACGCCGACGTCCAGCAGGCGCTGGACACCCTGGCGCCCGAGTTCCGCGCGGCCGTCGTGCTCTGTGACATCGAGGGGCTGTCGTACGAGGAGATCGCCGCCACGCTCGGCGTGAAGCTCGGCACCGTGCGCAGCCGCATCCACCGGGGCCGTTCGCACCTGCGCAAGGCGCTCAAGCACCGGTCCCCGGAGGTCCGGGCGGAGCAGCGCGCGCTCGCGGCAGTGGGAGGAGAGGGCGGAAACGAGTGAGCGGAGTCAGTCCCTCTCCTGCCGAACACCACCTGGGCGACCGGCTCGCCGCCCTCGTGGACGGGGAGCTGAACCACGACGCGCGCGAGCGCGTCCTCGCCCATCTGGCCACCTGTCCGCGCTGCAAGGCCGAGGCCGACGCGCAGCGGCGGGTGAAGAGCCTCTTCACCGAGACCGCGGTGCCGTTGCCGTCCGAAGGGCTGCTGGCCCGCCTCCAGGGACTCCCCGGCGGCGGCCTGCCCGGCGGCGGTGACGGCGGGTACCTCATGCCGGCGGACGGTGGTTTCCCCACGGCCGCGCCGGCGCCGCGCCCGCCCGCCGACACGGGCCGCCGGGCGCCGTTCGCCGTGGAGTACGCCGCCCCCGCCGCCCGGGGGCGCCGCCGGTTCGCCTTCGCCGCGGCCGGTGCGGTGTCGGTCGCCGCGATCGCCCTGGGCGGAGCCATGCCGATGGACCCGGTCGCGGAGCCTGCGCAGCGGGGCGACGGGGTCACCCCGGCGCGCTCGGGGATGCTGTCCGTCGCCGACGAGCGGCTGCGCGAGCGGGTGGACCGCCCGGTGCGGGCCCCGCTGCTCACGCCCGCGGCCTCGTACCCGGCGCAGCTGCCCCCGGTGGTCACGCCCGCGCCGAAGCCGGTCTCGCTGACGCGCTGAGGGGCCGGGCACGCGGGGTCGTCCCGGTCGCCGGGGCGGTCCGGCCGGGGACCGGCCCCGTGCCCGGGACGCCGGCCCCTTCCGGTCCGGGGCACAGTCCGCGGCGGGCACCTCGGGGAGGTGGCCGGCGGGGCGTGCGGGGGCGAGGATTCCGGTTCGTCCACGGCCAGGAACAGCCCCCGTGGCGGCACCCGGGGGCCCGGACCTGGTTGAATCCTGGTCGGGCACGCTCGACCGGGTGTGCGGTCCGGATCCCGCGGGGAGTAGCGCATGAACGACGGCCGTCCGACCCACTCGGATCCCGTGCCGCAGCCGCGGTGGTGGAGCCGGCCGGGGTCGCCCACGCCGCCGCCCCGCGATACGCTCCCGCCCCCGCGGACCTCCGCCGACGCCGCGGACGCGCCGGCGGCTCCGGCCGCCGGGGAGCCCGTACCCGTACAGTCGGCGGACCCCGCCGCGGCCGTGGAGTCCCAGGCCGCCCCCGCAGGGGCAGCCGACGCCGCCCCCGCGGCGACCGCCGAGGCGCAGCCCGCGCCCGTTCAGGCCGCCCCCGCCCAGGCCGGGTTCGCCGCGCCCGGAGCCGCCCCGGCACCCGTGGACGCACCGGCACCGCAGGCGGCCCCTTCGCCGTACGCAGCTCTCGCACCGCACGCCGCCCCCTCGCCGTACGCGGCGCCGGCCGACCCGTACGCCGCGCCCCCGGCCGACCCGTACGCCGCGCCCTACGCCGCCGCCGGCCCCCGGTACGACCCCTGGGCCTCCCCGCTCCAGGTCGCCGACGGCGGCGCCGCCCCCGCACGCAGGGTCCGCCCCGGCCGGGCGGTCGCGGGCGCCGTGCTGATCGCCCTGCTGGCCGGCGGCCTCGGCGGCGGCATCGGGGTCTGGGCCGAGCGCAGCGCCACCACCGCCATCGAACTCCCGCAGGCCGCCCCGGAACGGTCCGACCGCGCCCCGGACAGCGTGGCCGGCATCGCCGCCCGCGCCCTGCCCGGCGTGGTCACCCTGCACGTCCAGGGCGGCGGCCAGGCCGGCACCGGCACCGGCTTCGTGATCGACGGCCGGGGCCACATCCTGACCAACAACCACGTGGTCGACGCGGCGGCCGGCAGCGGCCGCATAACGGTCACCTTCAGCGGCGGCGAGACCGCCGCCGCCACCATCGTGGGCCGCGACGCCGGCTACGACCTGGCCGTCGTCAAGGTGAACGGCGTACGCGGCCTCAAGCCGCTGCCGCTCGGCAACTCCGAGAACGTCCGCGTCGGCGACCCCGTCGTCGCCATCGGCGCCCCCTTCGACCTGTCCAACACGGTCACCGCGGGCATCATCAGCGCCAAGGAGCGCCCCATCACCGCGGGCGGCGACAAGGCCGACGGCAGCGACGTCTCGTACGTCGACGCCCTCCAGACGGACGCCCCGATCAACCCCGGCAACTCCGGCGGCCCGCTGCTCGACGCCAGCGGCCGCGTCATCGGCATCAACAGCGCGATCCGCGCCGCCGGAGACTCCGGCGAAGGGGGCGACGGCAAGCAGCACCAGTCCGGCAGCATCGGCCTGGGCTTCGCCATCCCCGTCAACCAGGGCAAGCGCGTGGCGGAGGAGCTGATCGCCAAGGGCACCGCCACCCACCCGGTGATCGGCGTCACCCTCGACATGCAGTACACCGGCGACGGAGCCCGCGTCGGCACCAAGGAGCGCGACGGCAAGTCGCCCGTCACCCCGGGCGGACCCGGCGCCACGGCGGGCATCCGCCCCGGCGACGTGATCACCAAGGTGGACGGCACCCGGGTGCACAACGGCGAGGAGCTGATCATCAAGATCCGCGCCCACCGGCCCGGCGACCCGCTGACCCTGACCCTGGTCCGCGGGGGCCGAGAGCAGACGGTACGGGTGGTGCTCGGCTCGGCCAACGGGTCGTGACGAAGGGGTGAAGCATCACACGGAGTACCGGGCGCCGAGCGGCGGCGGGTACCGTTGTGCGGGCCCGCAGGAAGAGAACCGAGGAGCGGCAAGGTGTTCACTGACATAGGCGCACTCGAGCTGGTGACGCTCGTGGTCCTCGCCGTGCTCATCTTCGGCCCCGACAAGCTCCCCAAGGTCATCCAGGACGTCTCCCGGTTCATCCGCAGGATCCGCGAGTTCTCGGACAGCGCCAAGCAGGACATCCGGTCCGAACTCGGCCCCGAGTTCAAGGACTTCGAGTTCGAGGACCTGAACCCCAAGACCTTCATCAAGAAGCAGCTGACCGAGAACGAGGACCTGAAGGAGATCCGCAGCAGCCTCGACCTCCGCAAGGAGATCAACGACGTCGCCGACTCCGTCAACGGCCACGAGACCGAGACCGCCGCGCCGTCCGGCGGCGCCGGTCCCGACCTCCTGAAGAAGCCCGCGGACCCGGCCGAAGGCCGGCGCGCGCGGTTCGACATCGACGCCACCTGATTCCGCTCCTGCCCGGCGTGCCGGACTCGGATGGCTATCCTCCATCTGTCCGGATCCAGGACGCCCGAGGGGGGCGGGCCGCTCCGGACACCACGGAACGAGAGGCGGCCCTGATGGAGACCACGAGTCGGGTAGGGGTTCAACCGGCGGAGCAGCCGGTGCGTGCGGCGGACCAGGCCGACACCCTTGACCAGGTGCGTACGGCCGACCAGGTGCGTACGGAGAGCGAGCCCCCGCCCCAGGAGGCCCCGGGGCCCGAGGCACCCGGACGAAATACCACCGAGCCCAGGGCGCAGGAGGCCGCGGCCGTCCCGGCCGCCCGCCGCAACGCCGAGGGCTTCCTGCGCGCCGGCTTCCCCTGGTACGGCCTGGACGAGGCCTTCACCGGCCCGCGCTGGCTGATGCAGGTCGGCACGGGCGCGGACGGCACCGTCGAGCACGGCTCCGTGGGCCACGGCGACGAGCCGTCGGTCCGCGGCGAGATCGGCACCGGTGAGAAGGAGCGCTTCGCGGTCGTCGTCACCGTCGCCAGCAACCCGCTGCGGCGCAGCGGCGACGGCACGGGCGTCCTGGAGGCCACCTCGGTCTCCTCCGCCGCCTGGCTCGCCGGCTCCGGGCTGCTCGCCTTCACCTGGCCCGGCCAGATGGACCACTCCCTGCGCAGCGACTGGCTGGACCAGCAGACCGAGACCGCCTGGGAGCTGGCCGACGACCTCGAAGGGCCGGACTGGTCGACGCTGTCGCTGCCGGTGGACGGTGTGCCGACGGTCTTCCACTACCGCGAGTCCGAGTTCGGCTGGGTGCTGGCCGGCTCCACCGGAGCGGGCGTCCACCTGGGCGCGTACGGGCGCGGGATGAGCGCGTACGGCCTGGCCTTCTCGGCGGTCGGGGACATCACCGCTTACCAGTAGCCGGGTACGCCGAAGGGCGCCGCTCGCGGAGCGGCGCCCTTCGGCCCGGTGCTCAGAACTTGTTGCGCGGGGTGATGCCCAGCGACATGCCCGACAGGCCGCGCTGACGGCCGCCCAGCTTGCCGGCGATGGCGCGCAGCGCCGCTCCGGCCGGGGAGTCCGGGTCCGCCAGGACGACCGGCTTGCCGTCGTCGCCGCCCTCGCGCAGGCGCACGTCGATCGGGATCTGGCCCAGCACCGGCACCGTGGCGCCGGTGGTCTTGGTCAGGCCCTCGGCGACCAGCTGGCCGCCGCCCGTGCCGAAGACGTCGACCATCTCGTCGCAGTGCGGGCAGGGCAGCCCGGACATGTTCTCGACGACGCCCACGATCTTCTGGTGGGTCTGTACGGCGATGGAGCCGGCCCGCTCCGCCACCTCGGCGGCGGCCTGCTGCGGGGTGGTCACGACCAGGATCTCGGCGTTGGGCACCAGCTGGGCCACGGAGATCGCGATGTCGCCGGTGCCCGGGGGCAGGTCGAGCAGCAGCACGTCCAGGTCGCCCCAGAACACGTCCGCCAGGAACTGCTGGAGGGCGCGGTGGAGCATCGGGCCGCGCCAGACGACCGGCGCGTTGCCCGGGGTGAACATGCCGATGGAGATGACCTTCACGCCGTTCGCGGACGGCGGCATGATCATGTTCTCGACCTGGGTGGGCTTGCCGTCCACGCCGAGCATGCGGGGCACGCTGTGGCCGTAGATGTCGGCGTCGACCACGCCGACCTTCAGACCGTCGGCGGCCATGGCGGCGGCCAGGTTCACCGTCACGGAGGACTTGCCGACGCCGCCCTTGCCGGACGCGACGGCGTACACGCGGGTCAGCGAGCCGGGCTTGGCGAAGGGCACCTCGCGTTCGGCGGTGCCGCCGCGCAGGGTGGCGGCCAGCTCCTTGCGCTGGGCGTCGCTCATGACCTCCAGCGACACCTCGACCGAGGTGACGCCGGCGACCTTCAGCGCGGCCTCGCGGACGTTCTGCGTGATGGTGTCCCGCATGGGGCAGCCGGAGACCGTGAGGTACACGGTGATGGCGACCGACCCGCCGTCGCTGATCTCCACCGATTTGACCATGCCGAGCTCGGTGATCGGGCGGTGGATCTCAGGGTCGTTGACCGTCGCCAGCGCGTCCAGGATCGCGTCCTGGTCCGGCACGGCGGCGGAAGGGGTGTCGGTAGCCATGCCCCCGATGGTACGGCCGAGTAGCACGCCCGAGGAAAGGCGATCAGCGGTCGCCTTCGTCACTCTCAAGCGGGAATAGACGGCGTTCGTCCATCTCCTTGATCAGGTCCTGGAACTCGGAGCGGATCCAGTCGCGGGTGGCGACCTCTCCGAGGCCCATCCGCAAGGCGGCGATCTCCCGGGTCAGGTACTCGGTGTCGGCGATGGACCGCTCGTTCTGCTTGCGGTCCTGCTCCAGGTTGACCCGGTCCCGGTCGTCCTGGCGGTTCTGCGCGAGGAGGATCAGCGGGGCCGCGTACGAGGCCTGGAGCGACAGCATGAGCGTCAGGAAGATGAAGGGGTACTCGTCGAAGCGCAGGTGCGCCGGGGCGAAGATGTTCCACAGCACCCAGACGATGATGACCAGGGTCATCCAGACGATGAACCGGCCGGTGCCGAGGAAGCGGGCGATCTTCTCGGAGAAGCGGCCGAAGGCCTCCGGGTCGTACTCGGGCAGCAGCGACAGGCGCGGCGCCTTCGGCAGGTCGAGGCGCACGCGCGGGCGCGAGGAGGTGCCGCCCTGCTTCTCGGGGCGGTCCGGGCGGTCGGGCACGGACTCCCTGCCGCGGTCAGTGCCCACGTACGTTCTCCTCGGAGTGGAAGTCGGTCTCCCGCCAGTCCTCCGGCAGCAGGTGGTCCAGCACGTCGTCCACGGTCACGGCCCCGAGCAGCGAGCCGCTCACGTCGACCACCGGGGCCGCGACCATGTTGTACGCGGCGAGGTAGCTGGTGACGGCCGGCAGCGAGGTGTCCGGCCGCAGCGGCGGCAGGTCGGTGTCCACGATGGAGCTCACCAGCGTGAACGGCGGGTCGCGCAGCAGCCGCTGGAAGTGCACCGTGCCCAGGTACTTGCCCGTGGGCGTCTCGTCCGGCGGGCGGCACACGTACACCTGCGCGGCCAGCGCGGGGGAGAGGTCCTGCTGGCGGACCCGCGCCAGGGCGTCGGCGACCGTGGCGTCGGGGCGCAGCACGATCGGCTCGGTGGTCATCAGGCCGCCGGCGGTGCGCTCCTCGTACGACAGCAGCCGGCGCACGTCCGCCGCGTCGTCCGGCTGCATCAGCGTCAGGAACCGCTCCTGGTCGTCGGCGGGCAGTTCCGAGAGCAGGTCGGCCGCGTCGTCGGGGTCCATCGCCTCCAGGACGTCGGCGGCCCGCTCCTCCTTCAGCTTGCCGATGATCTCGATCTGGTCGTCTTCCGGCAGCTCCTCCAGGACGTCCGCGAGCCGGTCGTCGTCGAGGGCGCTGGCCACCTCGGCCCGGCGCTTGGGCGGCAGGTGGTGCAGGACGTTGGCCAGGTCGGCGGCGCGCATCTGCTCGAAGGTGGCGAGGAGGTTCTCGGCGCCCTGGCCGTGCTCCTCCAGCGAGAAGCCGGTGACGGCGGACCACTCGACGGTCAGGGTCTCGCCGCGCCGCCGCAGCGGCCCGGCCTTGCCCTTGCGTACGAAGATCCGGTCGATCTCCCAGTCGCGGCGGGCCGGCAGCTGCTGGATGGCCACGTCGAGGACGGTGACCTCCTCGCCGGTGGCCACCAGGGTGACCCGGCGGTCGAGCAGCTCGCCGAGGACCAGCCGCTCGGTGGGGCGCTGCTCGAAGCGGCGCATGTTCACCACCCCGGTGGTGATCACCTGACCGGACTCGACGCCGGTCACCCGGGTCATCGGCAGGAAGATCCGGCGCCGGCTGACCACCTCGACGACCAGGCCGAGCAGCCGGGGCGGGCGGCCGCCGACGCGGAGCATCGCGACCAGGTCGCGCACCCGGCCCACCTGGTCCCCGTTGGGGTCGAAGACGGGAACGCCCGAGAGGTGCGAGACGAAGACCCGGGGGGCGCCTCCTGCCATCCGTGCGCCTCCTTGCGAACCGTTTCTGCGGTCATGGGGTCCCTGTCGGCCTTCAGGCTAGCCCGTGGCAGGGCCGGACGCCCTGGTGGGGACCGCCGGGAGGGCCCCACCGGCGTGGCCGCCCGGCGGTGCCCCGGTACGCTGCCTGCTGCAGTTCTGACAGACGAGAGGCAGCACGCCCGTGACCGTGTTCCCCCCGGCCGTACGGCTCCGCCGCGCCGCTCTCCTCGGCGCACTGTGCGCGGGGCTGACCGTCGCCGGCGCCACCGGCTGTGGTGCCGACCCCGACGAGGGCACCAACGGGGTCGGCAAGCTGTCGGCCGAGAAGATCGAGGGCAAGGCACGCCAGGCGGCCGCGGACGCCGACTCGGTGCGGCTGTCGGGCACGGTCGTCAGCTCCGGCCGCACCTTCACCATCGACATGCGCCTCAAGGCCGACGGCGCGAGCGGCGAGGTGAAGTCCAAGGAGACCACCTTCCAGCTGCTGCGCGTCGGCGAGCGGCTGTTCCTCAAGGCGGACGCGGCCTTCTGGAGCCGACGCGAGAAGTCCGGGGACGAGGCCCCGTCGGCCGACGCCACCGCCGCGGCGGACAAGCTCGGCGACAAGTACGTGAAGGTGCCCGAGGGCGACGCGACGTACAAGCAGTTCCGCGGGTTCACGGACATGGACGTGCTGCTGGGGCTGCTGGGCCTGCACGGGAAGCTGGAGAAGGGCGCCTACACGAAGGTCGGCGGCACCCGCACCATCCAGGTCACCGGCGACAAGGGCCAGGGCGGCAAGCTCGACGTCTCGCTGATCGGCACCCCGTACCCGCTGCGCCTGGAGCGCGCCGGCGGGGCCGGCGTGGTCGAGCTGAAGGACTGGGACGAGTCCTTCACGCTGACCGAGCCGGCCAAGGAGGAGACCGTCGACTACGGCGCCCGGCTGCCCGAGGAGTGACGGCGGCGGCCCGGTCGGCCGGGCGGGCCAACGCCCGCGGCGTCCGGCCGGCGGACCGGTACGGGACCCCCGGCCGCGACCGCCTACGCTGACCCCCATGACGCTGACGTTGCTCGATCAGGCCCTCGTCGAGGAGGCCACCAAGAAGTCCGGCCTCATCTGGGTGGAGGGGACCGCCCCCGCCCGGAGCCTGTGGCACGCCTGGGTGGACGGCGCCGCGCACGTCCTGGGCGACGGCCCCGGCGAGCAGCCCTTCCCCGGTCTGGCCGACGGCGCGACCGCCGAGGTCACCGTGCGCAGCAAGGACAAGGGCGGCCGCCTGGTCGGCTGGACGGCCCGGGTGACCGAGGTGCCGGCCGGCAGCGAGGCCTGGGAGGCAGCGGTGGCCGAGCTCAAGGGCAAGCGCCTGAACGCCCCCGACTCCGAGCAGATGACCGCCCGCTGGGCGCGTGAGTGCCGGCTGCTGCGTCTGGAGCCCGTCACCGTCCACGCCGAGGCACCGGCCGGCTCGCTCGCCGAGGCGCCCCGCCCGACCCCCGCCACCACGCGCCGGCCCATCCCGGCCGCGCTGCCGAAGCTGCTGCTGAAGCGCAGGAAGAAGCGCCGCTGACCGGAGCCGCGCCCCCGCACCGGGGCCGCCGCGCCCCCGCACCGGGTCCGGTGCGGGGGCGCTCTGCGTTCCGTCCGGGGGACGCCGCCGGACCGGCTGCGGGCTGACGCCGGCTCAGCCCGGCGGCGCCGTCCGGCGGATGCGTGCCTCCCGGCACCGCTCGTGCCCGGGCGGAGCCGGGTGCGGCCCGCCCGGCAGGACCTCCGTCCGGTGCCCGGTGCCGGCCGGCACCGACAGCAGCTGCCTGGGGAAGCCCTCGTACGACGGGTACCGCGCGCACAGCTCCCGGAGCTCCCCGGCCACTTCACCGGCCCGCCCCGCGCAGAGGTCGGCGCCGATCCGCTCGTACAGCACGGCCAGCCGCTCCTCCGTCAGCCGGCCCGCGTAGTGGGGCGGCAGGCAGGCCCGGCCCAGGTCGCCCAGCGGCAGCCCGCGCCACAGCGCCAGCGCCGAGCGGAACGCCGCACCGGCGGCCGCGCAGTCCCCGCCGGCCAGCAGCTCCCGGCCCAGGGCCGCGCGGGTCCGGAACAGGTCGAGGTCCAGCTCCCCGGGCGCCACAGCCATCAGGTAGCCGGCGCCGGAGGTGCGCAGTACCGGGTGGCGCCGGGCGTCGCCGCCGCCGAGGCGGTGGGCCGGGTCGAGGACCCGGCGCAGCGCGGACACGTACATCTGGAGGGTGGCCACGGCGGCCCGGGGCGGCCGGCCGCCCCACAGCCCGTCGACGAGGGCGTCCACGGGCACGGGCCGGTTGGCGTGCAGCAGGAGCAGGGCCAGCAGGGCCCGGTGCTTGAGGGGGGTCGGGGTGCACGGCAGTCCCCCGCGGCGCAGTTCCAGCGGCCCGAGGACCAGGTACTTGGGCGCGTACCCCCCGGCCGCCTCCGCCCCCGGCGGTGCGGAGGCCGTCGGCGGGCACGCGGACAAGGACTGTTCGGCTGACACTGCGGGCCACCCCCACGTCCGGCGCCGGTGGGCGCCCGTCGACCTGGACCGACGTGACGGCGGTTGCCGCCGCCCGCCATGCACAGGGTCCGGGTTCCGGCACGCCGTGTCAGCGGGGCGAACCAGCCAACGGCGCAACGACCGCCCCGGACGGGCGGCGCCGGGCGCGGCCGGCCATGTCCCGCGCTACAGCCAGCCGTTGCGCCGCAGGGCCCGGTGGATGGTGAGGCAGACGCCGACGATCGTGCCCATCACCATCGGGTAGCCGTACCGCCAGTGCAGCTCGGGCATGTGGTCGAAGTTCATCCCGTAGACCCCGCAGATCATCGTGGGCACGGCGATGATGGCGGCCCAGGCGGTGATCTTGCGCATGTCCTCGTTCTGGGCGACGGTGGCCTGCGCCAGGTTGGCCTGGAGGATGGAGTTCAGCAGCTCGTCGAAGCCGATGACCTGCTCGTGCACCCGCTCCAGGTGGTCCGCCACGTCCCGGAAGTACTTCTGGATGTCCGGGTCGACCAGCCGCATCGGCCGCTCGCTGAGCAGCTGCATCGGCCGCAGCAGCGGCGAGACCGCCCGCTTGAACTCCAGTACCTCGCGCTTGAGCTGGTAGATCCGGCCGGCGTCGGTGCCGCGCGGGGAACCCTTGGCGGGCGCCGCGAAGACCGCGTTCTCCACCTCGTCGATGTCGTCCTGCACGGCCGCCGCCACCGCGATGTACCCGTCGACCACGTGGTCGGCGATGGAGTGCAGCACCGCCGAGGGCCCCTTGGCCAGCAGCTCGGGGTCGTCCTGGAGCCGGTGGCGCAGGCCCTTGAGGGAGCCCTGGCCACCGTGCCGGACGGTGATGACGAAGTCCCGGCCGGTGAAGCACATCACCTCCCCGGTCTCCACGACCTCGCTGGTCGCGGTCAGTTCGGCGTGCTCGACGTAGTGGATGGTCTTGAAGACGGTGAAGAGGGTCTCGTCGTACCGCTCCAGCTTGGGCCGCTGGTGGGCGTGGACCGCGTCCTCCACGGCGAGCGGGTGGAGCCCGAACTCGGCCGCGATGCCGGAGAACTCCGCCTCGGTGGGCTCGTGTAGTCCGATCCAGGCGAAGCCGCCGTCCTCGCGCACCCGGCGGATGGCCTCACGCGGCGTCAGACGGGTGTCCCCCTGGACCCGCCGCCCGTCGCGGTACAGCCCGCAGTCCACGACGGCGCTGCTCGCCGAGGGGTCGCGGGTCGGGTCGTACGCGCTGTAGGCGGGGCTGTTCTTGCGCAGGACCGGGCGCACCGCCGCGCGCAGGTCACGGATCATCGACATGGCAGGCTCCTTCGCGCGGCATCACACCGCTGACGGGAGACCTCCCGCCCCGGCGTGCGGGCGGCGGGCGGAAGGCTGGGCGGTCGGGAGGGTGTTCCGTCGCTCTTCCGTCGCGCGTGCGGCCGTACGGGTGACCACCGGGAGAAGGCGGCCGTCGTACGGGATGGCGTGCCGTGCCCGGGTGTGCCCGGGATGCGAAAACGCGTGCGTCCCCGCCCGTACGTCCCCCTGGGACAGGCGTGGGAGAAGGCCGGTCAGACCTGAAGACCAGCCGGAAGGCAGAACACGGCGGAAGAGCGGTTGGTACTGCACGATCGACTTCGGTCCACCGCAGCCCCACCTCCTCCGGCCGGTCCCCCGTGGGGGATGACGTCAGGCGGGGCTGAGAGCGAGCTTCTGCACGCTGCCCCGACCAGCGGTCAACAGTATCAGCCGACTGTCCCTCAGATGCGCGCCTTTACCCTCCCAATAGCCGTTCTATGCTCACCGCATGGCAGAAGTTCTGGCTCTTGTGGAAGCCCGGCTGCGCAGCGCCCTCGGCGAACCCGACGCGCGCGCCTCGATCACGTTCCTCGGCACGGACCGGATCGAGGTGCTCCGGTTCACCGAGGGGGACGTCGTCCGGTACGCCACGCTCGGCATGTCCGAGCGCCCCATGACCGACCCGACGGCCGTCGTGGCGGACCCGCTGCGCGGGCCGCGCGCCGAGCTGGTCATCTCCGTGCGCGCCGGCCTCGCCGACACCGACAAGGTGCTCCGCCCGCTCGCGGTGCTGGCCGCCTCCCCGCAGGTGGAAGGCCTGGTCGTGTCCCCCGGCGCGTCCCTGGACACGGGCGAACCCCTCTGGCCCGGGGCGCCGTTCACCTCCGTGCTGGTCGCCGAGCCTGGCGGGCTCGTCGAGGACCTGGAGCTGGACGAGCCGATGGAGCCGGTGCGGTTCCTGCCGCTGCTGCCCATGACGCCGAACGAGGCGGCGTGGAAGCGGGTGCACGGCGCGGCCGCGCTCCAGGAGCGCTGGCTGGCCCGCGGAACGGACCTCAGGGACCCCCTCCGTTCCGCCGTACTGCTGGACTAGTCCCCGGGTATGTGACTGGGACCGGCCACAGGGGGTACGCATCGGATCCGGACGGGTGATCGTCCCTTGACGAGTCGGCGGCCGGGGAGGAGCGTGGAGCCCTATGAGGGGCGAACCGAGTTGCCCGAAGTGCGGTGGCCGGGTCAGGGCGCCCGGTCTTTTCGCGGACTCCTGGCAGTGTGCCGTGCACGGTGCCGTCCAGCCCCTGCAGCCGGTCATCCCGCCCAGCGTCGAGGGCCTCGCCGTCGTCGTGAACCGGGCCCAGGTGCCCGTGTGGATGCCCTGGCCGCTCCCGCTCGGCTGGCTGTTCACCGGTGTCGCCGCGGCCGGTGACGACCGCAGCGGCGGGCGCGCCACCGTGGTCGCGTGCTCGGGCCCCGCCCCCCTGGGCGGCGTCGGTGAACTCCTGCTGGTCGCGGAGGAACTGGGTGTCGGCCTCGGCGCCCGGTACGCGGGCATCGAGGGCCCCGACCCGGGCCCGTACATCAACGTCTCCATGCCCCCGCACGCCAAGGTGGTCGCCGCCGGCCGCCCCACCCCCCTCTGGCACCTCGCCGGCACCCCGGAGGACCGGGCGGTCTTCGCCGGCGAGGCGCGCGGGATGTGGCTGTGGGCGGTGGTCTGGCCGGAGCACTCCGGACTGCTGATGTACGACGAACTCGTGCTGACCGACCTGCGCGAGGCCGGTGCCGAACTCGACCTGCTCCCCTGCGGTGCGCTGAGCCCGCGGATCCTGGACTAGGGGTCGCCCGGGCCCGGGGCGGGGGCCGGACGTCCCGAGGGCCTGTACACCCCGGTTATGCTGGAGTGTCCCCCCGTCCGTCCTGCCCCCTGGAGTCCGCGCCGTGCGCATCGACCTGCACGCCCACTCCACGGCGTCCGACGGCACGGACACGCCCGCCGAGCTGGTCCGCAACGCGGCCGCCGCCGGGCTGGACGTCGTTGCGCTGACCGATCACGACACCGTGGGCGGGTACGCCGAGGCCGTCGCGGCCGTCCAGGCGCTTCCCGAGGGGTTCACCCTCGTCACCGGCGCCGAGCTGTCCTGCCGCCTCGACGGCGTCGGGCTGCACATGCTGGCGTACCTCTTCGACCCCGCCGAGCCCGAGCTGGCCCGGGAGCGGGAGCTGGTGCGCGACGACCGCGTGCCGCGCGCCCGCACCATGGTGGGCAAGCTCCAGGCCCTCGGCGTGCCGGTCACCTGGGAGCAGGTCGCCCGGATCGCCGGCGACGGCTCGGTCGGGCGGCCGCACATCGCGACCGCGCTCGTCGAGCTGGGCGTGGTGGGGAGCGTCTCCGACGCCTTCACCCCCGAGTGGCTCGCCGACGGCGGCCGCGCGTACGCCGAGAAGCACGAACTGGACCCCTTCGAGGCCGTCCGTCTGGTCAAGGCGGCCGGCGGGGTCACCGTCTTCGCCCACCCGGCCGCCGTGAAGCGCGGCCAGTGCGTGCCCGAGAGTGCGATAGCCGAGCTGGCGGCAGCGGGTCTGGACGGCATCGAGGTCGACCACATGGACCACGACGCGGCGACCCGCGACCGGCTGCGGGGCCTGGCGGCCGACCTCGGCCTGCTCGCCACGGGCTCCAGCGACTACCACGGCAGCCGCAAGACCTGTCGCCTCGGGGAGTACACGACCGACCCCGAGATCTACGGCGAGATCACCCGCCGCGCGACGGGCGCCTTCCCGGTGCCGGGCGCGGGCGGACGTACCGGCGCCTGAGCGCGCGTACGCGTACCTCCGTGCCCGCGCGCTCCCTCTGAGCGCTTCCCCGGCCTCCCCTTTTCGTACGACTCTTCCTGCAAGGCCATCACTGTGTTCGACTTTGCCGTTTTCGGATCCCTCTTTCTCACCCTTTTTGTGATTATGGACCCCCCGGGGATCACGCCGATCTTCCTCGCGCTCACCTCGGGCCGCCCCGTCAAGGTCCAGCGCCGCATGGCCTTCCAGGCCGTCTGCGTCGCCTTCGGTGTCATCGCCGTCTTCGGCATCTGCGGCCAGCAGATTCTCGACTACCTGCACGTCTCGGTGCCGGCGCTGATGATCGCCGGCGGTCTGCTGCTGCTCCTGATCGCGCTCGACCTGCTCACCGGCAAGACGGACGAGCCCAAGCAGACCAAGGACGTGAACGTCGCGCTGGTACCGCTGGGCATGCCGCTGCTGGCGGGTCCCGGTGCGATCGTGTCCGTCATCCTCGCCGTGCAGAAGGCGGACGGGGCCGCCGCGCAGGTGTCGGTCTGGACCGCGATCATCGCCATGCACGTCGTGCTCTGGCTGACGATGCGCTACTCGCTCGTGATCATCCGGATCATCAAGGACGGCGGCGTGGTCCTGGTGACCCGGCTGGCGGGCATGATGCTCTCCGCCATCGCCGTCCAGCAGATCATCAACGGCGTGCTCCAGGTGGTCCGGGGGGCTTGACCCCCTGCGCGGACGGCGGTGCGTGCCGTCCGCGAACGCGAAGCGCCCCCGTACCGGGACTGCCGGTGCGGGGGCGCTGTCACGTGTGTGCGCGGTGCGCGGTACGGGCCCGGTGGGCGCCGCGGCGCTGTGCGCGCGTTACGAGGCCGTCGACTCGGCCGGCCGGATCCAGATGCGCTGGCCGATGGCGGCGGCACGCTGCACGATCCCGTTGACGGAGGCGGCGTCCACGACGGTGCGGTCCACGGGGGTGCCGTCGACGTCGTCCAGGCGCAAGATCTCGAAGCGCATGGCTTCTCCCTTCGTCCGTTCGCTGTTTGCACAGGGCACAACGAAGTGTAGGGGGCAAACATTCCCTACGCTAAGGAAATTTTTTCACTGGCTAAATACTATCGCACCGGGCGACCTCCAGTGTGGCACCGGTCACAATGGTGGGGCTATCTGGAGGCGCCCATGGACCAGGACCACGCGCAGGGCCCGGCCGGCCCGGCGGAGCCGGCCGGCGACGGCCTCGCCGCCCGCCTGGACGAGACCAACGAACTGCTCCGGCGGATGCTCGCCGAGGTGGCGAAGACCCCGTCGACCCACGCGATCTTCGTCGACGCCGGCTACGTCTACGCCGCCGTCGGCCGGCTCGTCGCCGGCACCGAGGACCGCCGCTCCTTCGACCTCGACGCCGAGGGCCTGATCGAGGCCTTCATCGACACGGCCCGCACGATCTTCGCCGACAGCAGGCTGCTCCGCGTCTACTGGTACGACGGCGCCCGGCGTCGCATCCACACCGCGGAACAGCAGGCCGTCGCCGAACTGCCCGACGTCAAGGTCCGCCTGGGCAACCTCAACGCCAACAACCAGCAGAAGGGCGTCGACTCCCTCATCAGGACCGACCTGGAGTCCCTCGCCAGGCACCGCGCCATCAGCGACGCCGCGCTCGTCGGCGGCGACGAGGACCTCGTACCGGCGGTGGAGGCGGCGCAGGGGTACGGAGCGCGGGTGCACCTGTGGGGGATCGAGGCCCTCGGCGGGCGCAACCAGGCCGAGCCGCTGCTCTGGGAGGTCGACAGCCAGCGCGTGTTCGACCTGGAGTTCTGCAAGCCGTACGTGACGCGGCGGGCGCTGGTGGTCGAGCCGGACAACGAGGGCGTGCCCCGGCCCGGCCGCGAGGACGTCCGCTTCGTGGGGGCGCGGATCGCGGCCACCTGGCTGGCCACGCGGGGCCCGGAGCAGCTCGCGGGGCTGCTGCCGGGGCACCCGTACCTGCCCGGTGCGGTGGACCAGGAGCTGCTGACCGAGGCGGAGGCGCTGCTGCACTACTCGCTGCGCGGCCAGGCCGACCTGCGGCGGGCCCTGCGCGACGGCTTCTGGAACCATCTGCAGGGCCAGTTCTGACGCGGGTTCAGCCGGCGGGGTGCCGCCGCGCGCCGGGTCCCGCCGGGGTCAGTGCGCGTCCCAGAACGCGGCCAGGGCCGCGGCCGTGGCCCCCGGGTCCTCGGCGTTGGGGGAGTGCTCGGTGCCGGCGATGACCGTGCGGTGGGCACCGAGCCGGTGCGCCATGTCGTCCATCAGCGGGACCGGCCAGGCGTAGTCCACCGCCCCGGACAGCACGTGCTTGGGCAGCGCCGGGGCGGCCGCGAGCAGCTCCGCCACCCGGTCCGGCTCGCCGATCAGCTGCCGGCCGGTGGCGATGAGCTGCTGCGGGACCGTGCCCAGCCAGCGCCGGTGCAGGAACTCCTGGAGCTCGGGCGAGTCCTGCGGGGTGCCCTCCGGGTCCTGGGCGCGCATCGCCTGCCAGACGGCCTCCATGTCGTCGCCCAGCATCTCCAGGGCGGCCACGAGGAGCTTCGTACGCTCCTGCTGCGCCTCGTCGATCGCGGCGGGACCGCTGCTCATCAGGGTGAGGGTGCGGAAGCGGTCCGGGGCGCGGAGCACGGCGGCGCGGGAGACCAGGCCGCCGAGCGAGTGTCCGAGGAGGTGTACGGGGCCGTCCTGGACGGCGTCGGCCTGTGCGAGGACGTCCGCGGCCAGCCGGTCCTGCGCGTACGCGGCCTCGTCGGCCGGGCCGGGGCTCTCGTGCTGGCCGCGGCCGTCGACGGCGACGACGCGGTACCCGGCCGCCGAGAGGGGCTCCAGCAGCCCGATGAAGTCCTCCTTGCTGCCGGTGAACCCGGGCACCAGCAGCGCGGTCCCGCGCGGCTCCCCGGCCGGGAGGGCCTCGTGCACGGCGAACTCGCCGCGGGCGGTGACGAGACGGCGGGCGACGGCGCGGGGCGGCAGACTGAGCCGCGGTGGCTTGCTCATGCCCCTACGTTACTGGCCGGTCCGAAGTCCCCCGCCCGCCCCTCTCCCGCTCACCGGGGCACGTCCCGGACGCCGAGGGCTTCGCCCCGCCCCGGCCCCCTCGGCCCGCGCCCACGTGCCCCGGGCGGTCGTGCGGCGGCCGAGGGGCCGCGCCTCGGCCGGCGCGCGACCGGGGCCCGGGGCGTCCCCGGCGAACGGGACAAGGGCGGGGTTGGGGGGCCTCCCGGCGGTGTCCGGGGGAGGGCCGGCCACGCTGGGCCCCGCCCACCCGCCCACCCGCCCACCCCCGAGACCCCGGCGGAGCGGGAACGGCAGAGGCCCGGCCCCCCGTGTGGGGGGCCGGGCCTCTGCGTGGGGGCGTTACGCCTCCGGCGTCGGTTCCGCGGTCTTGCGCGTGCGGCGGCGGACCGGCTTGGCCGGGGCCTCCTCCGTGGTCACGGCTTCGGCCGGGGCCGCCTCCGCGGTCTTGCGCGTGCGGCGGCGGACCGGCTTCGCCGGGGCCTCCGCGGGGGTCTCGGCCACCGGGGCGGCCTCGGGGGCCGTGGCGGCCGTCTTGCGCGTGCGGCGGCGGGTCGCCGGCTTGGGCTCGGCCTCCGCGGCCTCGGCCGAGGGGGCCTCGACGACCGCGGCGTCCGCCACGGTCGTGGCGGCCTTGCGGGTGCGGCGGCGGGCCGGCTTGGCCGGGGCGTCCTCGACGACCGGGGCCTCGGCGACCGCCTGCGTCGGCACCTCGGCGACCGGGGCCTGCGTCGGCACCTCGACGACCGCGGTCTCCGCGACCGCCGCCGTGGACGACGAGCGGGTGCGGCGGCGGCGCGGCTTCGCCGGGGTCTCCTCCGCCTCGGCGGCGGGGACGGCCTCCACGACCGCTGCCTCCGCCACGGCGGTGGCAGCGGCAGCGCCCCGCGTACGACGGCGGCGCGGGCGCTTCGGCTCCGCCGGAGCCTCGGTGCCCTCGGCCACCTCGGCGGCCGGAGCCGCCGTGGCGTCCGCGGTGACCTCCGCGCCGCCCCGGGTACGGCGCCGCTGGCGCGGCGTACGCGTACGGGCCGGACGCTCGGTGACGGCCGTCGCGGCGGCGGGCTTGCGGCGGCCGCCCGGCTCGCCCAGGTCCTCCAGCTCCTCGGCCGCCAGGCCGGCCCGCGTGCGCTCGGCACGCGGCAGGACACCCTTGGTGCCGGCCGGGATGTTCAGCAGCTCGTAGAGGTGCGGGGAGGTCGAGTACGTCTCCTCCGGCTCGTGGAAGTCCAGCTCCAGCGCCTTGTTGATCAGCTGCCAGCGCGGGATGTCGTCCCAGTCGACCAGGGTGACGGCGGTGCCCTTCGCGCCCGCGCGGCCGGTGCGGCCGACCCGGTGCAGGAAGGTCTTCTCGTCCTCGGGGGACTGGTAGTTGATGACGTGCGTCACGCCCTCGACGTCGATGCCGCGGGCGGCGACGTCGGTGCAGACCAGCACGTCGACCTTGCCGTTGCGGAACGCCCGCAGGGCCTGCTCGCGCGCACCCTGGCCCAGGTCGCCGTGGACGGCGCCCGAGGCGAAGCCGCGGCGCTCCAGCTGCTCGGCGATGTCGGCCGCCGTGCGCTTGGTGCGGCAGAAGATCATCGCCAGCCCGCGGCCCTCGGCCTGCAGGATGCGGGAGACCATCTCCGGCTTGTCCATCGAGTGCGCACGGAAGACGTGCTGCGTGATGTTCGCGACGGTCGCGCCCTCGTCGTCCGGCGAGGTGGCGCGGATGTGCGTCGGCTGCGACATGTAGCGGCGGGCCAGGCCGATGACCGCGCCCGGCATGGTCGCCGAGAACAGCATGGTCTGGCGCTTCGGCGGAAGCAGGTTGATGATCTTCTCGACGTCGGGCAGGAAGCCCAGGTCGAGCATCTCGTCGGCCTCGTCCAGCACCAGGGCCTTGACCTTGGACAGGTCGAGCTTCTTCTGGCCGGCCAGGTCCAGCAGACGGCCCGGGGTGCCGACGATCACGTCGACGCCCTTCTTGAGCGCCTCCACCTGGGGCTCGTACGCGCGGCCGCCGTATATGGCCAGGACGCGGACGTTGCGCACCTTTCCGGCGGTCAGCAGGTCGTTCGTCACCTGCGTGCACAGCTCGCGGGTCGGTACGACGATCAGCGCCTGCGGGGCGTCGGTCAGCTGCTCGGGGGTCGCGCGGCCCGCCTCGACGTCCGCGGGGACGACGACGCGCTCCAGCAGCGGAAGGCCGAAACCGAGCGTCTTGCCGGTTCCGGTCTTGGCCTGGCCGATGACGTCCGTGCCCGAGAGGGCGACGGGGAGGGTCATCTCCTGGATGGGGAAGGGGGACACGATGCCGACGGCCTCAAGGGCCTCGGCGGTCTCGGGAAAGATCCCGAGCTCTCGGAACGTAGTCAGGGTGCTGCCTCTTCTGTGAGACGCGGCGCGAGGCGACGAGGGGGGTCTTACCGTGCCGTGCTGTGCTCCTCCGGTGTTGCCGGAGGTGCCTCCGGCCGCAGCTCGAAAAGAGCCGCATCGCCGGATGGCGCGGGACCACTGCCTTCGCTCAAGCGCTCGTGCCGCTGAGGGGGCCCCTCATGGGCGGCGGCACGCGGAAACGTACGCGCCACACCGAGGGCGGTCGGTTGGAGCCGATCGGGCCACCGACCGGGCATCCTCATTCGGATGGCCCGCCGAGTATTCGGCAGGCGCATTACCACTGTACCCCGGAATCGCGCAGGTGTGTCGGGCGAATTCACCGGGGCGGCGTGTTCCGCGTGACTGACCAGGCACTTCCCCCACCCCCCGGGCGGGCTATTGTGCGCTGCATGGAGACCGCTGAAAACGCCGAGCACGCCGAGAACTCGTCCGCCCCCGCGGAGGAAGAGCCCACCGGGATCGCCGCCCAGGACTGGGCGACGGCCTCCGCCTCGCCGCAGTACCGCGCCGCCGTGATCGACCTGCTGGGTGCCCTCGCGTACGGCGAGCTCGCGGCCTTCGAGCGGCTCGCCGAGGACGCGAAGCTCGCCCCGACCCTGGCGGACAAGGCGGAGCTCGCGAAGATGGCCTCCGCCGAGTTCCACCACTTCGAGCGGCTGCGCGACCGGCTGGCCGCGGTCGACGCCGAGCCGACCGCCGCCATGGAGCCCTTCGCGAAGGCCCTGGACGACTTCCACCGCCAGACCGCCCCGTCCGACTGGCTGGAGGGCCTGGTCAAGGCGTACGTCGGCGACTCGATCGCCAGCGACTTCTACCGCGAGGTCGCCACCCACCTCGACGCCGACACCCGGGCCCTCGTGCTCGGCGTGCTGGACGACACGGGCCACGGCAACTTCGCCGTCGAGAAGGTCCGCGCCGCCATCGAGGCCGACCCGCGCGTCGGCGGCCGGCTCGCCCTCTGGGCGCGCCGTCTGATGGGCGAGGCCCTCTCCCAGGCGCAGCGCGTGGTGGCCGAGCGCGACGCGCTCTCCACGATGCTGGTCGGCGGGGTGGACGGCATGGCCGCCGGGTTCGACCTGGCCGCCGTCGGCGAGATGTTCACCCGCATCACCAAGGCGCACACCAAGCGGATGGCGGCCCTCGGCCTCGCAGCCTGACGGACCCCCGCACCGGTAAGGCGCCGACGGCCACGACGCCGCACCTGCGGCAGCGGCACGGCGGCTACGTCACGGGCCCCGGGGGTACGTCACCCCGAGGCCCGTGGTCATCCCCGGGAGGCGACCGGAAAGGGCGTCCTCGTCCGCAGCAGCAGCGACAGTCCGGCCGCTGCCACCAGGACGGCGCCCACGAGGGACGCGGTCAGCGTGCGGTGCCCCGGGCCCAGCGCGTAGTGCGTCAAGTACGCGCCGAACAGCGCCCCGAGCGCGCCCGTGGTCAGGACCACGCGGGCGGACGGCAGCCGGCCGGGCAGTCTTCTGACGGCCACCCAGGACAGGGCGAGGCCCAGAACGGCCGAGCCGAACGCTTCCACGAGCATGAGTCCCTCCCACACAGCCAAGGGCAAATCGGGTCGTAGGCGGTCCTACCCGGAGCGGGCGGCACACAACCCTCAACCGCCCCTGCGGGCACGGAAACGGCCCGGTGGGAGCAACCACCGGGCCGTTTCTCTCAGTTGTGGGTGACGCGCGCCTTACGCGGGGCCGAACCCGACCTTGCGGGACGTCGGCTCGCCGATGTCGACGTACGACAGCCGGTCGGTCGGCACCAGGACCTTGCGGCCCTTGATGTCCGTCAGGCTGAGCAGCTGCGACTTGCCCGTCAGCGCGTCCGTCACGACCGCCTCGAGCTCCTCGGCGCTCAGTCCGCTCTCCAGCACGATCTCCCGGGGTGCGTGCTGCACGCCGATCTTGACCTCCACGGCTATGTCCCTCCGACGGTCCGAGTCGCGCGATCACCGCGCCGTACCCGGACACATTAGCCCGGAGAGGGGACGGGAACCGCCCGTCGCAGCCACGCTGGAAGCGAACAGGGGCCCGTGGGGCCCCTGCGTCGTCCCCGGCCGTCACGGCGGCCGGCACCCGTAAGGGTGTCAGTGCGGCTGCGCGTCGGTCCCGTGCAGCGGGAACCCGGCGATGCCGCGCCACGCGAGCGAGGTCAGCAGCTGCACCGCCTTGTTCCGCTCGACCGGGCTCTCGCTGGAGAGCCAGTAGCGGGCCACGACCTGGGAGACGCCGCCCAGCCCCACGGCCAGCAGCATCGACTCGTCCTTGGACAGCCCGGTGTCCTCGGCGATCACGTCGGAGATCGCCTCGGCGCACTCCAGGGAGACCCGGTCGACGCGCTCGCGCACCGCGGGCTCGTTCGTCAGGTCCGACTCGAAGACGAGGCGGAACGCGCCGCCCTCGTCCTCGACGTACGCGAAGTAGGCGTCCATCGTCGCCGCGACCCGGAGCTTGTTGTCGGTCGTCGAGGCGAGCGCCCCGCGCACCGCCTGCAGCAGCGCCTCGCAGTGCTGGTCCAGCAGCGCCAGGTACAGGTCCAGCTTGCCGGGGAAGTGCTGGTACAGCACCGGCTTGCTGACGCCCGCGCGCTCGGCGATGTCGTCCATCGCGGCCGCGTGGTACCCCTGCGCGACGAAAACCTCCTGGGCCGCCCCCAGGAGCTGGTTGCGTCGGGCTCGGCGCGGCAGGCGTGTGCCCCGCGGGCGCGCCGCCTCGGTCTGCTCGATGGCTGTCACGCCGCCTCCCACTTTCTCTCTGTACACAGTGCGCTGTGCGCCGCGCCCGCCATCGTACTTTTCGGTAACCGAATCCGGGGGGTCCAGGCCGAGTTTTCTCGGTCTTCGGACAGTCACCGACACCGTGCGGACCTGTGCGAATGCGCTCGGACAGGAGCGAAATCGGTCACCTCGGCGGCGGTCAGCGGTAGTCGTCCTCGTCGAGGGCCACGACCCGCGCCTGCTCCGCGGCGTCCCCGTCCGCCGCCTCGCCCCGGTCGTGTCCTGTGGGGGGCTGGTCCTCGCTCGGGGTCAGCTCGGTGTGCTGCTCGGCCGCGTCCGCCTCAGGGGCCTCCGCGTCCAGCGTCTCCCCGAGCTCGTCCTGGAAGGTGTCCGGCTCCGTGGGGTCGGCAGTCATGTGGCTCCCCTCATTTTCCATTTTTCCTTGTCGGTTACGAGCCTAGGAGAGTCGGGGGTGCGCCGCTACGCGGATCTGTGAGCGCGAACACACGGGTCCCGGCGTGATCGTCTCGTAACATTGGCCCATGTCTTCGACCGAGCTGCCGGGTGTCCGCACCACCGCCGCGGTGTCTCCCCAGGTGAGCGCCGTGCGGGTGGCCGAAGGAGAGCAGCTGCGGAGGGTGACGCTCCCCGGGCTGACGCTGAACGTGCGGTTCCGTCCGCCGGCCCGCCCCGACCTTCCGCCCGCCCTTTACGTCCACGGGCTCGGCGGGTCCTCGCAGAACTGGTCGGCACTGATGCCGTTGCTGGAGGACGTGGTGGACGGCGAGGCCGTCGACCTCCCCGGCTTCGGGGACTCCCCGCCGCCGGACGACGGCAACTACTCGGTCACCGGACTGGCCCGCGCGGTCATCCGGCACCTCGACGCCGCCGGGCGCGGTCCCGTACACCTCTTCGGCAACTCCCTGGGCGGCGCCGTCACCACCCGGGTGGCCGCGGCGCGCCCGGACCTGGTGCGCACCCTCACCCTGATCTCGCCCGCGCTGCCGGAGCTGCGCGTGCAGCGCTCGGCGGTGCCGACCGCGCTGCTCGCGGTGCCGGGAGTGGCCTCCCTCTTCTCCCGCCTCACGCAGGGGATGAGCGCGGAGGAGCGCACCCGTGGCATCCTCGCCCTGTGCTACGGCGACCCGTCACGGGTCACCCCCGAGGGGTTCCGCAACGCGGTGGAGGAGATGGAGCGGCGCATGAGGCTGCCGTACTTCTGGGACGCGATGACGCGGTCCTCGCGCGGGATCGTCGACGCCTACACGCTGGGCGGCCAGCACGGCCTGTGGCGGCAGGCGGAGCGGGTGCTCGCGCCGACGCTGCTGGTGTACGGCGGGCGCGACCAGCTCGTCTCGTACCGGATGGCCCGCAGGGCGGCCGCCGCCTTCCGCGGTTCCCGGCTGCTGACCCTGCCGGACGCGGGGCACGTCGCGATGATGGAGTATCCGGAGGTCGTCGCCACGGCCTTCCGTGACCTGCTGCGGGACACGCGTGCCGCCGCCGAAGCGGGCGGGGGCTGAGGGTTCCGGTGGGACGACATAGCAGGAAGGGCCCGGCCGCTCCCGCTCCCTCCCAGGAGGACACGGGCTCCGGCAGTACGGGCGCCGGCGGCGCGGCAGGTGCCGCCGGCTCCGGGGCGTGGACGGCCGACGCCGCGCCCGGCACGGTGTACGGCGACTGGCACGGCGTACCGCGCGTCGCCGATACGGGTGGTTTCCCGCAGGGGCCGGACCACGGCGGCCACGCCGTACCCCGGGCCGCCGGGGGGCAGGGCGCGGTGCACGACACCGGCGCCTTCCCGTACGTACAGGACACGGGCGCGTTCCCGCGCGTCGAGCCCGCCGGGGCGTACTCCGGCGCGTACGGCACGGGCGGCTACGACGCGCTGTACGACACGTCGGGCTTCGTACTGCCCCGGGACGCCGGGTTTGCCCCGGCCCACGACACGGGGGCGTACCCGCGCGTCGCGGACACCGGGGGCTTCCCGCGCGTACCGCGGCCGGGGGGCCACCCGGGCGGCGGGGACACCGGGGCCTTCCCGCGGATCGCCGACACCGGTGAGTACCCGGTGGTGCACGAGACCGGCGGGTACGACGCGCTGTACGACACGGGGGGCTTCGCACTGCCCCACGACACGGGGGCGCACCCGCACACGGCGTACGCCGGCGGCCACGGCGGCACCCAGGACACCGGCGGCTACGCACGGCCCCACGACACCGGCGGCTTCCAGAGCCCCCACGACACCGGCGCGCACCCGCGCGTCACCGGCACCGGCGCCATCCCGCGCCTCGCCCGGCCCGGCGTGTACCAGCGCCTCGCCGACACCGGTGCGCTGCCCCGCGTCACGGGCACCGGCGCGATGCCGCGCGTCGGCGGCCCCGGTCAGGACACCGGCGGCTTCGACGCCGTGCGGGACAGCGGGGCCGTACCCCGCGTCACCGTGACCGGCGGGCTGCCCGGCACCGGCACCGGCACCGGCCCGCAGCCCCGCGTCGCGGAGACCGGCGGCGTCGCCGTACCGCGGCCACGGCGCGAGGGCGACGCCACGCCCGCGACCGGCTCGCACCGCAGGGCCGCCGCACCCGCCGAACGCAAGGGCGGGCGCGGCCGGACGTACACCGGCATCGCCGCGGCCGCGGTCACCGTGCTGCTCGCCGTGATCGTCGCCGGACAGGTCACCGGCGACCAGACCCGCACCACCGGCGTCCTCTCGGCCGACGACGACACCGGCCAGCGCGGCGGCGCCGCGTCGGCCGCCTCGCGCTCCGAGGAGCGGCCCACCCCCAAGCAGCAGCCCTCCGCGCCGGCCGCCGAGCCGACGTACGAGCAGAAGATGGCGGCCCCGTACCCCATCGACCCCAAGCTCAAGGGCTCGGGCGAGTTCGAGACCGTGCCCGGCGTCGCCAAGGCCCCCGGCAAGGGCCGCCTGGTGCGCTACCGCGTCGACGTCGAGAAGGGCCTCGATCTGGACGCGCAGCTGTTCGCCGAGGCCGTCCAGCGCACGCTCAACGACAAGCGCAGCTGGGCCCACGGCGGCGAGATGACCTTCGAGCGCGTCCCGTCCGGCGAGGCCGAGTTCGTCATCACCCTCGCCAGCCCCGGCACCACCGGAACCTGGTGCGCCAAGTCCGGCCTGGACACCACCATCGACAACGTGTCCTGCGACTCCGCGTCCACCGAACGCGTCATGATCAACGCGTTCCGCTGGGCGCAGGGATCCGTCACCTACGGGCCGGAGCGGATGTTCGCGTACCGCCAGATGCTGATCAACCACGAGGTCGGCCACCGGCTCGGGCACGGCCACGTGAGCTGCCGCACGCCCGGCTCGCTCGCGCCGATCATGCAGCAGCAGACGAAATCCCTGGATATCGACGGCGTGAAGTGCCAGCCCAATCCCTGGGTTTATCCCGGCAGTTGAGAAGAGGATCGCTGGATTTCCGGCGTATCGTCGGACAATCGCGTTGACATCGATCGGCTGATCGGTAATTGTTCTCGGCATGTCGTCCTTCCACGCCGCCTCCGCGAGCGCCGCCATAGAGCTGGCGCTGCTCGGCGTGACCGCGCACAGCGTGGCCGACATCTTCTGTAGCTGACCGCAGCCTGAGCGCGCGCGTCGACACCCCTCCCGTCTTCCGACGGCTTCCCGTTTCCGCCGCGCCCGGGCCCCGCACGCCCGTGGGCGCGGCTCGGCGTTTCCCCCATTCCGCTCAAGTCGCTCTCGCGTGGCGTCCCGAATCCACCGATTCCTTCACGCCGAGAGGTCCCTTTTCCGATGCGTTTCCAGTCCGCCACATCGCGCCGCATGGCAGCGGCCGCCGTCAGCCTCGTACTGGCCGGGGGCGCCGCCGCGTGCGCGGGGCCCCAGGACGGTACGGAGAAGAACGGCGCGGAGCCCGGTGCCGCCGGCGCACCCCGCAAGGGCGGCACGCTGACCGTCCTCAACGCCGATCCGCAGAACGACTTCGACCCCGCCCGCCTCTACACCTCGGGCGGCGGCAACGTCCCGTCGCTGGTCTTCCGCACCCTCACCACCCGCAACCGCGAGAACGGCGCCGAGGGCACCAAGGTCGTCCCCGACCTCGCCACCGACACCGGCCGCCCCAACGCGGACGCCACCGAGTGGACGTACACGCTCAAGGACGGGCTGAAGTACGAGGACGGCACCCCGATCACCAGCGCCGACATCAAGTACGGCATCGAGCGGTCCTTCGCCGCCGAGCTGTCGGGCGGCGCCCCCTACCTGCGCGACTGGCTGGTCGGCGGCGAGAAGTACCAGGGCCCCTACAAGGACAAGAAGGGCCTGGACTCGATCGTCACCCCGGACGAGAAGACGATCGTCTTCAAACTCCGCAAGCCCGAGGGCGAGTTCCCCTTCGTCGCCACCCAGACGCAGTTCGCCCCCGTGCCCAAGGCCAAGGACACCGGCGCCAAGTACGAGGAGCACCCGGTCTCCTCGGGCCCGTACAAGGTCGTGAAGAACGAGAACGACGGCGAGCGGCTGGTCCTGGAGCGCAACCCGCACTGGTCCGAGGCCACCGACGCCGAGCGCAAGGCCTACCCGGACACCATCGACGTCCGCTCCGGCCTCGACTCCGCCGTCATCAACCAGCGCCTGTCCACCAGCTCGGGCGCCGACTCCGCGGCCGTCACCACCGACACCAACCTCGGCCCGGCCGAACTCGCCCGGGTCACCGCCGACAAGGAGCTCGCCGGCCGCGTCGGCACCGGCCACTTCGGCTACACCAACTACCTCGCCTTCAACCCGAAGGTGAAGCCCTTCGACAACCCCAAGGTGCGCCAGGCGATCTCCTACGCCGTCAACCGCACCAGCGTGGTCAACGCCGCCGGCGGCTCCGCCCTCGCCGAGGCCGCCACCACCTTCCTGCCGGAGCAGAAGGCCTTCGGGTTCACCCCGTACGACCACTTCCCGGCCGGCGCGACCGGCGACCCGGCCAAGGCGAAGCAGCTGCTCAAGGAGGCCGGCTTCGCCAACGGCCTGACCGTCACCCTGACGCACTCCACCGCGCAGAACCGCCAGACCAGCCCCGAGGTCGCCACCGCCGTCCAGCAGGCGCTGGCCGCCGCCGGGATCACGGTCAAGCTGGAGGGCCTGGAGAACAACGCGTTCAACGAGCGCCGCTGGGACGCCAAGAACACGCCCGGCTTCTTCCTCTCCCGCTGGGGCGCCGACTGGCCGTCCGGCGGCCCGTTCCTGGCGCCGATCTTCGACGGCCGGCAGATCGTCACCAACGGCTCCAACTACAACCACGCGCAGCTGAACGACCCGGCGGTCAACAAGGAGATCGACGAGATCAACAAGCTGACCGACCTCGACGCGGCCGCCGCCCGCTGGGGCGCCCTGGACAAGAAGATCGGCGAGCAGGCGCTCGACGTCCCGCTCTTCCACCCCGTCTACAAGCGCCTGGTCGGCAAGTCCGTCAAGAACGTCGTGATCAGCGACTGGACCGGCGTCCTCGACATCTCGCAGGTCGCAGTCAAGTGACCTCCGTACACCAGGCACTGGCGCCCGCGCCGGGGGGCACCGCCCCCGGCGCGGGCGCCGCCCGCCAGGTCTGGCGCCGGCTGCGCCGCCGTCCCGCGGCGCTCGCAGCCGCCGCCGTCCTGGTCCTGCTCGTCCTCGTCGCGCTCTCCGCGCCCCTGCTCGCCCACCTCGCGGGCCAGGACCCCAACGCCTACCACGACGACCTCGTGGACTCGGCCCGCGGAGGCGTCCCGACCGGCTCCTTCGGCGGCATCAGCGCCGATCACTGGCTCGGCGTCGAACCGGGCACCGGACGCGACCTGTTCACCCGACTCGCCTACGGCGCCCGCGTCTCCCTGCTCGTCGCCGCCGGGGCCACCGTCGTCAACATCACCGTCGGCGTCCTCGCCGGCCTCGCCGCCGCGCTCGGCAACCGCTTCCTCGACAGCGCCATCAGCTGGGCCACCGACGTGATGATCGCATTGCCGACCCTGGTCCTCGGCATCGCCCTGACCGCCGTCGTGCCGCCCGGCTTCCCGCGCCCGCTGCTGCTGGTCCTCCTCATCGGACTGCTCGGCTGGGGCGGCACCGCGCGGATCGTACGGGCCCAGACCCTCAGCCTGCGCGAGCTGGACTTCGTCGCCGCCGCCCGGCTGTCGGGCAACGGCCCACTCCGGGTGGCCCGCCGGGAGCTGCTGCCCTCGCTGGCCGCGCCCGTGATCACGTACGCGGCGATCCTGCTGCCCGTGAACATCGTGGCCGAGGCCTCACTGTCCTTCCTCGGGGTCGGCGTCACACCGCCCACCCCCTCCTGGGGGCAGATGCTCTCCACCGCCCAGACCTGGTTCCTCGCCGACCCGGCCTACGTGCTGCTCCCCGCCGGTCTGCTGTTCGTCACCGTGCTCGCCTTCACCGTCCTCGGCGACGCCGTGCGCACCGCGCTCGACCCGCGTGAGGCCGGCCGGCTGCGGGTGGGCACGAAGAAGGGAGGCGCGAAGTGACCCGCTTCGTCCTCAGGCGCGCCGGCGGCGCCGTGCTGGTGCTGCTCGTGCTCTCCGTCGCCGTGTACTTCCTCTTCTACCTCGCACCAGGCGACCCCGCCCGGCTCGCCTGCGGGGAGCGCTGCAACCCGCAGCAGATCGCCCAGGTGCGCGAACAGCTCGGCCTGGACGAGTCCGTCGTCGCCCAGTACCTGCACTTCCTCCAGGGCCTGGTCGCCGGCCGCGACTACTCCGCCGGCACCGGCGTGCTGCACTGCGACGCGCCCTGCCTCGGCTTCTCGTACCAGAACGACCAGCAGGTCACCGGACTCCTGCTGGAGCGGCTGCCCGCCACCCTCTCCCTCGCCCTCGGCGCGCTCGTCATCTGGCTGGTCGCCGGCGTCGGCACCGGACTGCTCTCCGCGCTGCGCCGCGGCGGCCCCACCGAGCGCGTCCTCACGCTGGTCACCCTGGCCGGCACCGGCACGCCCGTCTTCATCCTCGGCCTGCTGCTGCTCATGCTGGTCTGCGCGTACCTCCGGTGGCTGCCCTTCCCGACCTACGTGCCCTTCTCCGAGGACACCGAGCAGTGGGCCTGGAACCTCCTCCTGCCCTGGGTCACCCTCGGCTTCTTCGAGAGCGCCAAGTACGCCCGGCTCACCCGCAGCGCCACCCTGGAGACCCTCGCCGAGGACCACATCCGCACCTTCCGCGCCTACGGCGTGGGGGAGCGGGCGGTCGTCGCCCGGCACGCCCTGCGCGGCGCCGTGCCGCCGGTCATCGCCCTCAGCGCCATCGACCTCGGCACCATGATGGGCGGCGCCGTGCTGACCGAGTCCCTGTTCGGCATCCCCGGCCTCGGCAAGACCCTGATCGACGCCGTCCGGGTCGTGGACCTGCCCGTGGTCGTCGGCGTCGTCCTGGTCATCGGGACCGCCGTCGTCGTCGCGGGCGCCCTCGCCGACCTCCTCTACGCCGCCGCCGACCGAAGGGTGGCCCTGGCATGACCGAGCACCGCACCCAGCCCCTCGTCGAGGTCGCGGACCTCACCGTCGAATTCCCGGTCGGGGCGCCCGGCTCCTACGTACGGGCCGTCGACGGCCTCTCCTTCACCCTGGCCCCGGGCCGCGCCCTCGGCATCGTCGGCGAGTCCGGCAGCGGCAAGTCCACCGTGGCCGCCGCCCTGCTGGGCCTGCACCGCGACACCGGCGCCCGGCTCACCGGCACCGTCCGGGTCCGCGGCACCGACGTGGCCGCCGCCGGCCCCGCGGAGCTGCGCGCCCTGCGCGGCTCCACCGCCGCCATGGTCTTCCAGGACCCGCTCAGCTCCCTCGACCCGTACTACGCGGTCGGCGACCAGATCGCCGAGGTGTACCGCGTCCACCACGACGTCTCGCGCCGGGCCGCCCGCGCCCGGGCCGTCGAGGTGCTCGACCGGGTCGGCATCCCCGACGCGGTCCGCCGCTCCCGGTCACGCCCGCACGAGTTCAGCGGCGGCATGCGCCAGCGCGCCCTGATCGCCATGGCCCTCGCCTGCGAGCCGCGGCTGCTGGTCGCCGACGAGCCCACCACCGCCCTTGACGTCACCGTCCAGGCCCAGATCCTGGACCTGCTGCACGGGCTGCGGGAGGAGCGCGGGCTGGCGCTGCTGCTGGTCACGCACGACGTGGGCGTCGCCGCCGAGAGCGTGGACGAGCTGCTGGTGATGCGGTCCGGCGCCGCCGTGGAGCGGGGGCCGGTCGCGGACGTGCTGGCCGCGCCCGAGCACCCGTACACGAGGGCGCTGCTCGGCGCCGTACCGCGGCTGGACGCGCCGCGGCGGAGGCCGGCGGCCGCGGTGCCGGTCCCACCGGCGCGTGACGGGGGGTCCGCGGACGGCGCGTCCCGGGCTCCCGTGGACGGCGGTCCCGCGGATGCGGTCGGCGGTCCCGGGGATGGGCTCGGCGTGCTCGCGGACGCGGCCGGCGTGCCCGTCGTCGAGGCCGTCGGGCTGCGGCGGGAGTTCGGGCGGGGACGCGGGCGCGTCACCGCGGTCGGCGGGGTGTCGCTCGCCCTGCGCGCCGGGCAGACCCTCGGCGTCGTCGGCGAGTCCGGCAGCGGCAAGAGCACCCTGGGCCGGATGCTCGTCGGGCTGCTGGAACCCACGGCCGGCACCGTACGCCACGACGGCCTCGCCGTGTCCGGCATCGCCCCCGGTGCCCAGATGGTCTTCCAGGACCCCACCTCCTCCCTCAACCCCCGCCGCAGCATCGGCGAATCCATCGCCGACCCGCTGCGCGCCGCGGGGGAGCGGGACGAGACGGCGATCCGCGCCCGGGTCGCCGGGCTGCTGGAACGCGTCGGCCTCGACCCCGGCCACTACGACCGCTACCCGCACGAGTTCAGCGGCGGCCAGCGCCAGCGCGTCGGCATCGCCCGCGCCCTCGCCCCCCGGCCCCGGCTGATCGTCTGCGACGAACCCGTCTCGGCGCTCGACGTCACCACCCAGGCCCAGGTCACCGCCCTGCTCGCGGAGCTCCAGCGGGAGCTGGGACTGGCCCTGGTCTTCATCGCCCACGACCTCGCCGTCGTCCGGCAGGTCAGCGACCGGGTCGCCGTGATGCGCGGCGGCCTCGTCGTGGAGGAGGGCCCGGCCGAGGAGGTGTACGGGGCTCCGGCCCACGCGTACACCCGGCAGCTGCTGGCCGCCGTGCCCGCCCTCGACCCGGCGCTCGCCGCCGAGCGGCGCACCGCGCGCCGGGTGCCCGTACCGGTGTAACGGAGGCCCGGCGGGCCTTTCTACCGCGCCGGAACGCGGTGCGCGCGCGAAAGTTACGACACTTCACCCCTTCCGGTGGCGGGGGGGGCCACCCCCCCCCGCGCCCCCCCCGCCCGCCCCCCCGGGGGGGCCCCCCGCGCCGCCCCCCCCCCCCCCGCGCCCCCCCGCCCGGGGGGCGGGGGGGGGCGCGCGGGGGGCGGAGG
>NZ_JBITRX010000005.1:234897-443062 GCF_044540325.1 Streptomyces sp. NPDC086023
CCCGCCCCTCCCCCCCCCCCCCCCGCCCGCCCCCCCCCCCCCCCCCCAACCACCCCCCCCCCCCCCCCCCCCCCCCCCCCCCCCCCCCCCCCCCCCCCCCCACCGGTGCATCCGCTTGAGTTCATCCCGCGGCGGGTCGCCCGACCCAAGGCGGCCGCCTCATACGGGAGATCGGGGGTGCACTCGTGCGGATCGGACTGCTCACGGAGGGTGGTTATCCGTATGCGACGGGTGAGTCGAGACTCTGGTGCGACCGGCTCGTACGCGGACTCCCGCAGCACGAGTTCGAGATCTACGCGCTGAGCCGCAGCGCCGAGCAGGAGCGCGGGGGACACGTCCCGCTGCCGCCCCACGTCACGCACGTACGCACCGCCCCGCTGTGGGCCCCCGACGACGACGGCCGCAGCCACGGCCGCCGCGAACGCCGCCGGTTCGCCGGGCACTTCAGGGACCTCGTGGCCGGCGTGTGCACCGGACGCCCGGAAGCCTTCGCCCAGGGCCTGTACGGGCTGGCCGAACTCGCCCGCGAGGAGGGCGGCCTCCACGCGGCGCTGCGCTCCGAGACCGCGGTCCGCGCCCTGGAGTCCGCCTGCCGGGCCCCCGGGGCGAACCGCACCCTCCAGACGGCCCAGGTCTCCGACCTCCTCGACTTCGCGGACGAACTGGAGCGGGCGCTGCGCCCCCTCTCCCTCGACTGGTACGAGGACCTCGGCGGCGTCGACGTGTGCCACGCGGCGGCCGGCGGCGTCGCCGCCCTGCCCGGACTCCTGGCCAAACGCTTCTTCGGCATCCCGCTGCTGGTCACCGAGTACGGCGTCCCGCTGCGCGCGCACTACCTCGACCGCGCGGGGGCGCCGCTGAGCGCCGCAGTGCGCGCGCTCCTGGCCGCCTTCCACGGACGGCTGGCCGCCGAGGTCTACCGGGCCGGCGACCTGCTCACCCCCGGCAACACGCACGCCCGGCGCTGGCAGGAGCGGTGCGGCGCCGACCGCGCCCGCGTGCGCACCGTGTACCCGGGGATGGAGGCGGACCGATTCGCCGCCGTCGGCGAGGCCGCCGACCAGGGCGACCCGCTCACGCTGGTGTGGGTCGGCCGGGTCGAGCCGGCCAAGGACGTGATCGCGCTCCTGCACGCCTTCGGAGAGGTGCGGAAGGCCGAACCCGAGGCGCGGCTGCGGCTGTTCGCGGCCCCCTCGCGCACGCCCGAGGCCGTCTCGTATCTCGCGCACTGCCGCGCGCTGGCCGCCCAGCTCTTCCCGGACGAGGCCGCCGACGCGGTGACCGTGGGCGAGAGCCCGGTCAGCTTCGAGGAGATCGGCGGACCGGCCGCGCCGCAGCCGGCCGACGCCTACGCCTCGGGGCGGGTGGTGGTGCTGTCCTCGGTGGTCGAGGGCTTTCCGATCAGCCTGGTCGAGGCGATGTTCTGCGGGCGGGCCACCGTGTCCACCGATGCCGGGGCCGTCTGCGAGGTCATCGGCGGCACCGGACTCGTCGTGCCGCCCCGCAACCCGCGCGCCCTCGCCGATGCCTGCCTGGCGCTGCTGCGGGACCCCGAGAGGGCCGCGCGGCTGGGCGCCGCCGCCCGCGCCCGCGCGCTCGAACTCTTCACGGTGGAGCAGAACGTGGCCGCCTTCCGCGCCCTGTACCTGGAACTGATCTCGCACGCACCGGCCCGCCCGGACGACGGGGAAGTGCCGTTCGGGCTGCCCGCGGAGGCGTGCGTACCGGGCCGGTGGACCGCCGGCGTGGCGGGCCGGACCCGCACCCCGGAGGCGACGGCATGAGCGGGCAGCGTCCGGAGGCCTACCCGACGAGGGCCGAGGAGATCCTGGCGACGGGGCGGGACACCCGGCCCGGAATTCCCGTGCAGGACGGTGCGCAGGGCGTCAACGGTCCGGTCAACGGGCTGGTCAACGGCAGCGTCAACCCGGGGACGGCGACGGGCACGGCGACGGGGACGGCGTCGGGCCGTGGCGCCGGCGCCGCGGTGCGACGGCGCGGCGGGGCCGACCCCGTCAAGGTGCTGCTGCACCGTCACCGGGAGCTGTGCGAGCGGGCGGTCGATCCGCTGGAGATCGCCGCGGGCCTTGAGGCCCACGGGGTCACCGACCGCACCGCGGCGCGCTTCCGGCACCGGGACGTGTTCTCGCTGGCCGAGGAGCTGTACGCCCGGGTGCCACGCGGGGCCGGGCAGGGCCGCCCGGGCGCCGCGGGGACCGCCCCGGGCCAGGGTGCGCGGGGCCACGACGGGCCGTCGGCCGCCCACGCGGGCCCGGCGGCCGTGGATCCGGCCGCCCCGACCGCCGGGCGCCGGGCGCTCGGGTACGGGCTCTCCCTGCTCCCGGGCGCCCTGGCGGTGGGCACCCGGGTGCTGGCCGAAGGCACCGCGGCCGTCGCCGCGGGCGGGGCCCTCGCGCTGGTCGCCCTGGTGTGCTGCCTGCGGGCCGGGCCGCTGCGCGTCACCGGCCGGACCGGAGCCACCGCCTGGCTCTGGGCCGCCGCACTGACGGCCGGGGTGGCCTGCGCCGACGCGGTGGGTACGGAGGGCGCGCCGCCCGGTGCCGCCGCCGGGACGCTGACCGCCCTCGCGCTCGCCGCCGCACCGGCCACCTGGTGTGCCGGGCTGTTCGCGACGCGGGCCCGGCGCAGACTCGCCGTCAGCCGGCTGCTGGAGGAGTTCGCCGCCGGGATGCGCCCGCTGCTGCTCGGTGTGTGCGCGGTGTTCGCCGTGGCCCTCGCCGGACTGCTGGCCCTCACCGGAGGCGCGCTCGCCGCCGGCACGTGCCTCGGGGTGCTGCTGTTCCTGGCCCGGCTGCTCGCCGTGCACGGCTCCCCGGCCGCCGCGCGCAACGCCCTCGGTGCCGTGTGTGCCGCCGAGGCGGTACTGCTGGGTGCCGCGGCCCTCGGCCAGCCGGTTCCGTACGCCGCCACGACCGGCCTGCTGGGCGCCGCGCTGCTCGCCCTGCTGGGTCACGCGGCCGCCGCCCTCTCCCGCGCCTCGGCGCACGCCCTCCGCTAGGCGTCCCCGGTGTCCGCCGCGTCCCCCGTCCCCCGTCCCGGCCACCGCGCCCCTCCGGGCCGGAGCGCCGGGTGCGCGGACGGCCCGCCCCGGGCCGGCCTACGTACCGGCCCCGGGCACCGGGACGCCCGGCGCCGGGCACCCGTACCGCCCGCGGACGAGCAGCCCCGTACGGCAGCGCACCGGCAGCGCCGCTGCCCGCCGCCCGCCACGGCCGGGAGGGCTGCCGGGCCGGTCCGGCGCGGGCCCGCAAGCAGACCCGCACCACCCCGCCCGTCCCGGCCGCGCGGTACCCGCAGACGTCCGCGGGGCGGCAGCGGCGGCACCGCACCCCTCGTGGGGCGCGGCCGACGGAGCACCCCGCAGGGAGCGGCGGAGCCGACGCCGCCGCTCCACCCCGCACGAATCCACCGCAACACCCCCGAAGGAGAACGAGAGATGACCCCCCAATCACCCGCCACGCCCCGTCGGCACACAGGAGGCGCGCGATGAGGGTGCTGCTGATCGGAGCCAACGGATACCTCGGCCGCTACGTGGCCGACCGGCTGCTCGCCGACCCCGCCGTCCAGCTCACCGCGCTCGGCCGCGGCGACGACGCCGACGTACGGTTCGACCTCGCCACGGGCAGCCCCGGCGCGCTCACCCGGTTCCTCGACGCCGTCCACCCCGGCGTCGTGATCAACTGCGCCGGCACCACGCGCGGCGGGGCCCGCGAGCTGACCCGCCACAACACCGTGGCCGTCGCCACCATCTGCGAGTCGCTGCGCCGCAGCGGCTGCGGCGCCCGGCTCGTCCAGCTCGGCTGCGCCGCCGAGTACGGGCCCAGCCAGCCCGGCTCCTCCACCGCCGAGGACGCCGTCCCCAGACCCGGCGGCCCCTACGGGGTCAGCAAACTCGCCGCCACCGAGCTCGTCCTCGGCTCCGGGCTCGACGCGGTCGTGCTCCGCGTGTTCTCGCCCGTCGGGCCCGGCACACCCGCCGGCTCGCCCCTGGGACGCCTCGCCGAGGCCATGCGCCGGGCCATGCAGTCCGGCGACGGCGAGCTGAAGCTCGGCGGCCTCGGGGTCCAGCGCGACTTCGTCGACGTGCGCGACGTGGCCCGCGCCGTCCACGCCGCCTCCCTCTCCGCCGCGCAGGGGGTCGTCAACATCGGCACCGGTCGTGCCGTCCGGCTCCGCGACGCGGCCGCCGTACTCGCCCGGGTCGCCGGGTACGGCGGCGCGCTGCACGAGATCGACGGGCCCCCGCACGCCAGGCCCATGGGCCTGGCCACCATCGGCGCCCAGCGCTCGGAGTCCTCCGCGGACCAGCTGGCGGCCGGACCGCCCAGCGGCTCGTTCCCCTACCCGGACGGCTGCGGCGCCTGGCAGCAGGCCGACGTGCGCACCGCCCGCGACCGCCTCGGCTGGCGCCCCCGGATCAACCTGGAGGAGTCGCTGGCCGACATCTGGATGGAGGCCGCGTGTCGCATCTGACGACCCCGGGCGCCCGCCTCGCCCCCACCGGGGCGGGCCGGCTCGGATTCGGCATCCCCGGGTACGCGCACCCGCTCGTGGCCCCCGTGGAGTGGGCCGAGCTCAGCCGGCCCGGCACGCCGCTGCACTGGGCCGTCCTCAACGTCTCGGACGGCCCCGGCAGCCGGCCCGACCCGCACTGCCTGGAGGCCGTGGCCCGGCTCAGGGACGCGGGCGGCACCGTGATCGGCCATCTCGCGATGCGGGACGGGACGCGCTCCTTCGGGGAGCTGGTCTCCGACGCCCACGCCTTCCGCGACTGGTACCAGGTCGACGGGTTCTACCTCGGGCGGACCCCCGCGGGCCGGGCCGAGCTGCCCGCCGTGCGCCGGGTCGCGGAGACCCTCCGTACGCTGGGCGAGGGGCTCCGGATCGTCTTCGGGCACGGCACCCATCCGTACGCCGGGTACGCGGAGGCCGCGGACCAGCTGGTCACGTTCTCCGGGCGGTGGGCGGACTACCGCTGGTCACAGGTGGCCGAGTGGACGGCCGAGTACCCGCCGGAGCGGTTCTGCCACCTCGTGCACGGCGTCCCCCGCACCCACCTGGAGGAGGCCATGCGCATCGCGCGCTGGCAGGGGGCCGGCACGATCTGGTTCACCGACCGCTCCGACCGGCACGGCACGGCCGACCCCTGGGCCGCGATGCCCGCGTACTGGGACGAAATCGTCTCGCGTATCGGACAGGGTGTCTCGGAATGAAGAAGGGCGTGGCAGTGTTACGGGGAGAACAACCGTTTCAGACTTACCGATCTACGGAGTCCCCGTGTCGCTGCCACCCCTGGTCGAGCCAGCCGCTGAGCTCACCGTTGACGAGGTCCGTCGGTACTCCCGCCACCTGATCATCCCGGACGTCGGGATGGACGGCCAGAAGCGCCTGAAGAACGCCAAGGTGCTCTGCGTGGGTGCGGGGGGCCTCGGCTCGCCCGCACTCATGTACCTGGCCGCGGCCGGCGTCGGCACGCTGGGCATCGTCGAGTTCGACGAGGTCGACGAGTCGAACCTGCAGCGCCAGATCATCCACAGCCAGGCGGACATCGGCCGTTCCAAGGCCGCGTCGGCGCGGGACTCGGTGCTCGGCATCAACCCGTACGTGAACGTGGTCCTTCACGAAGAGCGGCTTGAGGCCGAGAACGTGATGGACATCTTCAGCCAGTACGACCTGATCGTCGACGGCACGGACAACTTCGCCACGCGCTACCTCGTCAACGACGCGTGCGTGCTGCTGAACAAGCCGTACGTCTGGGGCTCCATCTACCGCTTCGACGGCCAGGCCTCGGTGTTCTGGTCCGAGCACGGCCCCTGCTACCGCTGCCTCTACCCGGAGCCCCCGCCGCCGGGCATGGTCCCCTCCTGCGCCGAGGGCGGCGTGCTGGGCGTGCTCTGCGCGTCCATCGGCTCCATCCAGGTCACCGAGGCGATCAAGGTCCTGACGGGCACGGGCGAGCCCCTCGTCGGCCGCCTGATGATCTACGACGCCCTGGAGATGCAGTACCGCCAGGTCAAGGTCCGCAAGGACCCCGACTGCGCGGTCTGCGGCCCGAACGCGACCGTCACCGAGCTCATCGACTACGAGGCCTTCTGCGGCGTCGTGTCCGAGGAGGCCCAGGAGGCGGCGCTCGGCTCCACGATCACTCCCAAGCAGCTCAAGGAGTGGATCGACGCGGAAGAGAAGATCGAGATCATCGACGTCCGCGAGCAGAACGAGTACGAGATCGTCTCGATCCCGGGCGCGAAGCTGATCCCCAAGGGCGAGTTCCTGATGGGCAACGCCCTCCAGGACCTGCCGCAGGATCGGAAGATCGTCCTGCACTGCAAGACGGGTGTCCGCAGTGCGGAGGTCCTCGCGGTGCTGAAGTCCGCGGGCTTCGGGGACGCGGTGCACGTCGGCGGCGGCGTGATCGGCTGGGTCAACCAGATCGAGCCGGAGAAGCCGATCTACTGACCGGGTCTGCCGGCCGGGCTCACTGACCGGGCCCGGTGACGGCGGCTCTCACGGAGGGGCCCGTACCGCTGTGCGCAGCGGTACGGGCCCCTCCGCGTCTCGCCGCGAGGTCAGGCGGCCGGGCAGGTGGTGTTCGACTTCGGGACCTTCCCGTTCAGCAGGTAGCGGTCCACGGCCCCCTGCACACAGCGGTCGCCGCTGTTGTAGGCGCCGTGCCCCTCGCCGTCGTACGTCAGCTCCACGCCCACGCCCGGCCCGAGCTCCTGCGCCATCCGCCGGGCGCCCTCGTACGGTGTCGCCGGGTCGCCGGTGTTGCCGATGACCAGGATCGGGGCGGAGCCGGGGGCGCTCACGTCGGGCGTCTGCCAGGCTCCGGCGACCGGCCAGGAGCTGCAGGCCATCATGGCCCAGCCCAGGTAGTCGCCGAACACGGCGGAGGCCGCGTGGAACTCGGGCAGCTTCGCCCTGGTCTGCTCGATCGTGTACCGGTCCTTGGAATCGGCGCAGTTGATGGCCGTGTTGGCCGCGCCGATGTTGCTGTAGGTGCCGTCCTGGTTGCGGCCGTTCATCGCGTCGGAGAGGGCCAGGAGCAGCTGTCCCTGCCCGCCCTCCGCCTCGTCGAGGCCTTGTTCGAGCAGCGGCCAGTACTCCTTCGAGTAGAGGGCCTGGGCGATGCCGCCGGTCGCCTGCGTCTCGGTCAGCTGCCGGTCGCCGATGCCGGGGATGGGTTTGACGGCCAGGGACTGCTGGAGCTTGACGATGTTGTCCTCGATCTCCTTGGCGGTGCTGCCCTGGAGCCGGCACTCGTCGCCCCGGTCCACGCAGTCCTGGGCGAAGTTGTCGAGGGCCAGCTGGAAGCCCTTGGCCTGCCCGAGCGAGCTCTGCTCCGCGTCCTTGGTCGGGTCGACGACCGCGTCGAACACCGCCCGCCCGATTTTCTCCGGGAACAGGTGGGCGTACACCCCGCCCAGCTCGGTCCCGTACGAGATGCCGAAGTAGTGCAGCTTGTCGTCGCCGAGGGCCGCCCGCAGCCGGTCCATGTCACGCGCCGCGTCGAGGGTCCCCACGTGCGGCAGGACGCTGCCGGAGTTGCGCTCGCAGGCGTTCGCGTACGTCTTGATGCCGTCGACGAACTGCTGCTCGGCGGCCGGGCCCACCGGGGTGGCGTCCGAGGCGTAGTACTCGTCCAGTTGCCGGTCGTCCTCGCAGCGCACCGCCGCGCTCCGGCCGACGCCGCGCGGGTCGAAGCTCACCAGGTCGTACCGCTCCCGCAGGCGCTGGAAGTCCTTGGCCGCGCCGGGCAGGACGGCCACGCCCGAACCGCCGGGCCCGCCGAAGTTGAAGACCAGGGAGCCGATCCGCTTGGAGGGGTTGGTGGCCTTGGAGCGGATGACGGCCAGCTCGATGGTCTCGCCGTCCGGGTCGTCGTAGTCCAGCGGCACGTCGAGCGCCGAGCACTCCCAGTCCTTGCCCGGTGCCTCACCGCCGCCCTCTGCGGGGGAGGGGGCGGGACAGCTCTCCCACTTCAGGTCCTTGGCGCCACCACTGTCGTCGGAGCAGCCGGCCAGTGGCAGGAGTGCCGCGGCGGCGGCGATCGCGGCGGTGCGAAGGCGGGCGGAAGTCGGCATAAGCCACATCCTGCGCGCCCCCCGCCCGCTCCGCCCGACGAGTGACCCATGCGAGTGCCCCCGGCCCGGGCGCCCCGGGTGCCGGCGCCCCGGCCGCGGGGCCGGTGGGCGGACGGTGGTCCGGCGGTGTTCAGGCGGTGTTCAGGAGGTCGCGGGCGGCCTGGCGGCCCGTCGCCACGCAGGCTGCCACGCCCACGCCCTCGTACGCGGCGCCGGAGAGGGTCAGCGCGGGCAGCTTGCCGGCGGCCTCGCGGATGCGGGCCACGCGTTCCCGGTGGCCGACGCCGTACTGGGGCAGGCCCCGGTCCCAACGCGTGACGCGGGTGGCCACCGGCTCGCCCGTCGGGCCCACCGCCCGGTGCAGCTCCGCGATCGCCCGCCGCACCAGCACCCGGTCCGGGAGGTCGAACAGCCCCTCCTCGCCGATCCGGCCGACGGAGGCGCGCAGCACGAACACGTCCGGCGCCGCCCGGGCCAGCCACGCCCACTTGTTGGAGAGGAACGAGGCGGCCTTGAGGGTGCGGCCGTCCACGGGCGGCACCAGGAAGCCGTTGCCCGTCGGCAGGAAGTGCGCCTGGGCCCGGGAGAAGGCCATGGTGATGACGGCGGTCGAGGCGTGCGGGATCGCGGAGAGCTCCGCCTCGGCCTGTGGCGAGTGCGGGCGCAGGAGCTCGGCCGCGGCGAACGCCGGCAGGGCCAGCACGATGCCGTCCGCCTCCATCGTCAGCGGGCCGTCGTCGGTGACCGCCTGGACGCGCCACCGCCCCGCCGGTGTCAGGGCGAGCGAGCGGGCCGTCGTACCGGTGAGGATCCGCGCCCCGCAGGCCGCCGCGACCGCCGCCGGGAAGCGCCCGGTGCCGCCGGCCACGCCCTGGACGGCGACCGGGGCCGAGCGCGGCGCGCCCGCGGCCCGCATCCGGCGCAGGGCCGGCACCAGCGCCTCGCCCTGCTCCGCGAGGGCGGCCACGCGTGGCATGGCGGCCCGCAGCGAGAGCCGGTCGGCACGGCCCGCGTACACCCCGCCCAGCAGGGGCTCGACCATCCGGTCCACCACCTCCCGGCCGAAGCGTGCGGCGAGGTGGTGGGCCACCGAGACGTCCTCCGTCAGCGGCCCGGCCGGCAGGGTCTCCTCGGCCGCGGCCCGGGCCACGCCCTCCGGGGAGAGCAGCCCGGTGGCGGCCAGGGCCTCGGGGTCGGTCGGTACGCCCATCACGTGCCCGGCGGGCAGCGGGCGCAGCGCTCCGTGGGTCCAGATCGTGGTCGGTGCCTGGGCGGGGTCGCACAAGGCGTCGCCCAGGCCCACCGCCGCCGCCAGTTCGACGGCCTCCGGCCGCAGCGCCATCAGGGACTCGGCGCCCTCGTCGACCGCGATGCCCGCGATCGTGCCGGTGCGCAGCTTTCCGCCCACCCTGGAGGCGCTCTCCAGGACGGTCACGTCCGCCTGCCCGCGCAGCTGCCAGGCCGCGGCCAGACCGCTGATTCCACCACCGACGACGATCACTGAACGCATGCTCTGCTCCTGGTGTGTTCCCCCCTGCGACCCTACGGGCGGAGGGTGCCCTGATTGCTCATGCTTTCGGCCAGTTCCTCCTGGTACGGGAAGCTGCCCGGCCGGTACGCGCTGGGGGCACCCCCGGCGGTAGCTGGGGGAAGGTCCTCCGCCAGGACGTCCCGGGAGAACCCGTACGCCCGCCACCGCCCGGCGGGCGGCCGCCCCGTCCCGTTCCCGCGGGTCGCGCCGGGTCTGCGCCTCGGCCCGGCAGTGCAGGCAGGCCAGCGGGCAGGCCCCGGGTGGCCTCCCAGATCACGATGAAGGGGCGCTCGGCGACGGCGTGCCGGGGCCGCCGCACGATCCGCCGCGCGTTCCGGGTCACGAGACCCGCTCCCAGCCCCGCCTGGCCTCGCGGTTCGCCGGCTGCCCGGGCTTCCGGCGGCGGTAGACGACGTACGGCCGGAACAGGTACTTCACCGGGACGCTGAACATGTGCACCAGCCGCGAGTACGGGATCAGCGCGAACAGCGTGAAGCCGAACAGGATGTGCAGCTTGAAGGCCAGCGGTGCACCCGCCATCAGGTGGTGGTCCGGCTGGAAGGCGAACAGGCTGCGGAACCAGGGGGAGATGCCCTCCCGGTAGTTGTACCCGTCCGTCGCGCCGGTGGAGTTGAGCACGGTGGCCGTCAGGCCGAGCACCATCGCCCCGAGCAGGAACGTGTACATCAGGTGGTCGCTCTTCAGCGTGGCCCGGCGCACGGCCGGCACCCGGAACCGCCGGAAGACCAGGATCCCGATGCCCGCGGCGGCGGCCACGCCCGCGACCGTGCCGGTGGATATCGCCAGCAGGTGGTACGCGTGGTCGCTCAGCCCCACCGCGTCCGTCCAGCTCTGGGGGATCAGCAGGCCCACCACGTGCCCGAGCACCACGAACAGCATGCCGAAGTGGAACAGCGGCGAGCCGATCCGCAGCAGCCGGGACTCGTGCAGCTGCGACGAGTGGGTGGTCCAGCCGAACTGGTCGTAGCGGGCGCGCCAGACCGTACCCGCGATCAGCAGCGCGACGGAGACGTACGGGAGCACGCCCCACAGCAGCAGGTCGGTCATGCGCTCGTCCTCTCCGGAGCGGCGGGCATGGCGGAGACGGGCCACGGCAGGTCCAGGGGCGCGTCGAAGGGCCGGTCGATGCCGGGCCCGAACGGCTCCAGCGGCGTCCCCGCGCCCACCAGCTCCTGCGGCGGCCCGTTCCTCGCCAGGGCCTTCGCCTCGGCCCTGGTCTCGGGGGAGGGGCCGGGCAGGGTGGCGCAGACCGCTTCGAGCAGCCGGGTGTACGGGGTGTCCGCGGCGGACAGCGCCAGGCGCAGCAGCTCCAGGCCGGCCCGGTGCTCCTGGAGCAGCGCGGTGCCCGCCTCCGGGCGCCGGGCGGCGAACTCCAGGGCCACCGGCAGGAAGTCGGGCAGCTCCTCGCCCGTGAACTCCAGCCCGTGGTCGCGGTAGGTCCGCTTGATCCGCACCAGCGACAGCCCGCGCCGCCGGGTGTCTCCGTCGCTCCACCAGGTCAGGTAGAGGCAGCGGCGGTTGCGGGTGTCGAAGGTCGAGGTGTACTCCGCGCACATCCGCAGCGGCTCGGTGGCCTCCGCGTGGTCGAGGAACGCGCCGATCAGCCGGGCCGGTTCGGCGGGCGCCCCGGCGAGGGCCGCACGGAGCGCGGGGAACGCGCCGTACAGGTCGGAGTCGGGATACCGCAGGCAGTGGCCGGCGACGAGTCGTACGAGCGCATCGGGGGTCAGGGTCTCCGAGGACGGGGTGGACATCAACGCCTCCGGGTGGGGCTGAGGTTGAGCATCACACGTGGAGTGCCGGACTCCCCGACGGGACACCCGGCCTCCAGGGGATGGGCGCCGGCGAGCGCGTCGGCGTCGGGGCGGGCTGCGGTCGGGACCACGAACCGGTCCTCCTGCTTGGCGACGGCCAGCAGCCGGAACATGTCCTCCATCTCGGCCCCGGTCAGGCCCACCGCCTTCGCGACGGTCTCGTCCCGCTCCTCGCCGAGGTTGATCCGCCGCATGTACGCGCGCATCGCGGCCATCCGGCGCAGCACGGCCTCGACCGGGTGGGTGTCGCCCGCGGTCAGCACCTCCGCCAGGTACTCCACGGGGATGCGCAGGGCGTCGATCGCGCCGAAGAGGTTCCCCGCGTCCTCGCCGTCGCGGCCGGTGGCGGCCACCGCCTCGACGACCGGGGAGAGCGGGGGCACGTACCAGACCATCGGCATGGTCCGGTACTCCGGGTGCAGGGGCAGCGCCACCTGGTAGGTCGCGATCAGGTCGTACACGGGCGAGCGGCGGGCGGCGTCGAGCCACTCCTCGGTGAGCCCGGCGGCCCGGGCGGCCTCGGCCACGGCGGGGTCGTGCGGGTCGAGGAAGCACTCGACCTGGGCCGGGTAGAGGTCGTGCTCGTCCTCCACGGCCGCGGCCTCGGCGACCTTGTCGGCGTCGTAGAGCATCACGCCGAGGTAGCGCATCCGGCCGACGCAGGTCTCGGAGCAGACGGTCGGCATGCCGACCTCGATGCGCGGGAAGCAGAAGGTGCACTTCTCGGCCTTGCCGGTGGCGTGGTTGAAGTAGACCTTCTTGTACGGGCAGCCGGTGACGCACATCCGCCAGCCGCGGCAGCGGTCCTGGTCGACCAGGACGATGCCGTCCTCCTCGCGCTTGTACATCGCGCCCGACGGGCAGGAGGAGACGCACGCCGGGTTCAGGCAGTGCTCGCAGATCCGCGGCAGGTAGAACATGAAGCTCTGCTCGAACTCGAAGCGGATCTTCTCGCCCACCTCGCCGCGGAGCTTCTCCACGACCGGGTCCCTCGGGGCGTGTTCCGGGCCCCCGCCGAGGTTGTCGTCCCAGTTCGGTCCCCACTCGATGGTGTCGAGCGGCTCGCCGGTGACCTGCGACACCGGGCGGGCCACCGGCAGGTCGTCGCCGGCCGGGGCCTCGGTGAGGTTCTTGTACTCGTACGTCCAGGGCTGGTAGTAGTCGCCGATCTCCGGCAGGTCCGGATTGGCGAAGATCTTGCCCAGCTTGGCGAGGCGGCCGCCCGCTCTCAGTCGCAGCCTGCCCGACCGGGTGCGCTCCCAGCCGCCCTTCCAGCGCTCCTGGTCCTCCCACCGGCGGGGGTAGCCCTGGCCGGGGAGGGTCTCGACGTTGTTGAACCAGACGTACTCGGTGCCCTGCCGGTTGGTCCACGCCTGCTTGCAGGTGACCGAGCAGGTGTGGCAGCCGATGCACTTGTCGAGGTTCATGACCATCGCGATCTGTGCCATGACGCGCATCAGGATCAGAACTCCACCTTCTGCGAGCGGCGGCGGATGACCGTCACCTCGTCGCGCTGGTTGCCGGTCGGGCCGAGGTAGTTGAAGGCCCAGGTCAGCTGGGCGTAACCGCCCACGAGGTGCGTGGGCTTGAGCATCACGCGGGTGAGGGAGTTGTGGATGCCGCCGCGGCGGCCGGTCTTCTCGGTCTTCGGGACGCCGACCGTGCGCTCCTGCGCGTGGTTCATGTAGACCGTGCCGGGCGGCATCTTGTGGGAGACGATCGCCCGGGCGGTGACCACACCGTTGCGGTTGACCGCCTCGATCCAGTCGTTGTCCCGCACCCCGATGGCCTCGGCGTCCTGCGGGGACATCCACACCGTCTGCCCGCCGCGGCCCAGGGTCATCATGTAGAGGTTGTCCTGGTACTGGCTGTGGATGGCCCACTTGTTGTGCGGGGTCAGGTAGCGGACGGCGACCGTCTTCTCGTCGACCTGCCCGAGTTCGGGCTCGCCGTACAGCCGGTGCATGTTCAGCGGCGGCTTGTACACCGGCAGCGACTCGCCCACCTCGTGCAGCCAGTCGTGGTCCAGGAAGAAGTGCTGGCGGCCGGTGAGGGTGTGCCAGGGCTTGAGGTGCTCGGTGTTGACCGTGAAGGCCGTGTACCGGCGGCCGCCGGACTCCGAGCCCGACCACTCCGGCGAGGTGATCACCGGGACCGGACGGGCCTGGGTGTCGGCGAAGGTGATGCGCTTGCCCTCGGCCTCCGCGGCCAGGTGGGCCATGTGCGTGCCGACCTTCTTCTCCAGCGTCTCGAAGCCCTGCGTGGCCAGCCGGCCGTTGCTGGTGCCCGAGAGGGAGAGGATCGCCTCGCAGGCCCGCTGCGCGGTGTCCAGGCGCGGTCGGCCGTCCGCGACGCCGCCGCGCACCGTGCCGTTCTTCGCGCCCAGGTAGCCGACCTCTTCGCCCACGTCGAAGGTGATCGCCTTGGTGGTGACGCCGAGGGTGTCGACCAGGGGGCCGAGTGCGGCGAACTTCTCGCCCACCGCTCCGTAGTCCCGCTCGACGACCGTCAGGTTGTACATGGTCCGGCCGGGTACGGGCGCGCACTCGCCCTTCGACCAGTCCAGGGCCACCCCGCCGGGCTGGGCCATCTCGCCGCCCGGGGTGTCGTGCTGGAGGGCGGTGGCGACCAGGTCCTTGCGTACGCCCAGGTGCCCGGCGGCCAGTTCGCCGAACCGGCGGGCGAGGCCGAGGAAGGCGTCGTAGTCGGAGCGCGCCTGCCAGGGCGGGTCCACGGCGGGGGTGAAGGCGTGCAGGAAGGGGTGCATGTCCGTGGAGGACAGGTCGTGCTTCTCGTACCAGGTGGCCGCCGGGAGGACCACGTCCGACAGCAGCGTCGTGGACGTCATCCGGAAGTCCATGGTCATCAGCAGGTCGAGCTTGCCCTCCACGTCCGCCTCGTGCCAGGCCACGTCCCTGGGCGAGCAGCGGGGCCCGTCCTCGGGGAGGTTGGAGTGGGTGCCCAGCAGGTGCTTGAGGAAGTACTCGTTGCCCTTGGAGCTGGAGCCGAGCAGGTTGGCCCGCCACACGTTGAGCACGCGCGGCCAGTTGCGCGGGGCGTCCGGGTCCTCGCCGGCGAAGCCGAGGGTGCCCTCCTCCAGCTCCCGCACCGTGTCGGCCACGGGGTCCGGTGAGGCGCCCAGCTCCAGCGGGTTGCGGTCGAAGGTCGGGTACGAGGGCATCCAGCCCATGCGGGCCGAGGCGGCCAGGCAGTCCGCACCGGTCATCCCCGCGAAGCGGCCGTCGCCCAGCGGTGAGGCCAGGGCCTCGGCGGGCAGGGTGTCGTACCGCCACTGGTCGGTGTGCAGGTAGAACCAGGCGGCGCCGATCATCTGCCGCGGGGGGCGCGACCAGTCGGAGGCGGCGGCGAGGCTGGCCCAGCCGGTGACCGGGCGGCACTTCTCCTGGCCCACGTAGTGGCCCCAGCCTCCGCCGTTGCGGCCCTGGCAGCCGGTCAGGGTGAGCAGGGCGAGGAAGGCGCGGTAGATGGTCTCGGAGTGGAACCAGTGGTTGGTGCCGGCGCCCATCAGGATCATGCAGCGGCCCTGGGACTGCTCGGCCGTCTCCGCGAACTCCCGGGCCACCCGGGCCGCCTGGGCCGCCGGGACCGAGGTCAGCGTCTCCTGCCAGGCGGGGGTGCCGGGCGCGCTCGCGTCCTCGTACGAGGCCGGCCAGTCGCCCGGCAGGCCCGGGCGGGCTACGCCGTACTGGGCGAGCATCAGGTCGTACACGGTGGTGACCAGGCGGCCGGCCAGGCGGCGCACGGGGACGCCGCGGACGACGGTGCCGGCCGCGTCGTCCTCGAAGCGGGGGAGGACGACCTCGGCGGTGCCGTTCTCGCCGATCAGGCTCAGGCGGGGGACGGTGTCGCCGAGGTCGAGGTTCCACTCGGGTTCCTCGCTCTTGCCCCAGCGGTGGCCGAGGGTGCCGTTCGGCACGACCGGCTCGCCCGTGACGTCGTCGACGAGCACCGTCTTCCACTGCGCGTTGCCGGTCTCGTGCCCGAGGTCGGCGGCGGTGACGAACTTGCCCGGGACCAGGCCGTGTTCGGTCTCCCGGAGCGAGACGAGGAACGGCAGGTCGGTGTACTTCCGCACGTAGTCGGTGAAGAACGGCGTCTGCCGGTCGACGAAGAACTCCTTGAGGATGACGTGCCCCATCGCCATCGCGAGCGCCCCGTCGGTGCCCGGGTGCGGGTGCATCCACTCGTCGGCGAACTTGGTGTTGTCCGCGTAGTCGGGGGAGACGGTGACGACCTTCTGGCCGCGGTAGCGGGCCTCGGCCATCCAGTGGGCGTCGGGGGTGCGGGTGACGGGGACGTTGGAGCCCCACATCATCAGGTAGGCCGCGTCCCACCAGTCGCCGGACTCGGGTACGTCGGTCTGGTCGCCGAACACCTGCGGGGAGGCGACCGGCAGGTCCGCGTACCAGTCGTAGAAGCTCAGCATCGGCGCGCCGATGAGCGAGTGGAAGCGGGCGCCGGCGGCGTGCGAGGCCATCGACATGGCGGGGATCGGGGAGAAGCCGGCGACGCGGTCGGGGCCGTGCTCCTTGATGGTGTGGACGTGCGCGGCCGAGATGATCTCGACGGCCTCGTCCCAGTTCGCCCGTACCAGGCCGCCCTTGCCGCGCGCCTGCTGGTACCTGCGGCGCCGCTCGGGGTCGGCCTGGATGTCGGCCCAGGCCAGCACGGGGTCCTCCAGGCGCGCCTTCGCCTCGCGGTACATCTCCAGCAGGACGCCCCGCACGTACGGGTAGCGCACGCGCGTCGGGGAGTAGGAGTACCAGGAGAAGGAAGCGCCGCGGGGGCAGCCGCGCGGCTCGTACTCCGGGCGGTCCGGGCCCACGGACGGGTAGTCGGTGGCCTGGGTCTCCCAGGTGATGATCCCGTCCTTGACGTACACCTTCCACCGGCAGGAACCCGTGCAGTTCACCCCGTGCGTGGAATACACGACCTTGTCGTGGCTCCAGCGGTCCCGGTAGAAGGCCTCGGCGGCCCTGCCACCCGTCTTGTGGACGGTGCGGAGGTCGTCGGAGATCTCGGCGCGGGAAAAGAAACTGCCCGCCCTGATCAGCGATTCCGCGGCGCCCTGATGCCCGCCCTGATGCCCCTGGTTCTCCTGCAACACACGGTCCTCCAGCGATGCCCGGGCGGTGCCCGGTGAGGCCGAGGAAACGGCCCTTTTCGACGTTACGCCGCAGAAATCGGGCCACCCCGGGGACGAAGGTCCCGATGGGTGGTGACCTCTTTCCGGAATTCGGAGGACCGCAGGGGTGCATGCTGGGTTGGACCCAACTCGCGGGTCGGGCGCGGAAATTACGCGCTGGAATTCCAATTCGGGACGATTGCCGGAAAGGGCGTGCGGTGGTGGCGGGGCGTGGCGGTGGGAAGCGGCGGTGGCTGCCGGACCAGCACGGGGCCTGGGCGATGCTCGCCGTGCCCTTCGCGGCGGGCACGTTCCTCTCCCCGCACCCCGGCCCTGCGCACCTCGCGCTGTTCGCCGCCTGGCTGCTGGGGTACGTCGCCGTGTACCACGGCCAGCAGTGGCTGCGGCTGCGCCGGAACTCCCGCAACCCCCGGGCCGCCGGCCGGCACGCCCTGCCGGGCCTGGTCTTCGGCGGCGCCTTCGCGGTCTGCGCGGTGCCGCTCGCGGTGGCGTACCCGTGGCTCCTCGCAGCCGCCCTCGCCGCGGCGCCGTTCGTCGCGGTGAACACGTACCACGCCTGGCGGAACCGGGAGCGGGCCCTGGTAAACGGCCTGGCCGCGGTGGTGCCGGCCTGCGGGATGCTGCTGGTCGCGCTGCGGCTGGGCGGGGGTGCCGTGGCGCCCGACGGGTGGCGGGCGGCACTGGCCTGCCTGCTGTACTTCGCGGGCACGGTGCCGTACGTGAAGACGATGATCCGGGAGCGGAACTCCCGTACGTACCACCGCGCCTCGGTCGTGTACCACGCTGTCGCCCTGGCCGCCGCGGCCTGCCTCTCGCCCTGGCTGGCCCTGCCCTTCGCCCTCTACCTGGCCCGAGCGGCGGCTCTGCCGGGTCACCGGATCAAGGTCCCCCTGGTCGGCGCCCTGGAACTGGCCGCGTCCCTGGCCCTCCTGGCCACCCTGCTCCTGATCTTCTGAGGCCACGCCCGGCCCCCCCGGCAACCGCCGCCTGGCCTGCCACCCCTGCACCGGCCCGGGGCACTCCACTCCCGCCCGCCGCTTCCTTGGCAGGGCCTGGTGGGTCGTGTGGTGTGTGGGGGAGGTGCTTGAGGCGTCGTGGCAGGCTGGTCCGGAGGCAGGCCCGGGCCTGGGGTGGCCGAAGGCCAGGGCGAAGCCCTTGCCCCAGGTGTGGGCCTGCCGCTGGGGGTACCTCCCAGCGGTAGCTGGGGGAGGCCTGCAGGCCATGCCCCGTCAAGCACCGAGGGGACCCACACACCACACGACCCACCACCCGAAGCTCCGGCGACCGTCACCCGAAGCCCCGGCGGCCCAGCGGAACCGGCAGGGCTTCCACTCGAACCGGCACGGCACCCGCCCCCGGTGGCTAGAGGGCCTCTTTACGCGTCAGGTAGTTGAACGACAGCCACCCCGGCAGCACCGGCAGCCAGAAGGTCATCAGGCGGAACAGCAGGACCGAGGAGAGGGCGATCTCCTTGTCCACGCCCACCGCGACCAGCCCGAGGGTCAGGGTCGTCTCCACCGCGCCCAGGCCGCCCGGGGTCGGGGCGGCCGAGCCCAGCGCGTTGCCGGCCAGGAAGACCACCGCGATGCTCGCGTAGCTGACCGACTCCGCGCCCCCGAACGCCCGCAGCGAGGCGTCCAGGCACATCACGAAGCAGCCGGTCAGCAGCAGCATGCCGCCGATGCCGGTGAAGAGCTTCTGCGGCCGCTGGAGCACGTCCAGCATGCGCGGGACCACGCCCGCGAACAGCGCCCGTACCCGCGTCACCACGAACTTCCGCAGGAACGGCACCGCCGTGACCACCAGCACCAGCACCGCGACCGTCAGCAGGCCGGCGATCACGGTGCGGGACGGAGTCATCTCCGGGGTCTTCTCGGTGCCGGTCAGGTAGCCGAAGGCCAGCAGCAGCAGGATGTGGCTGCCCAGACCGAACAACTGCGACGCGCCCACGCTCGCCACCGCCAGGCCCGGCCGCACGCCGGACCGCTGGAGGAAGCGCGTGTTCAGGGCCACGCCGCCCACGGCCGCGGGCGCCACCAGCTTCACGAACGACCCCGCCACCTGCGCGAGCACGGTCTTCAGGAACGGCACCCGCTCGGGCACGAAGCCCAGCAGGCTCATCGCCGCCGCCAGATAGCTGAGCGCGGAGAACGCCAGCGCCACCGCCACCCAGCCCCACTGCGCGTCCGCCACGGTCTTGGCCGGGTTGATGTGCGTCAGCTGCGAGAGCAGGAAGTACGCGGCGAACGCGCCCGCGATGAAGCTCACCAGCGTGCGCGGCCTGATCCGCTCCAGCCGGGCCGGCTCCACCGGCGCCTGCGGACGGATCAGCAGCACCTGCCCGCGGATCTGGCTGAGCAGGTCCTCCTCGCGGGCCTCGTCCAGCGCCACGTCCAGCGCGCGCTTCTCGGCCTTCTTCTCGGCCTTGTCGGCCTTGGCCGCGGAGACCTTCGCACCGACCTTGCTCCGCTCCCCGCCGGCGCCGGCGGCGGCCTCCACCCGGTCCCCGGCCCCGGCCTTCGCCGCCTCGTGCTCGCGCTCCTTGGCCTCCTTGGCCGCCTTCGAGGCCGCCAGCACCGCCTCGCGCTCGCGCTGCGCCCGCTCCCGGCCCAGCCGCCGCAGCGTCGCCCGCGTCGAGCGGGTCAGGGCGATCGGCTGGAGCAGCGGCAGACAGTCGGCCACCGCGTCGCCGCCGAGCACCGCCACCGCGGCCGCCACCGAGCGCTCCGCCCCGACGCGCAGGCCGAGCGTGGTCAGCAGCTGCGCGATGTCCATCCGCAGCACCAGGTCGCCCGCCGCGATCTCACCGCCGCGCAGGTCGGTCAGCACGATGCTGCCGGAACGATCCACCAGCAGCGCGTCGCCCGCCAGTCTGCGGTGCGCGATGCGGCGCGACTGGAGCGCGCGCACCTGCTGCCAGGCGTTGCGGATCAGCTCGTCCGAGATCTCCTCGTCCGGCAGCGCGTCCAGCGACCGGCCGCCGATGTGCTCGTACACGAGCATGACCGCGTCGGGACCCAGCTCGGAGGTGGCGATGAGCTTGGGCGCGTTCGCCCCGGCCGCGATGGCCGCGTACGCCAGCAGCGCCTCCTGCTCCAGCGCCTGCCGCAGCGACTGGAGGCTGCGGCGGGTGGTGATCCCGCGGAGCGTCAGCCGCCGCCAGACCCGGTAGAAGAAGCCCTGAGCCTGCTGCTCGCGGTCCACGACGGTCACGTCGAGCGGCCCGCCGTCCTCCAGCGTGACGAGGTACCGCCGGCCCCGGTCGTTGTGCTCCGGGAGCTCCGGCTCCTCCTCCGCCCGCATGGCGCGCACCGGCTGGAAGCCGACGCGGCGCAGTCCGGCGAGGAGCGTCTGGCCGGTGGGGCGGACGTTCGGCGAGCCGACGGCGTAGAGCGTGCCGTACGCCACGGTCCAGCCGATCAGCACGGTCAGGATGATCGAGAAGGGGGTGGTGTACCCGCCGACCAGCATCGCCAGCGCGTCGAGCAGCAGCACCACCCACAGCGCCACGCGCCAGCGCGGCCGCCGGGTCATCCCGACGGCCGTCATGTAGGCGATGACCGGCGCGAGGTAGCCGTGCACGGGGTCGGTGAAGGTCCCGCCGGCGCCCTGCGGCATCGTGAGCGCGTCCTTGATGGTGTCGGACGCGGCCTGCGCCACCCACAGGTCGGTGGCCAGCGTGACGCCGTGCGCGAGCACGGCCGCGAGCACGCCGTCGGCGATCCGCAGCCCGTCGCGCTTGATCAGCCGCTCGATGGCGAAGGCCACCGGCACCAGCAGCACCGCGATGCTGGACACCAGCCCCGCGATCTTGATCAGCAGGTCGGGCGCCTGGCCGGTGCCCTCGCGGATGTCCGACTCCAGGCCCACGGTCGTGCCGTGCGCGAAGGCGGCGATCGCCAGCACCACGACGATCCCGAGCATGCCGACCAGCAGCCGCACCAGGTCCGAGGGGCGGTGGACGCGCGCGGCGAGCAGCGGCTCGTCACCCTCAAGCGGGTCGACGAACCCCTCGTCGGGGCCCTGCGCGCTCACGCCCTGCTCCCTCGGTGTGCCGTCCGACGCGTCTTCTCGCGACTCTTTACGGATCTCTTCTTGGATCTCTTCTTGTTCTCGTATCACCAGTCACCGCCCGGAAGATGGTGGCACGGACCGGCTGACCGGGCGGGCATCAGGGTGCGCGCCGGGCATCCGGAGGACCGTGGTCCGGCTCCGGAGGCCCGCTCGCGCCCTCGCCGACCCGGCTGTCGGTGTCCTGCGGCACCATGGGCCGGATGAGCGCGGAGCTGTCTGACGGAGACCTGCCCGAGTACCCGGAGTACGCGGAGCGGGTGCTGGACCTGGCCGAGCGGATTCCGCCCGGCCGGGTGATGACCTACGGCGATGTCGCCGAGTGGCTGGAGGAGGGCGGCCCGCGCCAGGTGGGCCGTGTCATGGCACTGTACGGCTCCGCGGTGCCCTGGTGGCGGGTCGTGCGGGCCGACGGCAGGCTGCTTCCCGGGAGCGAGCTGCGGGCGCTGGCGCACTACCGGGACGAGGGCACCCCGCTGCGGGAGGCGGGCCGGGGCGCCGAGGGGCACGTGCCGCGGCTCGACATGAGACGGGCGCGGTGGGACGGGCAGGCAGGGGGCCCGGCGCGGGATGCTCACAAGTGACAGCTTCCGCCATGGGGCGCCCGCGCGGGTGCTCGTACGTCCGTACGGGGGATGAGCGGACCGGTGTGAGCGCGATGCACTTCGCCGCCCGATTGGCGTAGCGTCTTCTCTTCGAGCGCGCGCGCTCGCACCACCCCGAACACCCCGAACCAGGACCGGCGACCCACGTGAGCTCCTCCCCTTCCAGCCGACGTACGCGGACTCCCGACGCGTACCGGCTGGTGCGCACCGGGCCGGAACACGTGGATACACCTGTTCTGGACGCAGCGCAGCGTGCGGTGGTTGATCACAGGGGCGGACCGCTGCTGGTGCTGGCCGGGCCGGGCACCGGCAAGTCGACCACGCTGGTCGAGGCCGTCGCGGCGCGCGTGGAGGAGGGCACGGACCCGGCGCGGATCCTGGTGCTGACCTTCAGCCGCAAGGCCGCCGTCGAGCTCCGCGACCGCGTGGCGCTCCGGCTGGGCGGCGCGCGGGCGCCGCAGGCCACCACCTTCCACTCCTTCTGTTACGCGCTGGTCCGGGCCCACCAGGACGCCGACCTGTTCGCGGAGCCGCTGCGCCTGCTGTCGGGTCCCGAGCAGGACCTGACCGTGCGCGAGCTGCTGGCCGGCCAGAAGGAGCTGGGCTCCATCTCCTGGCCCTCCGACCTTCGGGCGGCGCTCACCACGCGCGGCTTCGCGGACGAGGTACGGGCCGTGCTCGCCCGCAGCCGGGAGCTGGGCCTGTCGCCGGAGGCGCTGGGCGCCTTCGCGGCCCGGCTCGGGCGGCCGGACTGGGCCGCCGCGGCCCGCTTCCTGGACGAGTACCTCGACGTACTGGACGCCCAGGGGTCCCTGGACTACGCCGAGCTGGTGCACCGCGCGGTGCTGCTGGCCGAGCGTGCGGAGGCGGGCCTCTGGGGGCGCTGGGACGCCGTCTTCGTGGACGAGTACCAGGACACCGACCCGTCGCAGATCCGGCTGCTGAAGGCGCTGGGCGGCGGGCGGGGCCTGGTCGCCTTCGGCGATCCCGACCAGTCGATCTACGCCTTCCGCGGCGCGGACCTGAACGGCATCCTCGGCTTCCGGGAGGACTTCCCGGGCGCCGAGGTCCGGGTCCTGGGCACCTCGCGGCGCTCCCGGGCGGCGCTGCTGGAGGCCACCCGGCTGCTCACCCGGCGCATGCCGGTCCCGCGGCTGCCGGCCGCCGCGGTGCAGGCCCACCGGGCGCTGGAGGCGGTGCGGCCGGGCGGCTCGGTGGAGGTCTTCACGTACCCGTCGCCGGGCGCGGAACTGGACAACATCGCCGACCTGCTGCGCCGGGCCCACCTGGAGGACGGCGTGCCGTGGCAGGACATGGCCGTCCTGGTCCGCGCGGGCGGCCGCCTCCCCGCCATGCGCCGCGCCCTGACGTCGGCGGGCGTCCCGGTCGAAACCCCGGCGACGGACGCCCCCCTCCGCCACGAACCGGCGGTGACCCCCCTCCTGACGGCCCTCCGGGTAACGGCCACGGCGGCGACCCGCCCGCCGGCTGCCCCGGCAACGCCGCCGGGGCAGCCGGGTATGGCGCCGGCCTGGGCGGGGGCGGCTGAGGCGGGGGCGGAGCGGGCGGTTCCGGCGTCGGGTGCTGACGCGGTCCTGGCTGGCGACGCGTCGTCGACCGCCGACGAGTCGCCGGCCGTGGCGGCCGCGGACGACCGCAGCGAGCCGCAGCACGCGGCCGCGGCCGCTGCGGCCGAGCCCCGGAGTGTCGGCACGGTCCAGGCTGCCGAGCAGGGGCCGGCCGTGTCGGCGGCCGACGCGCCGTCGGCGCCCGGTACCCCGCCGGTCGTGCCCGCTGCCGATCCTGCCGCGCCTGCCGCCGAGCCGACCGCTTCTGCCAGCGACCCGGCCGTCGCCGGCTCGGCCGCGCCCGGTACCGACCCCGAGCTCGCTCCGGATCCTGGGGCGGGCGGGCGGGACAGGGACCCGGCGCGTAGCGCCGGGGTGGGTGCCGGTGGCGCCTCGGCGTACCCGGCTGCGTCCGCCGGCTCCGGCGTCGTGTCCGTCCGCGTCGGTGGGCCGGAGGCTCCGGCCGTTCCCGCGCCGGAGGCGGCGGGTGTCGGGGCCGGGGCCCTGGAGCCTGCTCCGGACGCCGGGGCGGGCGGGCGGGACAGTGACCCGGTGCGCAGCTCCGGGGACGGTACGGGCGGCGCGCCCGGGGGCGAGACGGGGAGCGGCACCGGTGCAGCCGGTACCGGCAGCGAAGCCGGCACCGCCGCGCACGCGGAAGGGTGGGTCGGGGTCGAGGCGGCCCTCAGCCTGCTCACCTCGCCCCTCGCCGGGATGGACGCCGCCGACCTCCGCCGCCTCGGCCGCGCCCTGCGTGACGAAGAGCGCGCCGCCGGCATCCGCGTACCCGCGCCCAGCGACGTACTCCTGGCCCGTGCCCTCGCCGAGCCCGAGCGGCTGACCGCCCACGACCCCGCGTACGCCCGCGGGGCCCAGACCCTCGGCATGCTGCTCCGCAAGACCCGCGAGCTCCTCGAAGGCGGTGGCACCGCCGAAGAGGCCCTCTGGGAGCTCTGGAACGGCACCACCTGGCCCACCCGCCTCGAACGCTCCGCGCGCCGCGGCGGCCCCGGCGGCCGCAACGCCGACCGCGACCTCGACGCCGTGTGCGCGCTCTTCGAGACCGCCGCCCGCGCCGAGGAGCGCACGGGCGGCCGCGGCGCGCTCAACTTCCTCGAAGAGGTCGAGGCCCAGGACATCGCCGCCGACACCCTCGGCGGCCGCGCCGCCCGCCCCGACGCCGTCCGCCTGATGACCGCCCACCGTTCCAAAGGCCTCGAATGGGGTCTCGTGGTGGTCGCCGGGGTCCAGGAAGGCCTCTGGCCGGACCTGCGCCGCCGCGGCTCCCTCCTGGAGGCCGACCGCATCGGCCTCGACGGCCTCGCCGAACCCCTCACCCCCGGTGCGCTGCTCGCCGAGGAGCGCCGTCTCTTCTACGTCGCCGCCACCCGCGCCCGCGACCGGCTGGTCGTCACCGCCGTCAAGGCGCCCGCGGACGACGGCGACCAGCCCTCCCGCTTCCTCACCGAACTCGGCGTCGAGCCCAAGGACGTCACCGGCCGCCCCCGCCGTCCCCTCGCGGTGTCCGCGCTCGTGGCGGAACTCCGCGCCACCACCGTCGACCCCGACGCCTCACCCGCCCTCCGCGAGGCCGCAGCCCAGCGGCTGGCCAGGCTCGCCGCGCTCGCCGACGACGACGGCCAGCCGCTGGTCCCGGCAGCCCACCCGCACCGCTGGTGGGGCCTGTACGAGCCGACGCGCACCAGCGTCCCGCTGCGCGACCGCGACCGCCCGGTGTCGCTCTCCGGCAGTGCCCTGGACCAGCTCGCCAACACCTGCTCCCTCCAGTGGTTCCTCGGCCGCGAGGTCAAGGCCGACGCCCCCGCAACGGCGGCCCAGGGGTTCGGCAACGTGGTCCACGTACTGGCCGACGAGGTCGCCTCCGGCCGTACCCCGGCCGACCTGGCCGTGCTGATGGAACGGCTGGACTCGGTCTGGGACGCCCTCGCCTTCGACGCGCCCTGGAAGTCGCGCCAGGAGAAGGAGAACGCCCGCGCCGCGCTGGAGCGCTTCCTGCGCTGGCACGTCTCCGACCGCGGCGGGCGCACCGCCGTCGCCACGGAGCACGAGTTCGACGTCACGCTGGAAGCCGGCGAGTACCAGGTCCGGATCAAGGGCTCCATGGACCGCGTCGAGTCCGATCCGGAGGGGCGCGCGTACGTCGTCGACTTCAAGACCGGCAAGAACGCCCCGACCCGGGACGAGGTCGCCCGGCATCCGCAGCTCGCCGTGTACCAGCTGGCGGTCCGCGAGGGCGCGGTCGACGAGGCCTTCGCCGGGGTACGGCCCGCCGCCGGCGGCGCCGAACTGGTGCAGCTCCGCCAGGGCGCGGCCAAGAAGGACGGCGGCGAAGACGCCCCGAAGGTGCAGGCCCAGGAGCCGCTGGCCGGCGAGTGGGTCGGCGAACTGCTGGCGGGGGCCGCGGGGCGGGTGCTCGACGAGCGGTTCACTCCGGCTACCGGGCGGCACTGCACGTACTGCTCGTTCCGCAGCTCTTGCAGTGCCCGGCCGGAGGGGCGGCACGTGGTGGAGTGAGGGGGCTGGGTGCCGGGGGTTCGGTGCTGGGGGGTTCGGGGCGGGGGCTTGGGGCGCCGGAGCTTCCGGGGGTGGGGCGGCCGAAGCTTCTGGTGGTGGGTCCACCGGCGCTGCCGGCTGTTCCGTTCGCCGGAGCTTCCGGGCGCAGCTGTGTCCTGCTGGGCCGCCGGAGCTTCGGGGGTGGGTCGTGTGGTGTGTGGGTCCCCTCGGTGCTTGACGGGGCATGGCCTGCAGGCCCAGCGGCAGGCCCACCCCTGGGGCTTTGGGGCTTCGCCCTGGCCTTCGGCCACCCCAGGCCCGGGCCTGCCACTGGGGGTACCTCCCAGCGGTAGCTGGGGGAGACCAGCCTGCCACGCCCCGTCAAGCACCTTCCCCACACACCACACGACCCACCAGGCCCTGCCAAGGGGGAGTTGGCCTTGGTGCGGTGAGGCACGGGGCGGGCACCTCCCGCGGTAGCGGAGGGGTGTGGGGAACGGAACGTCCGGGATGTCGGTGGACCCGGCTAGCCTCTTTTCTCGTGTCCGCACGCATCACCGATCCCGAGCAGCTCAAAGAGCTCCTCGGCATTCCCTTCACTCCGGAGCAGACGGCCTGCATCACCGCGCCGCCCGCCCCGCAGGTCATCGTGGCCGGAGCCGGGTCGGGCAAGACCACGGTCATGGCCGCGCGTGTGGTGTGGCTGGTGGGCACCGGGCAGGTCGCGCCCGAGCAGGTGCTCGGGCTGACCTTCACCAACAAGGCCGCCGGCGAGCTCGCCGAGCGGGTGCGCGCCGCGCTCGTGAGGGCCGGGGTGACCGACCCCGATCCCTTGCCCGGGGATCCGGACGGGGTGGCCGGGGAGCCGCGGATCTCCACGTACCACGCCTTCGCCGGGCAGCTGCTGACCGATCACGGGATGCGCATCGGGCTGGAGCCCAGTGCGCGGCTGCTGGCCGATGCGACGCGGTTCCAGTTGGCCGCCCGCGTGCTGCGGGAGGCGCCCGGGCCGTACCCGGCGCTCACCCGCTCCCTGCCCGACCTGGTCGGGGACGTGCTGGCGCTCGACTCGGAGCTGTCCGAGCACCTGGTGGAGCCCGACCGGCTGCGCGCGTACGACACCGGGCTGCTCGCCGGCCTCGCCGGGGTGAAGCTCGGGAACGAGGAGCTGCGCAAGGTCCCGGCGGCCGCCGCGGCCCGGCTGGAGCTGCTGGAGCTGACCGAGCGGTACCGCGCGGCCAAGCGGTCCCGCGACCTGCTCGACTTCAGCGACCAGATAGCCCTCTCCGCACGGCTCGCCACCACCCGGCCCGAGGTGGGCGCGCTGCTGCGCGAGGAGTTCCGGATCGTGCTGCTGGACGAGTACCAGGACACCTCGGTCGCGCAGCGGTTGTTGTTGTCCGGGCTGTTCGGAGGGGGCACGGGACATGCCGTCACCGCCGTCGGCGACCCCTGCCAGGCGATCTACGGCTGGCGCGGGGCCTCCGTGGCGAACCTGGACGACTTCCCCGAGCACTTCCCGTACGCCGACGGCAGCCCGGCCACCCGGTACTCGCTCAGCGAGAACCGCCGCAGCGGCGGCCGCCTGCTCGACCTCGCCAACGGCCTGGCCGCCCCGCTGCGCGCGATGCACGAGGGCGTCGAGGCACTTCGCCCCGCCCCGGGCGCCGAGCGGGACGGCTTCGCACGGTGTGCGCTGCTGCGCACGCACGCCGAGGAACTGGACTGGCTCGCGGACTCCCTCGCGCACCTGGTGCGCACCGGCACCGCGCCGGGGGAGATCGCGGTCCTGTGCCGGTCCGCCGCCGACTTCCCGGCCATCCAGGGCGCGCTGGTCGCGCGGGACGTGCCGGTCGAGGTCGTCGGCCTGTCCGGGCTGCTGCACCTGCCCGAGGTCGCCGACCTGGTCGCCATGTGCGAGGTGCTCCAGGACCCGGGGGCCAACGCCTCGCTCGTCCGCCTGCTCATCGGTCCGCGCTGGCGGATCGGCGCGCGTGACCTGGCACTGCTCGGGCGGCGTGCCCGGCTGCTGGTGGCGCGCGAGCGGGGGGAGGCCGAGGCGGACCGGCTGGCGGAGGCCGTCGAGGGCGTCGACCCCTCGGAGATCATCTCGCTGGCCGACGCGCTCGACGCGTTCCTCGACGGGGGCGCGGAGGACGGCCTGCCGTTCTCGGCCGACGCCCGGGTGCGCTTCGCCCGCTTCGCGGCGGAGCTGCGCGACCTGCGGCGCGGGCTCGCCGACCCGCTGATGGACGTGCTGCACCGCGTGCTGTCGGCCACCGGCCTGGACGTGGAGCTGTCCGCGTCGCCGCACGCGCTGGCCGCCCGCCGGCGCGAGACCCTGTCCAATTTCCTGGACGTGGCCGCCGGTTTCGCCGCTCTCGACGGCCAGACCTCGCTGCTGGCCTTCCTGTCCTTCCTGCGCACCGCAGCCGAGTACGAGAAGGGCCTGGACAACTCGCTGCCCGGCGGCGAGAACACGGTCAAGGTGCTGACCGCCCACAAGTCCAAGGGCCTGGAGTGGGACGTGGTGGCGGTGCCGTCGCTGGTCACCGGCGCCTTCCCGTCGGACCGGCCGCGCGAGTCGTGGACGGCGCAGCCGCAGGTGCTGCCGCACGCGCTCCGCGGGGACGCGGCGACGCTGCCGGACGTGGGCGGCTGGACCTCGGCCGCGATGAAGGCCTACAAGGCCGAGATGAAGGACCACACGGAGCTGGAGGAGCTGCGCCTCGGCTACGTCACCTTCACCCGGCCGCGCTCGCTGCTGCTGGCCTCGGGGCACTGGTGGGGGCCCTCCCAGAAGCGGCTGCGGGGCCCGTCGGCCTTTCTGGAGGCGCTGTACGCGCACTGCGCGACGGGGCACGGGGAGATCGAGGTCTGGGCGGAGCGGCCGGGCGAGGACGAGTCGAACCCCGCGCTCGACACCCCCGCCCACGACCGGTCCTGGCCGCTCCCGCTGGACCGCGACTCCCTCCGCCGCCGCCGCGCGGCCGCCGATCTGGTCCTGGCCCACCTGGAGGCCTCCGGCCCGGATGCGGGTGCTGGTGGCACGGGTCCCGGCAGACGTGGATCCCGCGTGCGCCCGGCCGTGAGCGCCCCTGCCGCCGTCCCAGGGGATGAACTCTGGGACGACTCCTGGGACCGTCCGGCGGGAGTGCCCTCCGAGGAGCCCCGGGGCGAGGGACCCGCCGATACCCGCCCGGCCGGCCCCGGCCCCGGCCGGCACGCCGGCCCGCCCGCCGCGGACGCCGAGGAGTACCTCTGGCCGCCGCACTGCGATGACCCCTTCCCGGACGACTGGTACGGCTCGGACGCCCCGCCCCCGTCGGAGGGGACGGCGGACGCCGCCCAGGACGGGCCGGCGCCCGGCCGCGCCGTACCCGCCTCGGGGGCGGCCCCCGGCGTGCGCGCCACGGCGGAACCGGATCCCACCGGGGACCGGGCCGGGCCGGCCGGCCACCGGTTTCCAGGGGAGGCCGATCACCGCCAGGAGCTGTGGGCGGGCGAGGATCCCCGGGCCGACCTGTCCGACCGGGACGACGCACGGGTGCCGCAGAGCGGCCACCACGCGCCCGCCGCCGGCCCCGGCCCCGATCTCCCGGACGCCTTCGGCCACGCGGGGGCCGATGAGGACCCCTGGGCGGGCGAGGGCGCGTGGGCCGGACGGGCTGCCGGGCCCCGGCCCGCCGGGTCGCCGGCCGCCGACGGGGCCGGCGACCGCGACGCCCCGTGGCCCGACGGGGACCCCTGGGCCGATGAGGACCCCTGGGCCGGCGAGGACCCCTGGATCCCGGCCTCCGGCGGAGGCGGAGCGGCGGGCTCCGCCCTGCCCACGGACCGCTCCGCGGGCCACCCGTTCCCCGGGGCGGGCGAGGATCCGTGGGGCGATGCCCCGCAGGGGCGCCCCGCCGACGCTTCCGCCCGGCGCCCGGCCGGCACGGACGAGGCGGCTTCCCCCCGCGGGGCGGCGGGCGACTTCGACGACCCCTGGGCCGGTGAGGACCTCGGGGCGGACGCGGCGCCCGGGTACGTCGGGAGCCCGAGCGGCTCCGGCCTGCCCGAGCCCCGTGCCGGGGGATGGCCGGCGCGTGCCCGTGCGGGCGCGGCAGGCCCCCGTACCGGCAGCCCGCGGCAGGCGCCCCGGCTCACTCCGGAGGAGGCACGGCTCGCCGCGTCGTGGGACCGGGATCTGGAGGCGCTCGCCGGAGAGCTGCGCCGGGCCCGGGCCGCCGTGCGCGACGTACCGCTCCCGCAGGCGCTCACCGCGTCGCAGCTCCAGTGGCTCGCCGCCGACGAGGAGGGCTTCGTACGCGAGCTCGCCCGCCCCATGCCCAAGCCTCCGCAGCCCGCGGCCCGCCGCGGCACCCGCTTCCACGCGTGGGTGGAGTCCCGCTTCGACGAGCTGGAGCTCCCCCTCCTCGACCCCGAGGACCTGCCCGGCACCGACGCGGAGATCGCCGACGAGCGCGACCTCGAGCTGCTCAAGGCCAGCTTCGAGCGGAGCGAGTACGCGGCCCGCACCCCGTACCGCATGGAGGTGCCCGTCCAGGTCACCCTGGCGGGCCGGGTGGTCCGGGGCCGGATCGACGCCGTCTACCGCACGGACGACGGCGGCTTCGAGATCGTCGACTGGAAGACCGGCCACGGCACGAACGCCGACCCCCTCCAGCTCGCCATCTACCGCCTGGCCTGGGCGGAGGCCCACGGCATCGACCCCGAGCGGGTCGCCGCCGCGTTCCTGCACGTCCGCAGCGGCCGGGTGATCCGCCCCTCCCGGCTGCCCGGCCGGGCCGGCCTTGAGCGGATCCTCCAAGGCAAATCGGGCGCGGGAAGGGGGCCCCGGACGGGCGGCTAGGCTCGGGGTATGAGCCTCACCCCGGACAGCGCCGTCCGCACGTACATCGACACGCACCGCGCCGCCTTCCTCGACGACCTCGCCGAGTGGCTGCGCATCCCCTCCGTCTCGGCCCAGCCGGACCACGACGGGGACGTGCGGCGCAGCGCCGACTGGCTGGTTGCCAAGCTCCGCGAGACCGGCTTCCCGGTCGCGGAGGTCTGGCCCACGCCCGGCGCCCCGGCGGTGTTCGCCGAGTGGCCCAGCGGCGACCCGGAGGCCCCGACCGTGCTGGTCTACGGCCACCACGACGTCCAGCCCGCGGCCCGCGAGGACGGCTGGCACACCGACCCCTTCGAGCCCGTGATCGTCGAGACGGCCGGGGGCGGCGCCCGCATGTACGCGCGCGGCGCGGCCGACGACAAGGGACAGGTGTTCTTCCACACCCTCGGCGTCCGCGCGCACCTCGCCGCCACCGGCCGCACGGCGCCTGCGGTCAACCTCAAGCTGCTGGTGGAGGGCGAGGAGGAGTCCGGCTCCCCGAACTTCCGCGACCTCGTCGAGGAGCGCGCCGCCCGGCTGGCCGCGGACGTGGTGATCGTCTCCGACACAGGCATGTGGTCGGAGACCACCCCGACCGTGTGCACCGGCATGCGCGGCGTCGCGGACTGCGAGATCGAGCTCTTCGGCCCCGAGCAGGACATCCACTCCGGCTCCTTCGGCGGCGCCGTGCCCAACCCGGCCACAGTCGCCGCCCGCCTGGTGGCCGCGCTGCACGACGAGGACGAGCGCGTCACCATCCCCGGCTTCTACGACGGCATCGCCGAGCTCTCGCCCGCCGAGCGCGAGCTGATCGCCGAGCTGCCCTTCGACGAGGCCGAGTGGCTGCGCACCGCCAAGTCCCACGGGACCCTGGGCGAGGCCGGGTACTCGACGCTGGAGCGGGTCTGGGCCCGCCCGACCGCCGAGCTCAACGGCATCGGCGGCGGCTACCAGGGTCCCGGCGGCAAGACGATCATCCCCAAGGGCGCGCAGTTGAAGCTGTCGTTCCGCCTGGTCTCGGGCCAGGACCCGTACGTGATCGAGGCGGCCGTGAAGGACTGGGTCGCGGCCCGGATCCCGGCCGGCATCCGCCACGAGATCGTCTTCGGCGCCCCGACCCGCCCCTGCCTGACCCCGCTGGACCACCCGGCGCTGCAGTCGGTGACCCGCGCCATGGGCCGGGCCTTCGGCGAGAAGATCCGCTACACCCGCGAGGGCGGCTCGGGCCCGGCCGCCGACCTGCAGGACGTGCTGGGAGCGCCCGTGCTGTTCCTCGGGATCTCCGTACCGTCCGACGGCTGGCACGCCCCCAACGAGAAGATCGAGCTGGACCTGCTGCTCAAGGGCGCGGAGGCCGGCGCGTACCTCTGGGGCGACCTGGCGGAGAACTGGACCGGGGGCGCAGCCCACCGGTAACCGGGGGAGGGCGGCCCCTGTCCGAGCCCGCCCCGGCCGGCCGCCCCTCACGGCCGGCCGCCACCGACGATCACGTGCGCCGCACCGCACCACACACGCACCGTTCACCACACAACGGGGGAGTTGGAAGCACCTGTGAGCACCTCGACCGAGAACCTGGGTCTGACGGCGGGCCGTCCCGTCTCGCTGACCGCGCCGAGTGGCATCGACCGGGCCGCCCACCACCGCCTGGACGAGGCCTGGCTGGCGGCTGCCTGGAGCCACCCGACCACGCGGGTCTTCGTGGTCTCCGGCGGCCAGGTGCTGATCGACGACACCCCGGACGGCGGCACCGGGATCGTGATGACCCCGGCCTTCGACGCACCCCTCACCGAGACCCACCGGTACTTCCTGGGCACCGACGAGGACGGCGTCAGCTACTTCGCCCTCCAGAAGGACTCGCTGCCGGGCCGGATGGACCAGTCCGCGCGCCCCGCGGGGCTGCGCGAGGCGGGGCTGCTGCTGTCGCCGCGCGACGCCGGGCTGATGGTGCACGCGGTGGCGCTGGAGAACTGGCAGCGGCTGCACCGCTTCTGCTCGCGCTGCGGCGAGCGCACCGTGGTGGCCGCGGCCGGGCACGTCCGGCGCTGCCCGGCCTGCGGTGCCGAGCACTACCCGCGCACCGACCCCGCGGTGATCATGCTGGTCACCGACGACCGGGACCGTGCGCTGCTGGGCCGCCAGGTGCACTGGCCGGAGGGCCGCTTCTCCACCCTCGCCGGCTTCGTGGAGCCGGGCGAGTCCATCGAGCAGTCTGTGGTCCGCGAGGTGTGGGAGGAGGCCGGAGTCACCGTCGGTGAGGTGGAGTACGTGGCCAGCCAGCCCTGGCCGTTCCCGTCCAGCCTGATGCTCGGCTTCCGGGCCCGGGCCACCAGCTCCGAGATCAACGTGGACGGCGAGGAGATCGAGGAGGCCCGCTGGTTCTCCCGCGAGGAGCTGCGCCTGGCCTTCGAGTCCGGAGAGGTCGTGCCCCTGTCGGGGATCTCGATCGCCGCCCGGCTCGTCGAGCTCTGGTACGGCGAACCGCTGCCGAAGCCGCTGGGCTGACCCGGCGGCCCCGGACCGCGCGGGGCGGGGCCCGGAACGCACGGAGCCCCCGCCTCGGCGGGGGCTCGGCGTCGCGCGGCGCGGGCCTCAGACGGCGAGGGCCTGCTGCACCTGGGCCAGGCTCGGGTTCGTCATGACCCGCTCGCTGCCGGTGGAGGAGACCACCAGGACGGTGGGGACGGTCTGGTTGCCGTCGTTCGCCTTCTCGACGAAGGCGGCCGACTCCGGGTCCTGCTCGATGTTGATCTCGGTGTAGGCGATGCCTTCCCGGTCCAGCTGGCTCTTCAGCCGGCGGCAGTAGCCGCACCAGGTGGTGCTGTACATCGTCACGGAACCCTGCATGGTGGGTGCGCTCCTCTGGGGACGTGGTCACGAGCGGACCGGCGGGGCCTGGAGGCCACGTCGGTCCGACCATTCGAACGTACGGCGGCCCCGGGTCATTCCCGGCGCCTGCCCGGTGGCATCAGTCATATTCGTACGACCGACCCCCCTCCCCTGTGGACAACCGCCGCGTCCGCCTCGCGGGACCTGGCAGCATGGCTGTGTGACAGCAGCAACGCATTCCCCCTCCTTCCCCTCCGAAGCGGAGTCGGCCGACGCGGTGCTCCTGGGCCTGGACCCGGAGCAGCGCGAGGTGGCGACCACGCTGAGGGGGCCGGTGTGCGTGCTGGCCGGTGCGGGCACCGGCAAGACCCGCGCCATCACCCACCGGATCGCGTACGGCGTGCGGTCCGGCGTGCTCCAGCCCGCCAGCGTGCTGGCCGTGACGTTCACCAACCGCGCGGCCGGCGAGATGCGCGGCCGGCTGCGCGCGCTGGGCGCCGGCGGTGTCCAGGCCCGCACGTTCCACTCGGCCGCCCTGCGCCAGCTCCAGTACTTCTGGCCGCGCGCCGTCGGCGGGGAGCTGCCGCGGCTCGTCGAGCGCAAGATCCAGCTGGTCGCCGAGGCCGGGGCCCGCTGCCGCGTCCGCCTCGACCGGAACGAGCTGCGGGACGTCACGGGCGAGATCGAGTGGGCCAAGGTCACCCAGACCGTCCCCGGCGACTACCCGGCCGCGGCCCACAAGGCCGGCCGCGAGGCCCCCCGGGACGCCGCGGAGATCGCCCAGATCTACTCGGCCTACGAACAGCTCAAGCGCGACCGCGTCATGATCGACTTCGAGGACGTGCTGCTCCTCACGGTCGGCATCCTCCAGGACCGGCACGACATCGCGGAGACCGTCCGCGCCCAGTACCAGCACTTCGTGGTCGACGAGTACCAGGACGTCAGTCCGCTCCAGCAGCGGCTCCTCGAACTCTGGCTGGGCGACCGCGACGACCTCTGCGTGGTCGGCGACGCCAGCCAGACCATCTACTCCTTCACCGGAGCCACGCCCGACCACCTGCTCGACTTCCGGAACCGCCACCCGCAGGCCACCGTGGTCAAGCTGGTCCGCGACTACCGCTCCACCCCCCAGGTGGTGCACCTGGCGAACGGCCTGCTCGGGCAGGCCCGCGGACGGGCCGCCGACCACCGGCTGGAGCTGGTCTCCCAGCGCGAACCAGGCCCCGAGCCCGTCTATGCGGAATACGCCGACGAGCCGGCCGAGGCCGAGGGAGTGGCCCGCCGGATCCGCGACCTGATCAAGAGCGGCGTGCCCGCCGGCGAGATCGCCGTGCTCTTCCGGATCAACGCCCAGTCCGAGGTCTACGAGCAGGCCCTGGCCGACGCGGGCGTGCCCTATCAGCTCCGCGGCGCCGAACGCTTCTTCGAGCGCCAGGAAGTGCGCCGGGCCATCGCCGAGCTGCGCAGCGCCGCCCGCTTCGGGGCGAACGACCCGCTGCTTGACGACGTGGTCGAGCTCCCCGCGCAGGTCCGCGCGGTGCTCAGCGCGAACGGCTGGACCCCGCAGCCCCCCGCCGGCTCCGGTGCCGTCCGGGACCAGTGGGAGTCGCTGGCCGCCCTGGTCCGGCTCGCCGAGGACTTCGCCCGAGCCCGGCGCGAGGTCACCCTGGCCGACCTCGTCGTGGAGCTCGACGAGCGGGCCGCCGCCCAGCACGCCCCGACCGTGCAGGGCGTCACGCTCGCCTCGCTGCACGCGGCCAAGGGCCTGGAGTGGGACGCCGTCTTCCTGGTCGGGCTCACCGACGGCATGCTGCCGATCACATACGCGAAGAACGACGACCAGATCGAGGAGGAGCGGCGCCTGCTCTACGTGGGCGTGACCCGCGCCCGCCTCCACCTCACGCTGTCCTGGGCGCTCGCCCGGTCCCCGGGCGGCCGGGCCTCCCGCCGCCCCAGCCGCTTCCTGAACGGCCTGCGCCCCGGCTCCCTGGGCGGGGGTCCCCGCAGCACCGGCGGGGCGGGCGGCATCGAGCGGGGCGCCCGCAGGCGGCACCGCGGTCCCGTGCAGTGCCGGGTGTGCGGCAAGACGCTCAACGACGCGGGTGAGATGAAGCTCATGCGCTGCGAGGACTGCCCTTCCGACATGGACGAAGGGCTCTACGAGCGCCTCCGGGACTGGCGCGCGGAGCAGGCGAAGAGCCTGGGACAGCCCGCGTACTGCGTCTTCACGGACAAGACCCTGATGGCGATCGCCGAGGCCGCGCCCTCGGACGGGGGAGAGCTCGCGATGATCTCAGGAGTGGGTGGCCGCAAGCTTGAGCGGTTCGGAGCCGACGTCCTGGCCATCTGCGCAGGTCAGGAGCCCGGGGAGGCGGACGCGGGCGACGCGTAGAAACTCGTCGGAAAAATAGTTTGCACATGCCCCGCAGCTCCCCATAGGTTCTTAGCAACGGAAACGGTGGCTTCTCTGAGGCCCCCGCTCCGTGCTGTACTTATCCGAATACGCATGGGACAGGCCCCCGGGCCACCGTCCCCGAGACGCCGAGAGGAGGCGAGACCAGTGACCAGCTTCATGACCTTCACCAAAATGACCGATCGCTCGGTCGCCGCTTCCTGCCTGCTCGGCTCCACCCAGCTCGTCTCGTTCATTCCCGCCGCTCAGGGCACCGGTCTGTCCGCTGCCTTCGTCGGCGGTCCCGCCGCCCTCGCGACCCTTCCGGTCCGTGAGCGCAATGAGCGGAGCGAGCGACCGACCCAGGCACCGGCAGCAGTAGCAGTGGCGCAGGCAGATGCCTATGCCTTTGCGGCCGCCGGTGCCGGATCCCTGAAGACGACGCAGCACCACACGATGTGGGCCTTCCGTGGGCTCGAACCCTGGAGTGATCCAGCCTGATCTCCTGATCAGGCAGGCGCCTTCAGGGCCGCGGAACCCCACCCGGGATCCGCGGCCCTTCTGTTTGTCCCCGAACGGGGACGACGGAGCGAAGGGGCCTCGGGACTGGCAACACCCGGTACCAGCCGAACCCCGGCCAACAGGCCGAACACAACAGACGAGGAACGAAACCACCGTGCAACTCGAAGCGCACGCCCCGTCCGTACCGCCCTCCCAGATGATCTCCCCGCCCGCAGTCCCGGAGGACTCCGCCTTGACTCCGCTCACCGCGCTCACCGCGCTCGACGACGCCATCGAGAACCTCGGCGTGCCCGTTCCGTGCCGTACCTACGACCCGGAGGTCTTCTTCGCCGAGTCCCCGGCCGACGTCGAGTACGCCAAGTCGCTCTGCCGCACCTGCCCGCTGGTCGAGGCCTGCCTCGCCGGCGCGAAGGAGCGCCGGGAGCCCTGGGGCGTCTGGGGCGGAGAGCTCTTCGTCCAGGGTGTGGTCGTCGCCCGCAAGCGGCCCCGTGGCCGCCCGCGCAAGAACCCGGTCGCGGCATGACCGGCATCGGCACCATCGACCGTCCCCTCACGCACGAACCCCCGAAGCAGGCCCCGATGACCCCCCACACCTCCGAGCAGCCGTCCGGCTCCGCCACCACCGACTTCAACACCCCCGGCGCGCACATCTCGCGCCAGAACAGGACCCGCGAAATGCAACTCATCCCAGAAGCCCTGGCCCGTGCCCATATGCACGAACGCCTGCGTGAGGTCGAGGCGGAACGTCAGGCCGTGCGCCTGATCGCCGCCCGCCGCATGCAGCGGCGCGCCGAGCGCGTCTCCATGCGCGCCCGCCGCGCGCTGGCCATGGCGGTCATGCACTGACCCAGCGGCCCGAAGGCTGACCCAGCTCGATCCGCCTCCCGTGGGGACCGGTCCGAACGGACCGGTCCCCACGGTGCGTTGCGGGCCCCGTCAACACGTCCCGGCGATATCGTCTGGAGGTGGACCAGCACACTCCCCACCCCCCACCGCCGGGTCCCGCAAACGGGGCCGTCGTGTGCGCGCGCTGTGGCAAACAGGCCCCCGAGGGGCCCCCGGTCACCTGGACCTGCTCCGTGGAGAACGGCAGCAGACAGTTCTTCTGCGACGACTGCGCCCGGGCCAACATCCGGGCCATCGAGGGGAGACTCGACTCCTCCTGGTGGTGACCCGGACCGGGCGGTGCCCGGGTCGGCGGCTCAGTCCCCGAGAGCCGGTTCCTCCGCGAGGAATCCCGGCAGCCAGGCCTGCAGTTCCTCCCGCAGCCGCACCGTCGCGCCCAGCTGGCACAGCACCCCGATGGTGCTCAGCGTCACCCGGTGGATCAGCAGGTAGGCAGGCGGCAGGTTGAGCTGCTTGCCCAACTGGTGTGCGGGGGAGCGGGGATCGGCGATCCTCGCCGCCTGCCCGCGTATCCAGCCCCGGGTGAAGGTGAACTCGTCCACCTCCGCGGGCTCGATGATGGGGCCCAGGTACTCCAGCACCGCGTCCGGATCCAGCTCGATCGAACTCCGCACGAACCCCTCGGCGCACAACTCCTCGTAGACCGCCTCGGCATCGCCCTCCAACGCCATCCGCAGCGAGCGGCCGATGGTCGCCGGCAGTCCGCCCGGCAGCCGGTCCACGGTGCCGAAGTCCAGCACGCCCAGCCGCAGGCCGCCGTCGGCTCCCTCCAGCAGCCGGAAGTTCCCCGGATGCGGATCGGCGTGCAGCAGCCCCGTCCGCGCCGGGCCCGAGAACAGGAAGCGCGCCAGCAGCTGACCGGCCGCGTCCCGCTGTTCCTGCGTGCCGTCGGAGATCACCTCCGAGAGGGGTATCCCCTCCATCCACTCGGTCACCAGCACCTGTTCGCCCTGGTGCACCACGTCCGGCACCACCACGTCCGGGTCACCGGCGAAGACGTCGGCGTGCGACCGCTGTGCTTCCGCCTCCAGTTCGTAGTCCAGCTCCTCCTCGATCCGGTCCCGCATCTCGGTGATCAGCGGCTTGAGGTCCATGCCGGGGATCAGCGGCCCCAGCAGCCGGGCGAACCGGCCCAGTTGCGTGAGGTCCGACAGCAGGGCCTCGCCTGCGCCCGGGTACTGGACCTTGACCGCGACCTCCCGCCCGTCGTGCCACACGGCCCGGTGCACCTGCCCGATCGACGCCGCCGCGGACGGCTTGTCCTCGAACTCCAAGAACAGATCCCGCCAGTTGTCGCCCAGCCGCTCGGCCAGCACCTGGTGCACCGTCCCGGCCGGCAGCGGCGGGGCCGCCTCCTGGAGCTTGGTCAGCGCCGCGCGGTACGGGCCGGCCACCTCCTCCGGCAGCGCGGACTCGAAGACGGACAGGGCCTGCCCGAACTTCATCGCGCCGCCCTTCAGCTCCCCGAGAACGCGGAACAGCTGCTCGGCGGTGCGCTGTTGCAGCTCACGCGCCACGATCTCCGCGGACTTCCCGCCGAGCCGTTTGCCCAGGCCCCAGGTGGCCCGCCCCGCGATGCCCAAGGGCAGCGCGGCCAGCTTGACGGTACGGGTGACCGCCTTCCGGGGAAGATCAGACATGCGCCCCTCCAGTTCCCACACAGCCGCGCCGCGGACGGCGGTTACCGGGCCATTGTGTCCTGCGGCTCTCGCCCGACGCTGGTGCGCTCCCCCTCTCCGCTCCGGGCCGCCCCGCACGGGCAGTCGGAGTGCGCGGGCACGGGATCCCGCCGCCAGTCCAGCTCGGGCACCGCGACCTCCCAGCGCGCTCCGGCGGACGCGGGCAGCCTGCCGTCGAGGAACGCCAGGGCGTGGGCCGCGGCCAGCCCGGCCACCGCGGTGGCCACCCCCACGTCGCACGAGGGACCCGCCCGTCCCCGCCCCGAACGCCACTGCGTCACCAGCCGCGGCCACGCCGGGTCGCGCGCCACCCGGTCCCGCTCCAGGCACCCCGAGCAGGCGGTCTCCCCGGGCAGCACCAGCGGCCCCACCACCCCCGTCCCCTCCAGCACCCCCGCGAACAGGTGCGGGGTGCCGGAACCGATCCAGTCGGCCGTCTCCGCCGGGTCCGGCGCGTACACGGCGAGCCCCTGCCGCGGCGCGACCACCACCAGGGACAGCCCCGGCTCCGCACCCCCGGCACTCCCCGCCGGCCCGCTCCTCGGCGGCGGCGCCGGAGCCGCGGCCCGCACCAGCTGCCGCACCGCGTCGTCCCGCCGCATCCCCACCGAGTCGGGCGGCAGACCGCCGGGCGCCACGTCACCCGGCTCCACCACGCCCCCGTCCACCCCCTCGACCCGGCCCACCCCGGCACCCGCGAGCACCGCCGCGACCAGCGCGCCCACCCGGCCCAGCCCCCGCACCTGCACCCGCACGGCCCGCCGGGCCGCGAGCCCGCGCAGCGCGCCGCCCGGCTCCCGGCGCACCAGTGACAGGGAGCCCAGGTCCGGCCGTAACCGCTCGACCATGTCCATCCGGTGCCGCATCGCCTGCGCGGGTGGGCCGCCGGCGGTCGAGTCGTCCAGCAGCCCCGCCCCGGCGAGGCGCCGCACCAGCAGGTCGGCGTGGCCCTCGGGCAGCCCGAGCGCCGCGGCCCCCTCGCGGAGCGCCGGCAGCGTCCGCGTGCCGTCGAGCAGGTCCAGGAACCCGCCCGCGGCGTTGTCCAGCGGACCGAACGCCACCGCGTGCGCGGGCGTCACTCCGAATTGCACCGTCTGAAGATCGCGCCAGGCGCGCGCCAATGCAGGTTTCACCTTCGGATACATCACATGCCTCACTTCCGCGGATGCCGGGACCGTCCCGCACACCAGCGAGAATGCCCATCCCCGGAACCCCCTGCCGGGAGTTGTCCACAGGCAGCAGGAATTAAGGCTATTAATCGTTCAAACCCGGCAGGGGGAGGACTTCGGCCACGGCCACCCGGTACGGTCTTGGGCGTGTCCGCCGATCCACCGCACAGCGCCGTCGAAGTCCGCCGGAGCGCGCGCCGCCGCAGGACCGTCTCCGCCTACCGGGAAGGCGACCGCACGGTCGTCCTCATCCCTGCCCGGATGTCCGAGGCCGAGGAGCAGCGCTGGGTCGGCCTGATGCTCGACAAACTGGCCGCACAGGAGAGCAAGCGGACGCTCGGCGACGCAGAGCTGACCGAGCGGGCCGCGCGCCTGTCCGAGCAGTACTACGAAGGCCGCGCCCGCCCCGCCTCGGTCCGCTGGGTCACCAACCAGAACACGCGCTGGGGCTCCTGCACCCCCGCCGAGGGCAGCATCCGCCTGTCCCACCGCCTCCAGGGCATGCCCGAGTACGTGGTCGACTACGTGCTGCTGCACGAGCTGGCCCACCTGCTGGTCCCGGGCCACGGCCCCCGCTTCTGGCGGCTGCTGGAGGCATACCCCCGTACCGAGCGGGCCCGCGGCTACCTGGAGGGCGTGGTCGCCGCCGACCGCCTCCCGCATCTCCCGGCCCCCCGCGAGACCTGAGCCGGCACCCGGCCCCCGTGGCCCGGCCCGCGCCCCCGGTGACGGGCCGTGAAATGTACCGGCTGCGTACCGGCTTGGCTGGATCTCGAAGATTGCCGTTAGCCTGACTCGCTGAACGCATTCACATTTCGGGATGGGGGACGGTCGTACGCATGGCCAGGGAATTCCAACGCGGCCACAAGGCCAAGATCAGTGACCTCACGGCGGGGACGGACCTCTATGTCGGGGTGCAGATCTCGGGCCCCGGGCTGACGTTCGACATCAGCTGCTTCGGACTCGACGCCGACGAGCGGCTGTCGGACGACCGGTACTTCGTCTTCTTCAACCAGCCGAAGTCCCCGGAGGAGGCCATCCAGCAGCTGGGCCCCCAGTCCGGCGACACGGAGTCATTCCGCGTCACGCTGGACCGGATCCCCGCCTCGATCCACAAACTGAGCTTCACCGCCACCATCGACGGCGCCGGACAGATGTCGCAGGTCGGCCCCGGATACATCCGGGTCGTCGCGGGCGGCGAAGAGGTCGTCAGGTACGCATTCACGGGAGCGGAGTTCAGCACCGAGCGCGCCGTCATGCTGGGCGACTTCTACCTCAAGGACGTCTGGCGCTTCGCGGCGGTCGGCCAGGGCTTCGACGGCGGCCTCGCGGCCCTGCTGCAGAACTTCGGCGGCGAGGTCGCCGAGGAGCCCGAGGCGCAGCCGGCGGCGCCCGCGCCCGCCCCCGGCTTCGCCCCGCCGCCGGCTCCCGCTGCCCCGGCGGCACCCGCCCCGGCCCCCGCCCCGGCGGCACCCGCCCCGGCCCCCGCCCCCGCCCCGGCCTTCGGCACCCCCACTCCGCAGACGGCCGGCTTCGGCGCGCCGCCCGCGCCCCCGGCCCCCACGGCCCCGTTCACCCCCGCGGCACCGCCCGCGCCCGCCGCACCGGCCGCCCCCTTCGGCGCGCCGCCCGCGCCCCCCGCCGCGGTACCGGCCCCCTTCGCCCCGGCGGCCCCCGCGGCACCGGCAGCCACCACCCCGCCCGGCTACCCCGGCACCACCCCGCCCGGCTTCCCCGGCACCACCCCGCCCGGCTTCCCCGGCACCACCCCGCCCGGCATCCCCGGCCAGCAGCCCTTCGGCGGCGGCCAGCAGCTGGCGCCCGTACCCCCGGAGGCCGGCCTGCGCGTCGTCCTCACCAAGTACGCCGAGGCGGCTGCGGGGGACCGCTGGACCGAGCAGAACCCCCAGCAGGTCCGCGCCACGCTCGCCAAGGGCCACGCCATCCTCGCCAAGCAGGGCAGCATGGTCGCCTACCAGGGCGACATCGACTTCGCCCACAAGGGTTCGGGCCTGCTCGGCAAGCTCACCGGACAGCTCACGGGCCAGGGCATGTCCCTCATGCGCTGTTCCGGCGAGGGCGAGGTCTTCCTCGCCGACGAGGCCAGCCGCGTCTTCGTGATCCGCCTGGAGAACGAGCAGATCTACACCAGCGCCCACGGCGTCCTCGCCTTCGACGAGAGCCTCGACACCGAGGTGCGCCGCATCGAGGGCGCCGGCCTGCCCGGCGGCGGCTTCTTCGCCATGGCCTTCTCCGGCACCGGCGCCGTCGTCGTCAAGACCCGCGGCACCCCGGTGGTCCTCCCCGTCGGCCAGGCCACGTACGTCGACGGCAACGCGGTGATCGCCTGGTCCGCGGGCGCCCAGGCCGTCACCACCACCGCGCTGCGCCTGCGCCGCTCCGGCTACGCCAGCGCCCAGTCGGAGGCGGTCAACCTCCAGTTCCGGGGCGCCCCCGGCAACTTCGTCGTCGTCCAGCCCTTCGAGGCGTGAGGCAGGCCATGGATACGTACACACTCAACGCCCACAGCGCCGTGCCCACCGGGGTCCGGATGGCCGTCCACAGCGCGAAGACCCTCAAGGTCACGATGGTCACCGGCCAGGACCTCATCGCCAAGGCCGGCTCGATGATCGCGTACAACGGCTACGTCCAGTTCGACGCCGCCCCCGCGACGCTGCGCCGCTCCGCCGAGGAGATGGTCACCGGAGAGGGCGGCCGGCTGATGCTCTGCCGCGGCGACGGCGACCTCTACCTCGCCGACTACGGCGCGGACGTCGTCGTCCTGCACCTCAACAACGAGGCCCTGTCAGTCAACGGCGCCACCCTCCTGGCCTGCGACGCCTCCCTCCAGCTCGCCATCGAGCCGGTCAAGGGCATCGCCAAGCTCTCCGGCTCCGGCCTGACCAACCTGGTCGTCCGCGGCACCGGCTGGGTCGCGCTCGTCAGCCGCGGCATCCCCACCGTCCTCGACTGCGCCGAGCGGGAGACGTACGTCGACCCGGACGCGCTCGTCGCCTGGACCACCGGCCTCGACCTCAAGGCCAAGCGCACCGTCAAGGCGAGCGCCCTGATCGGCCGGGGCAGCGGCGAGGCCCTCCAGATCGGCTTCAAGGGCCAGGGCTTCGTGGTCGTCCAGCCCAGCGAGGACACCGGCGACCGTTTCAAGATCCGGGGCTGAGAGGAGCACCGAGCCATCATGCACAGCACACTCTTCGCACACGTCCCGGTCCAGTCGACCGGGCGCTACACCCTGCAGAACTCCCAGCTGCTCAAGGTCGAGATCGGCCAGGGCCCCGGATCCGTCCTCGCCCGCCAGGGCGCCATGGTCGCCTTCGAGGGCCAGGTGGACTTCCAGAGCCAGTACAGGAACCGCAGCTGGCGCAACGTCGAGCGGATGACGCAGGAGCGCCTGGAACTGATGAAGTGCAAGGGCAACGGACAGGTCTACCTGGCCAACTTCGCCCAGCACATCCACGTCATGGACGTCGGCGGCGGCATCACCGTCGACAGCGCTTCGGTCCTCGCCTTCGACTCCACCCTCGGCGTGGGCATCGTCGCCGTCGACAGCGCGGTCGGCGTGGCCTCGGCCGGCGCCTACAACCTGGAGCTCACCGGCAGCGGCCAGGTCGCCCTGCTCACCTCGGGCGAGCCGCTGGTCCTGGAGGTCACGCCGAACAGCAACATCTGCGCGGACGCGGACGCCGTCATCGCCTGGTCGACCACCCTGCGCACCCAGATGCAGGCCCCCACCTCCACCTCCTCGGTCTGGCGCCGCCGCGGCGCCACGGGCGAGGGCTGGGAGATGCAGTTCCAGGGCCACGGGCACGTCCTGGTCCAGCCCAGCGAGCTGATGCCCCCGCTGCACCTGCGCGGCGGCGCCTTCGGCTTCGGCCTGCGCGGCAACTCCATGGGCGGCAGCCGCGCCTGACACGCCCTGCCGGCACCCGCCGGTACGCGACGGGGGCGGACCCACGGTGTGGGACCGCCCCCGTCGTACGGGCACCGGGTACGGGCGCCGTCAGAGCCGGGCCCGCGTCGCCTCCAGCAGCCGTACGACCGACTCGTCGGCCACCCCGGCCACCTCGTCGTACCGGAACCAGCGCAGGTCCAGCGACTCGTCGCTGATCTCCGCCACCGCCTCGGCCGGCGCCAGCGCCGCGTACTGGACGTCCAGGTGCCAGTGGCACGGCGCCGGGATCGGGTGCCGGTCCAGCCGCACCGGGCCGCCCGGCAGCAGGGCCAGGCCGTGCGCGATGCCGGACTCCTCCCGGGCCTCGCGCAGTGCCGCGTCCGCCAGCGTGGCGTCCCCGGGCTCGCAGTGGCCGCCCATCTGGAGCCACATGCCCAGCTTCCTGTGCAGGGTCAGCAGCACCCGGCCGCCGGCCGGGTCGATCACCAGGGCGCTGCCGGTGACGTGACCGGCGGTGCAGGGTTTGTAGACCCCGTCCGGGTGCGCCGCGAGGTGCTCCAGGTAGACGTCACGCAGCTCGGGCTGGCCCTCGTACCCCTTCAGGACGAGGACCGCGTCGTCGTGCAGGCTCACTTCTCGTCGTCGCCCTCGTCCTCGCCCTTGCCGTCCTGCTCCCCGCGCCGCTCGGCGGCCTCGCCGAGCATCTTGTCGATCTCGGAGAAGTCCAGCTGCTCGCGGTGGACGAAGCCGTCCGGGTCGTCCAGGTCGGTCGCGGTCGGCAGCATGTCCGGGTGCTCCCACAGCCCGTCCCGGCCGTCCACCCCGCGCGCGTCGGTGAGGGAGGCCCACAGGCGGGACGCGTCGCGCAGCCGCCGCGGGCGCAGCTCCAGACCGATCAGGGTGGCGAAGGTCTGCTCCGCGGGACCGCCCGAGGCGCGGCGCCGGCGCAGCGTCTCGCGCAGCGCGTCCGCCGAGGTCAGGCGGGGCTTGGCCGCCTCGTGGACCACGGCGTCCACCCAGCCCTCGACCAGCGCGAGCGCCGTCTCCAGGCGGGCCAGCGCGGCCTTCTGCTCGGGGGTGTCCTGCGGCTGGAACATGCCGCCCTGGAGCGCCTCCTGCAGCTGCTCGGGGTTGCCCGGGTCGAGCTGGCCGACCACGTCCTCCAGCTTCGAGGTGTCGACCTTGATCCCGCGCGCGTACCCCTCGACCGCGCCGAACAGGTGCGAGCGCAGCCACGGCACGTGCGCGAACAGGCGCTGGTGGGCGGCCTCGCGCAGCGCCAGGTACAGCCGGACCTCGTCCGACGGCACCCCGAGGTCCTTGCCGAAGGTCCCGATGTTGAGCGGCAGCAGCGCGGCCCGCCCGGCCGGGCCCAGCGGCAGCCCGATGTCGGTGGAACCGACGACCTCGCCCGCCAGCGTGCCCACCGCCTGGCCGATCTGCTGGCCGAACATGGCCCCGCCCATGGAACGCATCATGCCGAGCAGCGGGCCCGCCATGGCCTGCATCTCCTCCGGCAGGACGCTGCCCATGGCCGCGCCGACGCGCTCGGCCACCGGGTCGACGAGCTCCTTCCACACCGGCAGGGTCGCCTCGACCCACTCGGCGCGGCTCCAGGCCACGGCCGTGCCCGCGCCCGAGGGCAGCGAGGTCACGCCGTCCAGCCACAGGTCCGCCAGCCGCACGGCCTCCTCGACGGCCGCCCGCTCGGCGGGGCCCACGCTGGAATCCTTCACGCCGTCCGAGGTGCCCTGGGCGACGGTCTGGCGCGCGATGTCCTTGGCCATGTCCCAGTTCACGGGACCGCCCTCGTAGCTCAGCATCTGGCCGAGCTGCTGGAAGGCCGCCCCCAGATCGGCCGGGTTCACCGACCCGAACATCGCGGCGAACGGGTTGTCCGCACCGCCCGGCAGCCCGGCCCCGCCGAACCCGAACGGATTCGGGCCGCCCTGGCCGCCCTTCTTCTTGCCCTCGTCGCCGTTCTCCGGCTCCTCCGGCGGAAGGCCGAATCCGAATGGGGTGTCACTCACGGGTTTCCTCGGCTCGTCAGGCCGCCGGCGGGAACCGACGGCAATGGTCCGACAACAATGGTCCGACAACACCACCAGCGTAGACACCACACCCGGTTCCGGGCTCGGTGCTCCGCCGGCTCCGGGGCTGCGGCAGGATGGACATCACCTGGTACGTACGCGTCACGACGCGCCCGTACTGAAGACAACCGCTGGAGACGCCCGGTGAGTTCCCCAGATCCACAGCTCCGAGCAGCGCACGACGACGAGGTTCGCCCAAGGCGAAACGGCGGCGCACGCGGTCCCGTGGTGGCCGTGACCGGCGCCGCCTCGGGCGTGGGCGCCGCGCTCGTGCGCCGCCTCGCCGAGTCAGACGAGGTCAGGCAGGTGGTCGCGATCGACGAGCGGCGGGGCGACTGCGCCGCCGCCCAGTGGCACGTCCTCGACGTCCGCGACCCGGCCATCGCCGACAAGCTCCGCGGCGCCGACGTCGTCGTCCACCTCGCGCTGGACCTCGACCTGGAGACCGACCCGGCCGCCCGTACGGCGTACAACGTGCGCGGCACCCAGACCGTGCTCACCGCCTCCGCCGCGGCCGGGGTGCGCCGGGTCGTGCTGTGCACCTCCGCGATGGTCTACGGCGCGCTGCCCGACAACGACATCCCGCTCTCCGAGGACGCCGAGCTGCGCGCCACAGCGGAGGCCACCGGCGTCGGCGACCTGCTGGAGATCGAGCGCCTGGGCCGCCGCGCCCCGCGTGCCCACCCGGGCCTGAACGTCTCGGTGGTCCGCCCCGCGGTGCTGGTCGGCGGCACGGACACGGCACTCACCCGCTACTTCGAGTCCCCACGGCTCCTGGTGGTCGCCGGATCCCGGCCCACCTGGCAGTTCTGCCACGTCGAGGACCTGGTCAGCGCCCTGGAGTACGCGGCCCTGGAGAAGGTCGAGGGCGAGCTGGCGGTGGGCTGCGAGGGCTGGCTGGAGCAGGAGGAGGTCGAGGAGCTCAGCGGCATCCGCCGGATGGAGCTGCCCTCCGCCGTGGCCCTGGGCGCCGCCGCCCGGCTGCACCGCATCGGCCTCACCCCGTCCCCGGCCGGGGACCTCGCGTACACGATGCACCCCTGGGTGGTGAGCGTGAGCCGGCTGCACGACGCGGGCTGGCGCCCCCGGTGGACCAACGAGGAGGTCCTCGCCGAGCTGCTCCAGGAGGTGTCGGGGCGCCACACCGTCGCCGGCCGCCGGCTCGGCCGCAAGGACGCCACCGCCGCGGGCGCCGCGGGCGCGACCGTCGCGCTGCTGGGCGCGGCCGCCGTCGTACGCAGGGCCCGCAAGCGCCGCGGGATCTGACCGCCCGCACCCGGCCCGGCCCGGGCAGCGGCTTCCCGCCCCGGCCGGGCGGCCTGCCGCCGCGCCTGCGAACCGGGTCCGACCCGGCCGCCGGCTCGGGCTCCGGCCTGGCCCGACCCGGCTTCCGAGCCGGTCCTCCGGCCTGTAGGAGGCTCCATATCCCGGGCCCCGCGCACCGGTCGAATCGCCCCTTGGGCGATCTCCCGGCCGTAGGGCACGATGGACGGTATGGCACCGCACTTCGACCACCCCGGCGAGCAGGCCGCAGCGGACCCGATCCGGCTGCTCGAGATCCGTGAGACCCCGCTCTCGCTCGACGAGGTCTTCAAGGCCGTCGGCGACGACGCCACGGGCGGCACGACCCTCTTCGTCGGCACGGTGCGCAACCACGACGGCGGGGCCGACGTCGACTCCCTCGGCTACTCCAGCCATCCGAGCGCTCAGGCGGAGATGCGCCGCATCGCCGAGCGCGTCGTGGCCGAGTACCCGGTCCGGGCCCTGGCCGCCGTCCACCGGGTGGGCGATCTGACCGTGGGCGATCTCGCGGTGATCGTCGCCGTGTCCTGCCCGCACCGCGGCGAGGCCTTCGAGGCGTGCCGGAAGCTGATCGACGACCTCAAGCACGAGGTCCCGATCTGGAAGCACCAGCGCTTCTCCGACGGCACCGAGGAGTGGGTCGGCGCCTGCTGACGCCCCGTCGATTTGCGTAACCCCGCCCCGAGGACCAGCGTTGGATTCCACAACACACACCGCGTGTCGGTCCATGGGAGGGAGGCCCGGAATGGCGTCGCTGGCCTGGTTGCTGATTCCGCTGTTCGCCGCCGTCGGAGCTGCGATATGGGCGAGCTGGGCCGCCCGGGACCGCACCTCCGGCGACATATCGGAGCTGGCGGGGTACGCCCGGTTCCGCGAGGCGATGGACCGGGCCGACAAGGCGCACTCCGGTTCGGACGCCTTCTGACACGTCCCGTACTGTCGTTCCATGCCACGCCGCACCGCGACGATGCTCGCCTCGACCCTCGTGCTGTTCGCGTTCCTCTGTGCGGGGATCTTCATCAAGGTCCCGTACTCGGAGATGAGCCCCGGCCCCACGGTGAACACGCTCGGCGAGTCCCACGGCGAGGCCGTCCTGCAGATCTCCGGCCGCAAGACGTACCCGACCACGGGGCACCTCAACATGACGACGGTCCGCGTCACCGGCGCCGACTACGACATGAACCTGGTCGAGGCCGTGTACGGCTGGCTCTCCGGCGGCAACATCGTCGTCCCGCACGAGAACCTCTACCCCGACGGCAAGACGGAAGAGGAGTCGACGCAGGAGAACGCCGAGGAGTTCAGCCAGTCCCAGGAGAGCGCCAAGGTGGCCGCGCTCAAGGAGCTGGGCATCCCGGTCGGCGCCCGCGTCGTGGTGGCCTCCGTGGTGAAGGGCAGCCCCTCGGAGGGCAGGCTGCACGCCGGCGACGTGGTCAAGTCCGTCGACGGCACCCCGGTGAAGGCCCCCGGTGACGTCGCCGACCTCGTCACCAGGCACAAGCCGGGCGAGAAGGTCGTCTTCGACGTCATCCCCGCCAAGGAGGCCGCGGCCGCCGAGAAGGCCCACCGCGAGCCCAAGGGCGGCGAGAAGGTCGTGATCACCGCCGGGAAGGCCCCCGACGACGGTCACGCGATCGTCGGCATCCGGGCCGGGACCGACCACACCTTCCCGTTCACCGTCGACATCAAGCTCGCCGACGTCGGCGGCCCGAGCGCGGGGCTGATGTTCGCCCTGGGCATCGTCGACAAGCTCACCCCGGAGAACCTCACGGGCGGCAACTTCGTCGCGGGCACCGGCACCATCGACGACGACGGCAAGGTCGGCCCGATCGGCGGCATCCAGATGAAGACGATCGGCGCGCGCGAGGCGGGCGCGCGGTACTTCCTCACGCCCGCGGACAACTGCTCCTCCGCCGCGAAGAACACCCCGGACGGCCTGACCCTGGTCAAGGTCGGCACGATCGGCGACGCGGTGCAGGCCCTGAAGAAGATCGGCAAGGGGGACACGGCCGGGCTGCCGCAGTGCACGCCCTGACCGCGTCCCGCGCCCGCTGAGGGCCTTACGCCTCGAAGGTCGAGGCCAGCGCCTCGGCCAGGCCCGGCACCAGGTCCGCGCCGGTCAGCACCTCGCCGGCGGAGTCCTTCTCGCGCAGCCGCAAGGCCGACTCGCGGGCGCCGTCGCGCAGCACGGCCACGGTCATCCGGACCTCCTGCCGCTCCGGATGCCGGGCCACCCACTCGGCCAGCCGCTTCTCGTCCAGGTCCTTCGGCACGGCGGCCTCCGCGGACGGCGGCAGCATCAGCCGCTCCACCGTCAGCGCGCAGCCCGTGACGGCGTCCGGCCAGGCGATGGTGCCCAGGAACTCGTCCAGGGCGGTTCCGGCCGGCAGCTCGTCCTGCAGGACCGGGGTCAGGGTGGCGGCGCCGCTGTCGGTCCGGTCGAGACCGAGCTGCTCGGCCAGCTGCGGTTCCTGGGCGCGCAGCTTCGCGGTGTCGACGAGGGCGAACAGCCGGGTCGGCTGGTCCCAGCCGAGGCCGGCCGCGTACTCGTCGATTTCGAGGACGGCACGGGTGAGCGGGCTGGCCGCCATCGGGGTGCCGGAGGGGGAAACGTTGGACATGGGCAACATCCTGCCTCCTTTCCGCCCGATACCGGGAACTGACCGAAGCCTCAGTAAGTTGCACGAGTGGGCTCTACGATCGGGTGCCCGCTCTACAGACACACAGCGACTTCGAGGTGCGCACCTTGGCTTTCCAGATGCCGGACCGCGGCGGAGGCCCGTCCGGGCCACGGATCAGAGTCGGCCGCCCGTCCCGGCGTGCCCGGACCCTGCTGATGACCTTGGGCGTCCTGGCCGTCCTGGCCATGGCGTTCATCATGTTCGCGGGCTTCTGGACCGACTGGCTGTGGTTCAGGTCCGTGCACTACTCCTCCGTCTTCACCACCACCCTGTGGACGAAGACCGGGCTCTTCGCCGTCTTCGGCCTGCTGATGGCCGGTGCCGTCGGGTTCAACATCTGGCTGGCGCACCGGCTGCGGCCGCCGCTGAGCGCGATGTCGCTGGAGCAGCAGAGCCTCGACCGCTACCGCATGGGCATCGCCCCGTACAAGAAGTGGCTGCTGACCGGGATCGCCGCGCTCGTCGGGCTGATCGCGGGCGCGTCCGCCGCCGGCCAGTGGCGCACCTGGCTGATGTACGTCAACGGCGTCCCCTTCGGGAAGAAGGACCCGCAGTTCGGTCTCGACGTGTCCTTCTACGCGTTCGACCTGCCCTGGTACCGCTTCCTGCTCGGCTTCGGCTTCGCCGCCATCGTGCTGTCGCTGATCGCCGCCGTCGTGGTGCACTACCTGTACGGCGGGCTGCGTCTGACCAGCCCCGGCGCCCGGGCCACCGCCGCCGCCACCGGCCACCTGTCGGTGCTGCTCGGCCTCTTCGTCTCGCTCAAGGCGGTCGCGTACTGGCTCGACCGGTACGGCCTCGCGGTGAAGTCCAGCGACTTCAAGGCGGCCGACAACTGGACCGGCCTCCGGTACGTCGACGCCAACGCCTACCTGCCGGCCAAGACCATCCTCTTCTGCATCGCCGCGATCTGCGCCGCGCTGTTCTTCGCGACGCTGTGGCGCCGCACCTGGCAGCTGCCGGTGATCGGCTTCGGGCTGATGGTGCTCTCCGCCATCCTGATCGGCGGCCTCTACCCGGCGATCGTCCAGAAGTTCCAGGTCCAGCCGAACGAGCAGGCCAAGGAATCGCCGTACGTCCAGAAGAACATCAAGGCCACCCAGGAGGCCTACGGGATCGAGCAGACGCAGGTCACCGAGTACCCGGGCACGGCGAACACCACGGACAAGAACAAGCTCAGGCAGGACGCCGACACCACGGCCAGCATCCGCCTGCTCGACCCGAACATCGTCTCGCCGGCCTTCCAGCAGCTCCAGCAGAACAAGGGCTACTACGGCTTCCCGTCCACCCTCGCCGTCGACCGGTACAAGGGCCAGGACACCGTGATCGGCCTGCGCGAGCTGAACCTCCAGGGCATCCCGAAGAACAACTGGATCAACGACCACTTCCGGTACACCCACGGCTACGGCGCGGTCGCGGCCAAGGGCACCGAGGTCACCCCAGACGGCAAGCCCGTCTTCACGGAGGCCGGCCTGCCCTCGAAGGGCGAGCTGGGCACGTACGAGCAGCGGATCTACTACGGCGAGGAGACCAAGCAGTACTCCATCGTCGGCGGCCCGCAGCTGGAGCTCGACTACTCCGACGACAAGCGCGAGGTCGAGACCCGGTACGAGGGCAAGAGCGGTGTCAACCTCGACAACCCGCTCAACCGCGCCGCGTACGCGCTGACCTTCAGCGAGCCGCAGATCCTCTACTCGGGCGCCATCGGCGAGGGCTCGCGGATCCTGTACCACCGCACGCCCAAGGAGCGCGTCGAGGCGGTCGCCCCCTGGCTGACGATCGACGGCGCCGCCTACCCGGCGGTGATCGACGGCCGCATCCAGTGGATCGTGGACGCGTACACCACCACCAACGGCTACCCGTACGCCTCCCGCACCACCCTCGGCGACACCACCGCGGACTCCCTGACCAACTCCCAGCGCGCGGTCGTCGCGCAGGAGAACCGGGTCAACTACATCCGCAACTCGGTGAAGGCCACCGTCGACGCGTACGACGGCACGGTCAAGCTCTACCAGTGGGACACGCAGGACCCGGTCCTCAAGACCTGGATGAAGGCGTTCCCCGGCACGGTCGAGGCCCGCAAGGAGATCCCGCAGAGCCTGATGCAGCACCTGCGCTACCCCCAGGACCTCTTCAAGGTCCAGCGCGAGCTGCTCACCCGCTACCACGTGAAGGACCCGCAGACCTTCCTCAGCGGCAGCGAGGTGTGGGCGGTGCCGAAGGACCCGACCACCAAGGAGGGCACGGCGGTCCCGCCGTACTACCTCTCCATGAAGATGCCGGGCCGCAACGCGCAGGACTTCTCGCTCACCACCACGTTCACGCCCAACGGCCGTGACAACCTGGCCGCGTTCATGGCGGTCAACGCCGATCCGGCGACGACCGACTACGGCAGCATCAGGGTGCTGAAGCTGCCCACGGCCAACCCGGTCGACGGACCCAAGCTGGTGCAGTCGCGGTTCAACTCCAAGCCGGAGATCGCCCAGGAGATCAACATCCTGAGCCGGGGCGACTCGCAGGTGGAGTACGGCAACCTGCTCACCGTGCCGCTCGACGGCGGGATGCTCTTCGTCGAGCCGGTGTACGTCCGAGGCGGCGGGCTGAAGTACCCGCTGCTGAAGAAGGTCCTGGTGACCTACGGCGAGCAGACGGCCTTCGAGGACACCCTGGAGAAGGCGCTGAACGTGGTCTTCGGGGCGGAGCCCCCGACCACGAAGCCGCCGGCCGACGGCACGGTCCAGCCGCCGACGGTCCCGCAGAACCCGACGGTGAAGCAGGCCCTGGCCGACGCGAGCAAGGCGCTCGAAGACGCCGACAAGGCGCTGAAGGCGGGCGACTGGGCGGCGTACGGCAAGGCCCAGGACGAGCTGGAGGCGGCGCTGAAGCGGGCGACCGAGGCCGAGGCCAAGGCGCCCCAGCCCAAGCAGTAGCCGTGCCGCCCCGTTGATCGGGAAGGCTCCGTCCCGCGTCGTGATACTGTGGTTTCACCGACGCGGGGTGGAGCAGCTCGGTAGCTCGCTGGGCTCATAACCCAGAGGTCGCAGGTTCAAATCCTGTCCCCGCTACTAGCGCGAAGGCCCGGATCCTCAGGATCCGGGCCTTCGTCGTACCTCCGAGCGTGCCCGCCGGCGGACCGAGTGGCCTTCGTCATATGCCGGTTTCGGTATGTGTCCCCCATGCGGGGGGAGTTGGGGCGGGTCCGTGTTTGACTTATCTCTCTGTGGGCATGTCGACAAAACGCTGTAGTGACCTCACTGGCTGCGACATACCAGGTGTACGCGGGTTGCAGGTGATGCGACGATGGGATTTATGGGGGACAGGTCAACTCTGCTGGAGACAGGGCGGTTTGTGCGGGCGGATTCCGACGAAGCGAAGGTGACGGGGACGGCGGACCACCGGCCCGACGCCGACGCGGCGGCTGACGCCGCCGACGGCACCGCGCGCGCGGTCGCCGGCGCGCCCGCGCCCGCCCCGGCCGACCCTGCGCCGGCCGGGCCCGACTCCGCGCTGGCCGACGCCGTCAACGAGGCGGTCGAGGACGTGGAGCTGGAGGCCCGCTACCGCCCCGCCGCCGACGCCGGCGACCCCGGCGCCATGAGCGTGCTCGGCGCGCTGCTGCTGCGCCGCGGCGACCTCGACGGCGCCGAGCGCTACCTCCGTGGTGCCACCGCAGAGGGCGACCGGGCCGCGGCCAACAACCTGGGTGTCCTGCTGCTCCAGCGCGGCTACCCCGACGAGGCCGCCGGCTGGTGGCGCGTGGCTGCTGTCGCCGGCTCCGCCCCCGCCGCCCACGCGCTGGGTCGCCACTACCGCGAGCGCGGTGACGAGCCCGCGGCCGAGTACTGGCTGCGGCAGGCCGCCGAGTCCGGGCACGCCCTGGGCGCGTACGCGCTCGCCGACCTGCTGGAGCACCGCGGGGACGAGGGCGCCGAGAAGTGGCTGCGGGCCGCCGCCGAACAGGGCCACCGCGAGGCGGCGTACCGGCTGGCCAGGCGGCTGCGGGCGAAGCCCGCCAAGGGTGCGGCCAAGAGCGCCGGGCAGCACCCGGGCGAGGCCGAGCAGTGGTTCCGGCAGGCCGCGGCCCGCGGGCACCGCCGGGCCGCCCTGCACCTGGGCAGCCTGCTGGAGGCCCGGGGCGAGCTGAAGGAGGCCGGGCGCTGGTACCTGTCCTCCGCCAAGCAGGGCGAGGCCCGGGCGGCCTGCGCCCTGGGCTTCCTGCTGCGCGACGCCGGGGACGAGGAGGGCGCGGCCACCTGGTGGCTGCGGGCCGCCGAGGACGGCGACGGGAACGCGGCGAACGCCCTGGGCGCCCTGCACGCCGCCCGCGGGGAGACCCAGACGGCCGAGCGGTGGTACCGCGCGGCCATGGACGCGGGCGACCACAACGGCGCGTACAACCTCGGGCTGCTCTGCGCCGCACAGGACCGGGTGCCGCAGGCCGAGCAGTGGTACCGCCGGGCCGCGTACGCCGGCCACCGCGAGGCCGCGAACGCGCTGGCGATCCTGCTGCTCCAGGCCGGGGACGCGGCCGGGGCCGAGCCCTGGTTCTCCAAGGCCGCCGAGGCGGGCAGCGTGGACGCCGCGTTCAACCTCGGCATCCTCTTCGCCAGCCGCGACGAGGACCGCTCCGCCCTGAAGTGGTACGAGCGGGCCGCGGCCGCGGGCCACACCGACGCGGCCCTCCAGGTCGGCATCGCACTGGTCAGGGACGGCGAAGAGCGGGCCGCCGAGCGCCACCTGCGCTGTGCGGCGGGGGGCGGCAGCGCCGAGGCCGCCTTCCGCCTGGCCTCGCTGCTGGAGTCCCTCCAGCCGCCCCCGGAGCCTCCCGGGCTGGGCGCGGGCCCGCCCGCGAAGACCGAGAGCGAGGAGTGGTACGAGCGCGCCGCCGAGCAGGGGCACCGACGCGCCCAGGTCCGGGTCGGCATGCTGGCCGCGGGCCGGGGCGAGCTGGGCGCCGCCGCCCGCTGGTACCGCGAGGCCGCCGAGGCGGGCAGCCGCAACGGCGCGTTCAACCTGGGGCTGCTGCTGGCCCGCGAGGGCAGCGAGCCGGAGGCGGCCCTGTGGTGGACCCGCGCCGCGGTGGCCGGGCACGGCCGTGCCGCGCTCCGTCTCGCGCTCCTGGCGGCCCGGCACGGCGATCTGAACGAGGGGCGCAAGTGGTGCGCCCGGGCCATGGAACTCGGCCCCTCCGAGGTGGCCGCGCGCGCCGAGCGGCTGCGCGAGGCCCTCGACGAGGAGCTCACCGCGTAAGGATTTGCCCTGCTCGGCGACCGTGACGTAGTGTGGGGTTCACCGACGCGGGGTGGAGCAGCTCGGTAGCTCGCTGGGCTCATAACCCAGAGGTCGCAGGTTCAAATCCTGTCCCCGCTACTAGCACGAAGGCCCGCATCCTCAGGATCCGGGCCTTCGTCGTGTTCCCGGCCATGCGTCGTGTGCCGGTCCTTCGCGGTGTGCCGTTCCGGCGCCCGCTCCCGGCCCTCGTGACCTGACATACCCGCCTACGAGCATGCCCCCCGGTGGATCACCGGGGGGCATGCTGGCGTCGGAGGGACCGATCAGGCCGATGCGCAGCCGGGGCAGAGGCCGCGGTAGGTGACCTCCACGTCGGAGACCACGAAGCCGAAGCGCTCCGAGTCGGGGAGGTCGGCCAGCGGGTTGCCGGCGGGGTGCACGTCGCGGATGGCGCCGCAGCGGGCGCAGACCAGGTGCTGGTGCGGCCGGTGGGCGTTCGGGTCGTACCGCTTGGCGCGCCGGTCGGTCGAGACCTCCAGCACCTCGCCGAGCGAGACGAGCTCGCCCAGCGTGTTGTACACGGTCGCGCGGGAGATTTCGGGCAGTTTGACCACTGCGCGTGCGTGGACCTCGTCGGCCGTGAGGTGGACGTGGTCGCCGTCCAGGACCTCGGCCACGACGCGCCGCTGGGCCGTCATGCGCCAGCCGCGTCCGCGAAGTCGTTCGAGCAGGTCACTCATGAGCGCCAGCCTAACAGCGAGGCGGCCTTGATCCCGAATCAGTGTGGACTTGGATCCTTGCTTGACTTGGACAATGTCTATCGTAGGATCAATTCCGACGTAGTCGAGGACAGGACGAGTCAGGACATGACGCAGGAGGCGCACGTGACGCAGGGACCGCTCACCACGGAGGCCGGTGCCCCGGTCGCCGACAATCAGAACAGCGAGACGGCCGGCGTCGGTGGTCCGGTGCTGGTCCAGGACCAGCTGCTGCTGGAGAAGCTCGCCCACTTCAACCGCGAGCGGATCCCGGAGCGCGTCGTGCACGCCCGCGGCGCCGGCGCGTACGGCACCTTCACCGTGACGGCCGACGTCACGCGCTACACCCGGGCGAAGTTCCTGTCCGAGGTCGGCAAGCAGACGGAGACGTTCCTGCGCTTCTCGACGGTGGCCGACAGCCTCGGCGGCGCCGACGCGCGCCGCGACCCGCGCGGCTGGGCGCTGAAGTTCTACACCGAAGAGGGCAACTACGACCTCGTCGGCAACAACACGCCGGTCTTCTTCATCCGGGACGCCATCAAGTTCCCCGACTTCATCCACACCCAGAAGCGCGACCCGTACACGGGTTCCCAGGAGGCGGACAACGTCTGGGACTTCTGGGGCCTCTCGCCCGAGTCCACCCACCAGGTGACCTGGCTGTTCGGCGACCGCGGCATCCCGGCCTCGTACCGTCACATGAACGGCTACGGGTCGCACACCTTCCAGTGGAACAACGAGGCCGGCGAGGTCTTCTGGGTCAAGTACCACTTCAAGACCGACCAGGGCATCAGGAACCTCACCCAGGCCGAGGCCAACCGGCTCGCCGGCGAGGACCCCGACTCGCACCAGCGCGACCTGCGCGAGTCCATCGAGCGCGGCGACTTCCCGACCTGGACCGTGCAGGTACAGATCATGCCCGCGGCGGACGCGGCGACGTACCGCTTCAACCCGTTCGACCTGACCAAGGTCTGGCCGCACGAGGACTACCCGCCGGTCGAAATCGGCAAGCTGGAGCTCAACCGCAACCCGGAGAACATCTTCGCCGAGGTCGAGCAGAGCATCTTCAGCCCCGCGCACTTCGTGCCCGGCATCGGCCCCTCGCCGGACAAGATGCTCCAGGGCCGGCTCTTCGCGTACGGCGACGCGCACCGCTACCGGGTCGGCATCAACGCCGACCACCTGCCGGTGAACCGCCCGCACGCCACCCAGGCGCGCACCCACTCCCGCGACGGCCTCCTCTACGACGGCCGCCACGGGGGCGCGAAGAACTACGAGCCCAACTCCTTCGGCGGTCCGCACCAGACCGACCGGCCGCTGTGGGCGGGCACGCCGGTCACCGGCGTCACCGGTGACCACGCGGCGCCGCTGCACGCCGAGGACGACGACTTCGTGCAGGCCGGCAACCTCTACCGGCTGATGTCCGAGGACGATAAGGGCCGGCTGATCGAGAACCTGTCCGGCTTCATCGCCAAGGTCTCCCGCGACGACATCGCCGAGCGGGCGATCGAGAACTTCCGCAAGGCGGACGGTGACTTCGGCAAGCGGCTGCAGGCCGCCGTCGAGGCCCTGCGCGGCTGACGCGGCCGCTCGCCGCTGCGAACGGCGGGCCGGCACCCTCCAGGGGGTGCCGGCCCGCCGTCGTGCCCGCCCCTACGCGGGGACCGTACGCCGGGCCGGGACCCAGCAGCGGATGACGTCGCGGACGGACACGATGCCCACCGCGCCGCCGTCCTCCAGGACGATCAGGTGCCGGAAGCCCCCGTGCACCATGGCCTCGGCGGCCTCCTGGAGGGTGGCGTCCGGGGTGCAGAAGACGACGTTGTTGGTCGTGTGGGCGGAGACGGTCTCGCGGTCGGGGTCGTGCCCCGCGCCCAGGGAGTTGAGGATGTCGCGCTCGGTCAGGATGCCGATGCCGCTGGTCTCGGGGTCGAGGACGACGGCCGCCCCGACCCTGCGGCCGGACATCAGGCAGGCCGCCTGCCTGAGGGTGTGGGCGGGGCCGAGGGTCAGGATCAGTGTGCTCATGGCGTCGCGGACGAGCATGAAGAGAGCCACCTCCTAGGGTGAGACCCCCGCTCGGGCGGAGCGCCGGTTCCGCCGCCCCTAGAGAACGGATTCACAAGCGCACAAGCGGAGGATTCTCAGATTCCCACGGCGGCCCGGGGTCAACAAGGGGGCACGCTCGGTGAGCGGGGGCGGCCGTCAGTCGCGGGGGCGCAGGTGCCGGAGCATCTCGTCGTGCAGCAGACCGTTCGACGCGGCCGCGTTGCCGCCGTCCACCCCGTCCTCGCCGTCGATGCTCGTGAACCTGCCGCCGGCCTCCTGGACGACCACCGCGACGGCGGCCATGTCCCACAGGTTCAGCTCCGGCTCCGCGCACAGGTCCAGCGAACCCTCGGCCACCATCATGTACGGCCAGAAGTCCCCGTATCCGCGGGTCCGCCAGCAGGCCCTGGTCAGGTCCAGGAAGCCCGGCAGCCGGCCCTGCTCCTCCCAGCCGGTGAGCGAGGAGTAGGCGAAGGAGGCGTCGCCCAGCGAGGCCACCTTGGAGACGCCGATCGGGCCCTCCGTCGCCAGGGCCCCGCCGCCGAACGCGCCCGCGCCCTCGGCGGCCCACCAGCGGCGGCCCAGCGCCGGCGCGGAGACCACGCCGACCACCGGCCGGAACCGGCCGTTCTCGTCCGCCGCCATCAGGGAGATCAGGGTCGCCCAGACCGGCACCCCGCGGACGTAGTTCTTCGTGCCGTCGATGGGGTCGACGACCCAGCGCCGGGGACCGTCGCCGACCAGGCCGTACTCCTCACCGAGGATCGCGTCCGTGGGCCGGGCCTCCTCGATCAGCCGGCGCACCACGGCCTCCGTGGCCGTGTCCGCCTCGCTCACCGGAGTCATGTCCGGCTTGGTCTCCACCTTCAGGTCCAGGGCCTTGAAGCGGGCCATCGTGACCTCGTCGGCGGCGTCCGCCAGGGCATGGGCAAGGCGCAGATCATCGTCATACTCGGGCATGGCCGAACAGTATCGGCCCGGAAGGGGGCCGACCACACGGCCCCGCGCTCACCCCTGCGGCACTCCTTGACAGCTTCGGCGGGCCCGTCAACGCTGGCGAGGACGTGGGCTACCCGGCCGTGCCGGGGAGGGAGGCGCGGGATGCCGACAGCGCGGGAAGCCTTGCTGGAAGCCGCACGGGCGGCGCTCACGGCCCGGCCCTGGCCGGTCGTGCGGATGGTGGACGTGGCGGCTGCCGCCGGGGTGTCGCGGCAGACCCTCTACAACGAGTTCGGCGGCAAGGACGGCCTCGCCAGAGCCCTGCTGCGACGCGAGACCGACTGGTACCTCGACGGGGTGGACCGGGCCCTGGGCTCCCACGCGGCCGGCCGCGAACGCCTGCTGGCCGTGGCGGAGTGGACCGTACGCGCAGCCCGCGCCCACCCGCTCGTACGGGCCCTGCTCACCGGCTGCTGGGACGAGCGGCTCCCGGTGCCGCGCCCGGGCCCCGCGCGGGCCCCCTCCGCGGTGCCGGCGCAGCGGCGGGCCGACGCCGGGGTGCCGGGGCCGGCCGAGCTGGCCAGGGCGGTGCGGGACCGGGCCGCTGCCGCACTGGAGCCGGGGGAGGGCACCAGGCGCCGCTGCGAACTCGCCGTACGCGTCGCCCTGTCCTGTGTGATCGCGCCGCCGGAGGAGCCCGGCGAGGCGGCCCTGCGCGAACTCCTCGGGATCGCCGAACGCCCGGGCGAGCTCCGGGCGGCAGAGCTCAGGCAGGGCCCGCCCGGCGGGTTCAGTGCGAGGAGCCGGAGAGCTGGAGGCCGATGACCCCGACGATCACCAGCGTGATCGAGACGATCTTGAGGGTGGAGACCAGGTCCCCGAGGAAGACCATTCCGTAGATGGCGGTGCCGGCCGCCCCGATGCCCGTCCACACCGCGTACGCCGGGCCCACGTCCAGCTTCCTCAGGGCCAGCGTCAGCAGTCCGAAGCTCCCCAGCGCGAAGCACGCGAAGGCGATCGTCGGCCACAGGCGGGTGAAGCCGTGCGAGAGCTTGAGGCAGACCGCGAAACCGGTTTCCAGGATCCCCGCGACCACGACCAGCAGCCACGCCATGATGCATGCCTCCCCGCATTCGGTGACCGCTTCGCGTCACTTGGTGCGATTATGCATTTACCAGACCCCCCGCCCGGCAAACGTCGGCCTGCCACGCGCCGGGCCCGGGAAGGCCGGCGGCCCCGGCGGATCCGTCGGCCCGGGGGGATCAGTCGCCCTCGCGCCGCTCCCGCGTGGCCAGCAGCCGCCGCAGCGAGTACAGCCGCGCAGGGTCCGCGTGCCCCTCGGCCACCCACTCGTCCAGCGCGCAGTCCTGCTCGTCGTGGCTGCACGCGCGCGGGCAGCCCTCCGTCCCCTCCACCAGGTCGGGGAAGGCCAGGATCACGCGCGACGGGTCGACGTGGTGCAGGCCGAAGGACCGGACGCCGGGCGTGTCGATGACCCAGCCGTCCCCCGACGGCAGCGGCAGCGCCAGCGCGGAGGTGGTGGTGTGCCGGCCGCGGCCGGTCACCGCGTTCACATGGCCGGTCGCGCGCCGCCGGTCCTCCGTGACCAGCGAGTTGACCAGGGTCGTCTTGCCGACGCCGGAGTGGCCGACGAAGGCCGTGATCCGGCCCGTCAGGTGCTCCCGCACCCGGTCCGCCGCGTCCCCGTTGTGCAGCTCGTCGCGGTTGACCACCACGTGCGCCAGGCCCAGCGTCGCGTAGGTCTCCAGGAGCTTGTCCGCGGGCGCCAGGTCCGACTTGGTCAGCACCAGCAGCGGCTCCAGGCCCGCGTCGTACGCCGCGACCAGACAGCGGTCGATGAGCCGGGGGCGCGGCTCCGGGTCCGCCAGCGCCGTCACGATCGCCAGCTGGTCGGCGTTGGCGACGACCACCCGCTCGAACGGGTCGTCGTCGTCCGCGGTGCGGCGCAGCACCGACTTGCGCGTCTCGATGCGCACGATCCGCGCCAGGGTGTCCTTCCTGCCGGACAGGTCGCCGACGAGCCCCACCCGGTCGCCCACCACCGCGGCCTTCCGGCCCAGTTCACGGGCCTTCATCGCGGTGACGGTGCGGTCCTCGACCAGGCAGGTCAGCCTGCCGCGGTCGACGGTCAGGACGAACCCCTCGGAGGCGTCCTCGTGCTTGGGCCGGATGTTCGTCCGGGGCCGGTTGCCCTTCGGGTTGGGGCGGGCCCGGATGTCGTCCTCGTCGGTGTGCTTGCCGTACCGGCGCATCGCGTCAGGCTCCCGAACCCTTGAGCATGCCCGTCCACATGGCCGGGAAGTCCGGGAGGGTCTTCGCGGTCGTCGCCACGTTCTCGATCTCCACGCCCTCGACGGCCAGACCGATGATCGCACCGGCGGTGGCCATCCGGTGGTCGTCGTACGTGTGGAAGATCCCGCCGTGCAGGCGGCGCGGACGGATGTGCAGGCCGTCTGCCGTCTCCGTGACGTCGCCGCCCAGCTCGTTGATCTCCTTGGTCAGGGCGGCCAGCCGGTCCGTCTCGTGCAGCCGCAGGTGCGCCACGCCCCGCAGGGTCGACGGGGAGTCCGCCAGGGCAGCCACCGCCGCGATGCCGGGGGTCAGCTCGCCGACCTCGCCGAGGTCCACGTCGATGCCGTGGATCCGGCCCGAGCCGGTGAAGACCAGGCCGTCGTCGGTCAGCTCGCAGGAGCCGCCCATCTCCGTGAAGATGCGGCGGAGCTCGTCACCCGGCTGGGTGGTGCGGCGCGGCCAGTCGGGAACGGTGACCGTGCCGCCGGTGATCAGCGCGGCGGCCAGGAACGGCTGCGCGTTCGACAGGTCCGGCTCCACGACCAGGTCCCGGCCGAGCAGGGCGCTGGGGGAGACCCGCCAGACGTTCTTCTCGCCGCCCGCCTCGGGGGTGTCGACCTGGGCGCCGGCCGCGCGCAGCATCTCCACCGTCATCCGGATGTGCGGCAGCGACGGCAGGGTCTCGCCCACGTGCCGCACCTCGACGCCCTGGTTGAAGCGGGGGGCGGAGAGCAGCAGGGCCGAGACGAACTGGGACGAGGAGGAGGCGTCGATCTCGACCGTGCCGCCGTCCAGGGCCCCGCCGCCGTGCACGGTCATCGGGAGGGCGCCGCGGCCCTCGTCGTCGATACGGGCGCCCAGCGCCCGCAGCGCGGAGATGACCTGGCCGAGGGGGCGCTCGTACGAACGGGGGTCGCCGTCGAAGCGGATGGGGCCGTCGGCGAGGGCCGCGACCGGCGGGAGGAAGCGCATGACCGTACCCGCGTTGCCCACGTCCACCGTCGCCGGGCCGTGCAGTCCGGCCGGGATGACCCGCCAGGCCTCGCCGCTCTCCCCGGCCCCCGCGGAGCTGGAGGAGACGGTCTCCTCGATGCCCACGCCCATGGCGCGCAGCGCGTCGGACATCAGCTGCGAGTCACGGGAGCGCAGCGGGCGCCGCACCCAGCCCGGCTCCGAGGCCAGCGCGGCCAGCACCAGGGCGCGGTTCGTGACCGATTTGGACCCCGGCACGGTCACGGTGGCACGGACGGGCCCGTCCGCGAGCGGGGCGGGCCAGAGGGCGGGAAGCGCGGGGGTCTGGGTCATGCCCCTCACTTTAGTTGCTCGGCACCGCGCCCCCTTGCCCGGAAGCGGGTCGTCTCACGCCCTGAACTCACAGGCCGAGCAGCCAGCGCCCGCCCCCGGTCAGCGAGCAGAGGGAAACGGCGTGGAAGAAGAGGAGCCACACCACCGGGTGCACGTGGGTGAGCCGGCCCAGCTGGTCGGCGTCCGAGTCGGGCGCGCCCCCGTGCCGCCGCTGGGCGCCCAGCTCGAAGACCGGCCGCACCCCGCCGAGCAGCAGGAACCACACCACCCCGTACGCGAACAGCGCCTGGACGTCCGTCGGCGCGAGCCACGACACCAGCAGGAAGGCGCCGCCGGTCAGGACCACCGTCAGCATCCCGTACGCGTTCCTGATCATCACCAGCATCGCGGCGAGCAGGGCCGTCGCCGCCCACAGGAGCAGCGTGATCCGGTGCCCGGACAGCAGCCAGGCGCCGCCGAGGCCCAGCAGCGGGGGAGCGGTGTACCCGGCGGCGGCCGTGAGGATCATGCCGGGACCGGTCGGGCGGCCGCGGCTGACCGTCAGGCCGCTGGTGTCCGAGTGCAGCCGGATCCCGGACAGCCGGCGGTTGGTGAGCACCGCGACCAGGCCGTGGCCGCCCTCGTGCGCGATGGTGATCGCGTTGCGCGACAGGCGCCACACGGGCCGCGGCACGACGACGGCCAGGGCGGCCAGGGCCGTGGCCACGACCAGCCACGTGTCGGGTGCGGGCTGGAGCCCGGTGAGCCGGTCCCAGAGGCCGCCTATCGCGTTGCTGTCCATCTGGTGGCTCACTCCTTGCCTTCGGGGTCTGGGGCCATGGCAGTGTGACAGGCATGTGCGGACGCTATGCAGCCAGTCGCGGGCCGGAGGACCTGGCAGAGGTCTTCGGGATCGAGAAGTGGGAGCCCACCGAGGCCCTGGAGCCCGACTACAACGTGGCGCCCACCAAGCAGGTGTACGTCGTCCTCGACCGCCCTCTGAAGGACGCGCAGGACCCGCGCCCGGTTCGCCAGCTCCGCGCGCTCAAGTGGGGACTGGTCCCCTCCTGGGCGAAGAACCCGGACGGCGCCGCCCGGATGATCAACGCACGGGCCGAGTCCCTGCACGAGAAGCCCTCCTTCCGGCGCCCCTTCGCCCAGCGCCGCTGCATCGTCCCGGCCGACGGCTACTACGAGTGGGTCACCGGCACGGACGAGCGGCAGCTGGAGGTCGAGGGGAAGCGCAAGCGCCCGCGCAAGCAGCCGTACTTCGTGCTGCCGGCCGACGGGTCGGTCTTCGCGATGGCCGGGATATACGAGTTCTGGCGCGACCGGACCCTGCCCGACGACCACCCGGCGGCCTGGTGGGTCACCTGCTCGGTGATCACCACCGAGGCGGAGACCGCCCCGCTGGGGGTCGCCCCGGCCGACGGCCCCGCGTCCCTGGCCGAGATACACCCGCGGATGCCCCTGATGCTCACCCCGGACCGCTGGGACGCCTGGCTCGACCCCCGGCAGACCGACCTGGACCGGCTGCGCGGCCTGCTGGCCCCGCCCGCCGCGGGCCTGATGCGGGCCTACCCGGTCGCCACGGCCGTGAGCAACGTCCGCAACAACGGCCCCGAACTGCTCCACGAGCTCGACGCGCCTAAGCTGGGCACCCTCTGGTGACGGGCAGGATGGCCCCGTGACGCCCTCCGCACCCCGCACCGCACCCCGCACCGAGACCGTGGACACCCCCGCGGGCGAGGCCAGGATCACCTGGCACCCGGCCCGCTCCGCCCGACTCGTCCTGGCCCTCGGCCACGGCGCCGGCGGCGGCATCGAGGCCCGCGACCTCCAGGCCCTGGCGGCGGCCCTGCCCGCCCGCGGGATCACCGTGGCGCTGGTCGAACAGCCCTGGCGCGTGGCCGGCAAGAAGGTGGCCGCAGCGCCGAAGGTCCTCGACGAAGGCTGGCGGGCGCTCTGGCCCGCGCTCGCGGAGCCCGGCCCGCCCGTCGTCGCCGGCGGCCGCAGCGCCGGCGCCCGGGTGGCCTGCCGCACCGGGGCCGAGCTGGGCGCGCACGCCGTACTGGCGCTGGGCTTCCCGCTGCACCCGCCGGGCAGGCCGGAGAAGTCCCGGGCCGACGAGCTCACCGGCGCGGGCCTGCCCACCCTGGTGGTCCAGGGTGCCCGGGACCCCTTCGGACGGCCGGAGGAGTTCCCGGAGGGCACGTACGAGCTGGTCGAGGTGCCCTTCGGCGACCACGGATTCGCCGTGCCGAAGAAGGCGGAGCCGGGCCAGGAGGCGGCCCTGGAACTGATCGCCGGGGCGGTCGGGGACTGGCTGGAGCGGCTGGTGCCCTGAGCCGGACGCGGACCGCCCGTACGCACCGCGGTGGCGGCCCGCCGCGGTGCGGGCGGGGCGGAGGTGTTCCGGAAGGCCCCGGTCCATTCCCGGCCGGCGTGTGGTGACCGACACCTGACAAACCCGGGGGCCCGGGGGAATGTGCCGAAGGACCCCTCTGTTGTCCCAGACGTCGGTACGTACACGAAGCTCGCCAGAGGAGAGGGACCGCATGGGTTCGACCATCTGCCCGGACCGCCCGCAGGCCGCTGACCTGGGGGCATCCTCCAGCGATGGCTGGGCTCGCACGGTACTCCCGGCGCCCAAGAAGGCCCCTGTCCGGGCGGCGGACGGCCGGGAGGGTCGACTATTCTCCGATTCGAGCGGGTCCGCATTCGGCCCCGCCACGGCGTTGGAGGAGGTGGGTCCTGTCACTGGCACCGACGACGGCCACGTGGAGGAGACGGCCGCCGAGCGCAATGCGCGCTTCGAGCGGGACGCCCTCGGTTACCTCGACCAGATGTACTCGGCCGCGCTGCGCATGACGCGCAACCCCGCCGACGCGGAAGACCTCGTACAGGAGACGTACGCGAAGGCGTACGCGTCCTTCCACCAGTTCCGCGAGGGCACCAACCTCAAGGCGTGGCTGTACCGCATCCTGACGAACACCTTCATCAACTCCTACCGCAAGAAGCAGCGCGAGCCGCAGCGCAGTGCGGCGGAGGAGATCGAGGACTGGCAGCTGGCGCGCGCCGAGTCGCACATGTCGACCGGTCTGCGTTCCGCCGAATCGCAGGCGCTCGACCACCTGCCCGATTCGGACGTGAAGGAAGCCCTCCAGGCCATTCCGGAGGAGTTCCGCATCGCCGTCTATCTCGCCGACGTAGAGGGCTTTGCGTACAAGGAGATCGCGGACATCATGGGTACACCCATCGGTACGGTCATGTCGCGACTGCACCGTGGCCGCCGCCAACTCCGCGGAATGCTCGAGGACTACGCCCGTGACCGCGGGCTGGTCCCGGCCGGCGCGGGAGAGTCGAACGATCGGAAAGGCTCGGGCTCATGAGCTGCGGAGAGCCGCACGAGACGGACTGCTCTGAGGTCCTGGACCACCTCTACGAGTTCCTTGACCACGAGATGCCGGACAGCGACTGCACGAAGTTCGAAACGCACTTCGGCGAATGCTCGCCCTGCCTGGAGAAGTACGGCCTCGAACAGGCCGTGAAGAAGCTGGTGAAGCGCTGCTGCGGGTCGGACGACGTCCCCAGTGACCTGCGGTCCAAGGTGATGGGCCGGATCGAGCTGATCCGCTCCGGCCAGGTCGTTCCCGACCAGGACATCACCGCGGGTCCCGCCGCGGCGGGACCCGCCACGACCTGAACGCCCGCTCGGTTTCCACCCGGGTGTTCCCCCCGGCGGACGCCCCCGGAACGCAACGTCGTTCACCCGAAGGTGCTAATCAGGGGGCACCCGGACGGCGCAATGTGAAAATGCGGCCCGACAGGTGGTCGGGCCCCATATTCTCCCCATTCGGTACTGCCGTTTCCATTCGGTACCGGGCTTGCCCAGGCACACGGGGAGGAGAGCGCCATGCGGGCACTTCCGCCGAGGGCGCGTGTCTATATCCTGTGCGCCGTTCTCGGCGCATTCTGCTGTGCCGCTCCCGCGCTGTCCGATGCCGGCACCCCCTGGGTGACCGTGGGATTGCTCGCCGCGCTCTACCTCGCCGTGGAGCTGGTCCGGGTCTGCCCGTTCCTCGGGAGCCGGGTGCCGCAGGGCATGGGCGCCTTCTTCCCCGTCGTCCTGGCCGCCGTCTTCCTCCTGCCGCCCGCCGCCGCGGCCCTCGTCGCCGCGCCGGGCGCCTTCGCCGGCAAGGTCGAGCAGCGGCCCGCGAAGGTCCGCAGGGTCTGGCACGCCGCCCAGCAGGCCGTGGCCGCCTGGGCCGCCGGACAGGCGTACGGACTCCTGCGCGGGCCCGCGGCCCTCGGCGGCGAAGGTCCGGCGCGCGTCCCCGACTTCCCGTACCTGCTTCTGCCGGCCGCGGCCGCCGCGGCCGCCTTCTGCCTCGTGCTCACCGCCCTGGACGGCGGCGTCCTGGCCCTTGCCGAGCGCCGGCCGGTCCGCACCGCCTGGCGCGGGCTGCTGCTGCGCTCCCTCGCCCCGTTCTGCGTACACGGCCTCGCCGGGCTGATGATGGCCGTCCTCTGGCACAGCCCCTACGGGGCGCCCGCGGCGCTGCTCGTGCTGCTCCCGATGTACATCTCCTGCTGGGTCTTCGCCCAGTACCACCGTGAGCGCGCCGCCCACCAGGCCACCATCCGCGCCCTCGTCCAGGCCGTCGACATCAAGGACCGCTACACCCGGGGACACAGCGAGCGGGTCGGCCAGGCCTCCGCGATGATCGCCCGCGAGCTGGGCATGCCGGAGGACCGGCTGGAGGTCGTGCGCTTCGCCGGCATCCTGCACGACGTCGGCAAGCTCGGCGTCCCCACCCGGCTGCTGCGCAAGGACGGCCCCCTCACCCCGGAGGAGCGCCGCGTCATCGAACTCCACCCCGAGTACGGCCACGAGATGGTGCGCGGCATCGGCTTCCTCGGCGAGGCCCGCGCCGCGATCCTGCACCACCACGAGCGGGTCGACGGCTCCGGCTACCCCTACGGGCTGACCGGGGAACAGATCCCCGAGCTGGCGCGCGTGGTGGCGGTGGCGGATGCTTTCGACGCGATGACCTCCACCCGCTCCTACAGCAGGGCCCGGCCGGTGGAGACCGCGCTCGCGGAACTGCTGCGGTGCGCGGGAGCCCAGTTCGACCCCGCGATGGTCGGCGCGCTGCTGCGGGCCGTCGAGCGGGAGGGCTGGCACCCCTCGGTCACCTCCGACGAGGACACCGTGGCCGTGGCCGCCCCGCGCGGCAACGTGCCGGTGCCCCGCCCCGGCGGGCCCGCGGTGCCGCCCGCGGGCCGGGGGGCCGGGCACGGCACCGGGGGCCCCGGGGGAGGGGGCCGGTGAGGGCCGCGGGCGTGCGTACCGTCCGGTCCTGCGGTGCCACCGTCGCCCTGGTGCGGGGCGCGGCCGGGGCGCTGACCGTGGCCGGACTCGGGTGGACGGCCTGGCACGGCGTCGTGGAACCGGGCACCGCCCTCGCCTTCGGCGTCCTGATCACCATCGGCGAGCTGGCCCGCCGCGACTCCGCCGACGGCGCCGGGCACGCCCCGGCCGGCGGCCGCCAGCCCGCGCCGCTCGGCTCCGCGGGGGCCCTCGCGTACGCCCTGCTCGGCCAGAACGCCGGGCAGCCCACCCACCACGGGGTGCTCCAGATCGTGGCCGTGGTCGTGGCCGCCGCGCTGGTCGGGGTGGTCCCGCACGTGGCCCTCGGGCGCGGCCCCGCCCTGGACCACGTGGCCCGCCGGGTGCTGACCGTCACCTTCGCCGCCGTCTGCTTCCAGCCCCTCTACAACTCCGGCCGGCTGGGGGACCTGCTCGGCCAGGGCCCGCTGCTCGCGGTGTACCTCGTCCTGCTGCTCGGGCTGACCGCCCTGTGCGACGCGGTGCTGGCCGCCGCGCTGGCCGGGGCGCGCACGGGCTGGCCGTACGGGCCCCTGCTCCGCGACGAGCTGCGCGCCCTGCTCGGCATCGGCTCGGCGATCTGCGCCAGCGGAGTGGTGATGGCCCTCGGCGTGGCGGTGGCGGGCCTGTGGGCGTTGCCCGTGTTCAGCGTGCCGCTGTTGCTCACCCAGCTGTCCTTCCGGCGGATCTCCGCGATCCGCACGACGTACCGCCAGACCATCACCTCCCTGGCCCGGGCCACCGAGATCGCCGGCTACACGCGGCCGGGCCACTCCCGCCGGGTCGCCGCCCTGAGCTGCGCGGTCGGCCGCGAACTGGGTCTGTCGGAGCGCGAGCTGACGGTGCTGGAGTACGCGGCGCTGATGCACGACATCGGCCAGCTCTCCCTGGTCGACCCGGTCCCGAGCGGAGCCACCGCCGTGCTGCCCGCCGTCGAGCGGGAGCGGATCGCCCGGCTCGGCGGCGAGGTCGCCCGCCAGACCGGGGTGCCCGCGGAGGTGGCCGTCGTCGTGGAGCGGCAGGCCGAGCCGTACCGCGAGCAGCCGGTCGCGGCCAGGATCGTCCGGGCGGTCAACGCGTACGACGACCTCGTGGGCCCGGGCCGCCACCCGGGCGGTTCGCTGGCCGCCCTGGAGCACCTCAGGCTGGGCACCGCGCACGACTACCAGCCGGAAGTCGTCGAGTGCCTGGCGCGGGTGCTGCAGCGCGGCGGGGGCCCGTCGGGGAGGGCCGGAGTCAGCGCCTTCCCGCACGGGTAACCCATGGGTAATGAGCGGCCGTCCGAGTGGGCATGGTTGGATGCGAAGTGAGAGAGTCCGCAAGGCTGCACCGTAGGTCCCCCAGGTAGCACTGGGGGTGCCCCCATAGGCGGGAATTGTGAGGATCTTCGGGAAGGTACGGCATCGGCCCTCCGCCTCGTGGCGGCAGGCGACCGACCGCGCGTTCACGCTGATCGGCGACGGCCGGTACGACGACGCCGGGGCGCTGCTGACGCGTGCCGCGGACCTGGAGCCCTGGCTCTCCGAGTCCTGGTTCAACCTGGCCCTGCTGCACAAGTTCCGGCACGACTGGGAACAGGCCCGGGCCGCCGGACTGCGGGCCGTGGCCCTGCTCGACCGCGAGGCCGGTGCCCCCGACTGGTGGAACGTGGGGATCGCGGCCACCGCGCTCCAGGACTGGCCGCTGGCCCGGCGCGCCTGGCAGGCGTACGGCCTGAAGGTGCCCGGCGACCCCCGCGGCGGGGCGTCCACGGGCGAGCCCGTGGGCATGGAGCTGGGCAGCGCGGCGGTGCGCCTGTCGCCCGAGGGCGAGGCGGAGGTCGTGTGGGGCCGGAGGCTCGATCCGGCCCGGATGGAGGTCCTCTCGATCCCGCTGCCGTCCTCCGGGCGCCGTTGGGGCGAGGTGGTCCTGCACGACGGCGTCCCGCACGGCGAGCGCGTGACGGCCGCCGGGCCCTCGTACCCGGTCTTCGACGAGATCGAGCTCTGGGCGCCCTCGCCGGTGCCCACCTGGGTGGTGCTGCTGGAGGCGGCCACCGAGGCGGACCGCGACGCCCTGGAGCAGCTGGCCTCGGACGCCGGCTTCGCCGCGGAGGACTGGTCCTCGTCCGTGCGGCTGCTCTGCCGGACCTGCTCGGAGAGCGCCATGCCCAGCGGCGAGGGCGACGGCGAGCACGTGGACCCGCACGACCACAGCGAACCGGGCCATCCCGGCCCCCTGGGGCACCGTACGGCCGGATCCGGCTCCCTGTGGGTACCGGAGCGCGAGTGCGGCATCGCCGCCCCCGCGGGGCTGGTGCGCGGTCTCCTGGACGGCTGGGTGGCCGACAGCCCCGACACCCGGGAGTGGCGGGACCTCGAAGAGGTCTGCTGACCTCGCAGGACCCCGCTCCGGAGGGGCCCCCGGCAGGTGCCCTTGGGCGGGCGCCTGCCCGTAGGCTGTACGGGTACAGACGGTGACTTGAGGGAAGGCGTAGCGCGGACATGGCCCAGCAGGAGACGGAGCAGCAGGTCGACGAGGTCAACGACGGATACGTCGTGGACACCGAGGACTGCGAGGCGCGCGAGCTCGCCCACCGCGAGCGCGGCACCGCCCGCCCGATCACCGTGGTCGGGAACCCCGTCCTGCACCGCGAGTGCAAGGACGTCACCGAGTTCGACGACAAGCTCGCCTCGCTGATCGACGACATGTTCGCCAGCCAGAAGGCCGCCGAGGGCGTGGGCCTGGCCGCCAACCAGATCGGCGTGGACCTGAAGGTCTTCGTGTACGACTGCCCGGACGACGAGGGCGTGCGGCACACCGGTGTCGTGATCAACCCGAAGCTGGTCGAGCTGCCGGCCTCGCAGCGGGTCCTGGACGACTCGAACGAGGGCTGCCTGTCCGTCCCCACCGCGTACGCCTCGCTGGCCCGCCCGGACTACGCCGAGGTGACCGGCCAGGACGCCCAGGGCAACCCGATCAAGGTCCGCGGCACCGGCTACTTCGCCCGCTGCCTCCAGCACGAGACGGACCACCTGTACGGCTACCTCTACATCGACCGGCTCTCGAAGCGCGACCGCAAGGACGCCCTGCGCCAGATGGAAGAGGGCACGCCGCGCTACGAGACGGTCCCGAACGCGTAGTCGCCGCTTCGCGGTCTCAGGCGGCCCGCGGGCCGCGGAAGGTCCTGCGGAAGGCGTTGGGCGTGGTGCCCAGCGCCCGCAGGAAGTGGTGGCGCAGCGCCGCCGCGCTGCCGAAGCCGCAGCGGCCGGCGATCGCGTCGACCGTGTCGTCCGTCGACTCCAGCAACTCCTGCGCCAGCAGCACCCGCTGGCGCAGGACCCACTGGTACGGCGTGGTCCCGGTCTCCTGGAGGAAGCGCCGGGCGAAGGTGCGCGGGGACATGTGCGCGCGTTCGGCGAGCTGCTCGACGGTGATCTCCTCGTCGAGGTGCCGGACCATCCAGTCGAGGGTGTCCCCGACCACGTCGCAGGCGGTGCGGGGCAGCGGCCGCTGGATGTACTGGGCCTGGCCGCCGTCCCGGTGCGGCGGTACGACCATGCGCCGCGCGATGGTGTTGGCGACCTCCGCCCCGTGCGCCTGCCGGACCAGGTGCAGGCAGGCGTCGATGCCCGAGGCCGTGCCGGCCGCCGTGACGACCGGGCCTTCGTCGACGTACAGCACGTCGGGGTCCACCCGGGCCAGCGGGTACTTCTCCCGGAGCGCGGCGGCGTGCATCCAGTGCGTGGTGCACCGGCGCCCGTCGAGCAGCCCGGCCGCCCCCAGCACGAACGCCCCGCTGCACACGCTGAGTACGCGCGCCCCCCGGTCCACGGCGGCGCGCAGCGCGGCCAGCAGGGGCTCGGGGTAGTCCCGTGCGGGAGCCTGCCGGTCGGCGGGCAGGCAGATCAGGTCGGCCTCGGCGAGCCGCTCGGTCCCGTACCGGGTGGCGATCGTGAACAACTGGTCGCCGCCCACCACCTGGGGATCCTCGACCCCGCAGACCGCGAAGTCGTAGACGGGCAGCCCCATCTCGCCGCGGTCGATCCCGAAGACCTCGCAGAAGATGCCGAGTTCGAAGGGGGCGACTCCGTCGACCAGGGCGACGGCGACGTTCTTGAGTTCGGGAGCAGCGGCCTTCAGCATGCGCCCAGTGTGGCAGTAATTCGATGTCCTACGACAGTCCTGCCACTGTCCGGATCTTCGCCGGCGCCGGAGAGTGGGCACATGAACACGTTCCTGGACTACCTCGCCGTCCTCACCCTCCTGTCGGCCCCCGCCCTGTACGGTCTCCACCGCGAACGCCGGACCGACCGGCAGCTGCGCGGTGCAGCCGCCGGCCGGTCCGGGGCGGAGACGGTTCCGGCTCGGACTCAGAAGTCCTCGTCCAGGTCGACGGTGCCCTCCACGGCGACCTGGTAGGCCGACGGGCGGCGCTCGAAGAAGTTGGTCAGCTCCTGGACGCCCTGGAGCTCCATGAAGGAGAAGGGGTTCTCGGAGCCGTAGACCGGGGCGAAGCCCAGGCGGACCAGGCGCTGGTCGGCCACGCACTGGAGGTACTCGCGCATGGACTCGGTGTTCATGCCCGGCAGGCCGTCGCCGCACAGGTCACGGCCGAACTGCAGCTCGGCCTCGACGGCCTCCTTGAGCATGTCGGTGACCTGCTGCCGGAGCGCGTCGTCGAAGAGCTCAGGCTCCTCCTTGCGGACCGTGTCCACGACCTCGAACGCGAAGTTCATGTGCATGGTCTCGTCGCGGAAGACCCAGTTCGTGCCCGTGGCCAGGCCGTGCAGGAGGCCGCGCGAGCGGAACCAGTACACGTACGCGAAGGCGCCGTAGAAGAACAGGCCCTCGATGCAGGCCGCGAAGCAGATCAGGTTCAGCAGGAAGCGGCGGCGGTCGGCGGCCGTCTCCAGCTGGTCGATCTTCTCGACCGAGTCCATCCACTTGAAGCAGAACTGAGCCTTCTCGCGGATCGAGGGGATGTTCTCGACCGCCGCGAAGGCCGCCGCGCGGTCCTCCGGGTCGGGCAGGTAGGTGTCCAGCAGCGTCAGGTAGAACTGGACGTGCACGGCCTCCTCGAAGAGCTGGCGCGACAGGTACAGGCGCGCCTCCGGGGAGTTGATGTGCTTGTACAGCGTCAGGACCAGGTTGTTCGCCACGATCGAGTCGCCGGTCGCGAAGAACGCGACCAGGCGGCCGATCATGTGCTGCTCGGCCGGGCTGAGCTTGGCGAGGTCGGCCACGTCGGAGTGGAGGTCGACCTCCTCCACCGTCCAGGTGTTCTTGATCGCGTCCCGGTAGCGCTCGTAGAAGTCCGGGTAGCGCATCGGGCGGAGGGTGAGCTCGAAGCCCGGGTCGAGAAGGTTCTGGGATCGGGTGGTGCTCACTGGCAGGCCTCGCAGGACTCGGGGTTCTCAAGGGAGCAGGCCAGCGCGTCGGCGTCGACGGCCTGCGGGAGGGGAGTGGCGGCGGCGGGGACGGCCGTGCCGGAGGCCGCGCGGGCGATCTTCGTCGCCGGGCGCGAGCGCAGGTAGTACGTGGTCTTCAGGCCCTGCTTCCAGGCGTACGCGTACATCGAGCTGAGCTTGCCGATGGTGGGCGTCTCCAGGAACAGGTTCAGCGACTGGCTCTGGTCGAGGAACGGCGTACGGGCCGCCGCCATGTCGATGAGTCCGCGCTGCGGGATCTCCCAGGCGGTGCGGTACAGCTCGCGCACCTCGGCCGGGATCCAGTTGAAGCCCTGCACCGAGCCGGAGGCGTCGCGCAGCGCCTCGCGGGTCTGCGCGTCCCACACGCCGAGCTTCTTCAGCTCCTCCACCAGGTAGGCGTTGACCTGGAGGAACTCGCCGCTGAGGGTCTCGCGCTTGAAGAGGTTGGAGACCTGGGGCTCGATGCACTCGTAGACGCCGGCGATGGACGCGATCGTCGCGGTCGGGGCGATGGCCAGGAGCAGCGAGTTGCGCATGCCGGTCTTCGCGACGCGGGCGCGCAGCGCGTCCCAGCGCTCGGGCCAGTGCAGTTCGACGCCGTAGTGGTCGGGGTGCAGCACGCCCTGGGCGGTGCGGGTCTCGGCCCAGGCCGGCAGCGGGCCGCTGCGCTCGGCGAGGTCGCAGGAGGCCTCGTACGCGGCGAGCATGATCCGCTCGGCGATCTTCGTGGAGAGCGCCTTGGCCTCGGGGGAGTCGAACGGCAGCCGCAGCTTGAAGAAGACGTCCTGGAGGCCCATCGCGCCCAGGCCGACCGGGCGCCACTTGGAGTTGGAGCGGCCGGCCTGCTCGGTCGGGTAGAAGTTGATGTCCACGACCCGGTCGAGGAAGGTCACGGCGGTGCGGACGGTCTCGTCCAGGCGGGCCCAGTCGATGTCCTGGATCTCCGGGTGGACGAAGGCGCCGAGGTTGACCGAGCCCAGGTTGCAGACCGCGGTCTCGTCGTCGTTGGTGACCTCGATGATCTCGGTGCAGAGGTTCGAGGAGTGCACGACGCGGCCGGGCAGCGCGGTCTGGTTCGCGGTGCGGTTGGAGGCGTCCTTGAAGGTCATCCAGCCGTTGCCGGTCTGCGCGAGGGTGCGCATCATCCGGCCGTACAGGTCGCGGGCGGGCATGGTCTTGCGGGCCAGGCCCGCGGCCTCGGCCTTGCGGTAGGCGGCGTCGAACTCGTCGCCGTACAGGTCGACCAGCTCGGGCACGTCGGCCGGGGAGAACAGCGACCACTCGGCGTCGGCGTTCACGCGGCGCATGAACTCGTCCGGGATCCAGTGGGCCAGGTTGAGGTTGTGGGTGCGGCGGGCGTCCTCGCCGGTGTTGTCGCGGAGCTCCAGGAACTCCTCGATGTCCGCGTGCCAGGTCTCCAGGTAGACCGCGGCGGCGCCCTTGCGGCGGCCGCCCTGGTTCACCGCGGCGACGGAGGCGTCGAGGGTCTTCAGGAACGGCACGATGCCGTTGGAGTGGCCGTTGGTGCCGCGGATCAGCGAACCGCGGGCGCGGATGCGGGAGTACGAGAGGCCGATGCCGCCCGCGTGCTTCGACAGGCGCGCCACCTGGTGGTAGCGGCCGTAGATCGAGTCCAGCTCGTCCAGCGGGGAGTCCAGCAGGTAGCAGGAGGACATCTGCGGGTGGCGGGTGCCGGAGTTGAAGAGCGTCGGCGAGGACGGGAGGTAGTCCAGGCGGCTCATCAGGCGGTACAGCGAGGCGACTTCCTCGACCGCCTCGATGCTGTCGTCCGCGGCGAGGCCGCACGCCACGCGCAGCATGAAGTGCTGGGGGGTCTCGACGACCTGGCGGGTGATCGGGTGGCGCAGCAGGTAGCGGCTGTGCAGGGTGCGCAGGCCGAAGAAGCCGAAGCGGTCGTCGGCGCCCTCGGCGGTGGCGGCCTCGACGAGGGAGTCGAGGCGGGCCGCGTGGAGGCTGACGAACTCGGCGGTGCGGTCGGCGATCAGGCCCTCGCGGTGGCCCACGGCGACGGAGGCGGAGAAGGAGGTCGCGCCCTGGCCGGTGGCCTCGTCGGCGATGGCGAGGGTCAGGAGCCGGGCGGCGAGCCGGGAGTAGGCCGGGTCCTCGGAGATGAGCCCCGCGGCGGCCTCGGTGGCGAGCCCCCGCAGTTCGGCCTCGTCCGCGTCGGCGCTCCGGCCGCGGAGCGCGGCGGCGGCGACCCGGCCGGGGTCCGTGTCGGGGAGGTCGGCGGTGAGGTCGGTGAGGGTTCGCAGCAGCGCGGTGCCGGGGCCTTCGGCCTCGGACGGGTCGGACTCGGCGCGCGGTGCGGCAGGCGCGATGGTCACGATGGGGGGCTCTCCCTCGCTCGGCTCCGGCCTTCGGGGCGGGGCGTGCGGGGGCGCATGCGGGCGTGGCAGGTGCGCGTGCTCCGCATGGCGTCCACCGGCCCAACCGCGAGGCCCGGACGTGGTCGGCGCCCGGTTCGGTCGACCCGGGCGCGCTGTCGGCAGGTCTTCGGACTGGGAAGGCGCATATGCGTGTACTTCACACCGTTGCGGGACAGTTCCGGATTCGCACCGGATTCCCCTGCGGCGACAGCGAGGATGAGCATACATGTGGGGGCGCCGGTCTGAGTGACCCCCTACATGTTGTGTCGGCCGCGACGGGGAGTCCTTGTGTCGTGCCTCTCCGCTATCGTCGGAGACAGCACCATCGATGGAAGGCGAGCGAGGCATGACCGTCATGACTGACCGTCCCCACATGTCGACCGAAGACTTCGAGCACCTGGCGCGTATAGCAGCCCGTGAGGCTGAGGGGCTGCGACTGGAATTCATCGGTGGGGTGCTGAGGAGCAAGGCCATGCCAGACGGGGACCACGGACGGATCATCCTCTGGCTGACGCGCATCTGCATGCAGCATCACCCGGAGTTCTGGCTGCACCCGGGGCAGGGAATCAAGGCGGAACAGTACCGTGAGGGCCGGGCCATTCCGGACGGGGTCCTGGCCCACGAGGACGCGTTCGTCGGGCAGGGTGACTGGGTGGATCCGAGTCCGATCCTGATGGCCGTCGAGGTGACCTCGTGGGACTCCGACACCGAGCGGCGCGACCGCATTGAGAAGCCGCGCGCCTACGCGGAGACCGGTATCCCCGTCTACCTGCTCATCGACCGTCTCAAGTGCCAGGTCGTGGTCCACAGCGACCCGGACGGTGCGGGCTATGAGACCGTTCGCACGGTTCCCTTCGGCAAGGAGATCAAGCTGCCCGACCCCGTCGGCATCACCCTCCAGACCGAGGCGCTCAAGGACTGGGTGCGCTGACCCCCTGCGTCACAGCTCCAGCGTGTACGTCAGCAGCCTGAGCTGCGGGACCGGCGACCAGTCGCGCTCCGGGGTGCGGGTGAAGCCCAGGCGTTCGTAGAGGCGCTGGGCGCCCCGCATCGCCGGCTGGGTGGACATCACCAGCCGCGTGACGCCCTCGGTGGCGCGGGCGCGGTCGATGCAGGCGCGTACGAGGGCCTCGCCGGCACCCCGGCCGCGGCCCTCGCGGGCCACCGCCAGCATCCGGAACTCCGCCTCGCCCGCGCCGGCGATGTCGCACAGCTCGCTGCCCGGGGGCGCGTAGGCGACGCCGCCCAGCAGGCGGTCGTCCGCGACGGCGACCAGGATCTCGCCGTGGGAGGCCCGGCCGGCCACGTCCCGCAGGGTGTTCGCGTAGTCGTCCGTCTCGTTCTGGTCGAGCAGGCCGTCCTTCAGGTAGGCCTGGGCGGTGATCTCGCCCAGTTCCGCGTACTCGTCCGGCCGGGCTTCCCTGATCACGATGTCCATGGCGTCCAGTGTGCAGCAGCCGTACGGCGCAGGGCCGCCACCGCGTGGTGCGGGGACGGCCCTCCGTACGGTCGTGCTCAGCAGCAGCGGAAGCCCTCGCGCGGGTCGCCCTCGCGGGCGTCCGTGCGGGCCCGCTCGAACTCCCGGCGGGTCGGCACGGGGGCGTCCGGGTCGTGGCCGCGGGCGTGGGCGACGTGGCGCTCGTACGCCGCCTCGCCGGTGAACTCGCGGACGTAGAACCGGATCCGGCCCAGCAGGCCTGCCGCGGTCATGAGGAGACCGGCTCCTTCACGCGGCCGCCGCCCGAGTCGAGGCCCGCGGCGGCGAGCTCGGCCTTCTCCTCGGCCGTGGCGATCAGACCGGCCGGGGCGATGATCTTCGACTCGACGTACGGCGTCTCGTGCAGCACCACCGACTCCGGCTTGCGGACGGCCTTCAGGCACACCCACAGGGCGTCGAACAGCACCACCAGGATCAGGATCGCGAACAGCGCGCACAGCACGCCGTCGACCGTGGAGTTGGTGACCACCGTGTGCATGTCGTCCATGGACTTGGCGGGCGGCAGCACCTTGTCCGCGTCGATGCCGGCCAGGTACTTGTCGCGCTGGGCGAAGAAGCCGACCCGCGGGTCCTCTGAGAAGACCTTCTGGTAGCTCGCGGTGAGCGTCACGGCCGCGTCCCAGGCCAGCGGGACGCCCGTCACCCAGGCCCACTTCAGGCGGCCGGACTTCACCAGCAGCGTGGTGCAGACGGCCAGGGCGACGGCGGCCAGCAGCTGGTTGGCGATGCCGAAGAGCGGGAAGAGCTGGTTGATGCCGCCCAGCGGGTCGTTCACGCCGACCCACAGGAAGTAGCCCCAGGCGCCGCAGACGAGCGCGCTCGCGATCCAGACGCCGGGCTTCCAGCTGACCTGGCGGAACGGCTTGTAGACGTTGCCGAGGGTGTCCTGGAGCATGAACCGGCCCACGCGGGTGCCCGCGTCCAGGGTGGTGAGGATGAACAGCGCCTCGAACATGATCGCGAAGTGGTACCAGAAGGCCTTCATCCCGGCGCCGCCGACCACGGCCGAGAAGATCTCGGACATGCCCAGGGCGAAGGTCGGCGCGCCACCCGTGCGCGAGAGCAGGGTGGCCTCCTCCACGTCCTTGGCGGCCTGCGCCAGGGCCTCCGGGGAGATGGTGAAGCCCAGGCCCGCGATGGCCTCCGAGGCGGACTGCACGGTGGTGCCGACCACGCCCGCGGGGGAGTTGACCGCGAAGAAGAGGCCGGGCTCGATGATGCAGGCCGCGATCATGGCCATCACGGCCACGAAGGACTCGGTCAGCATCGCGCCGTAGCCGATCATCCGGACCTGGGTCTCCTTCTGGACCATCTTCGGGGTGGTGCCCGAGGAGACCAGGGAGTGGAAGCCGGAGAGGGCGCCGCACGCGATGGTGATGAAGACGAACGGGAACATCGACCCGGCGAAGACCGGCCCGTCGCCGCGCGACGCGAACGACGTGACCGCGTCCATCTTCAGCGTCGGCATCGCGATGACCACGCCCAGCGCCAGCAGCGCGATGGTGCCGACCTTCATGAAGGTGGACAGGTAGTCGCGCGGGGCGAGCAGCAGCCAGACCGGCAGCACCGAGGCCAGGAAGCCGTAGCCGACCATCCAGAGCACCAGCGTGGTCGGCTTCAGGGTGAAGAACGCGGCCCAGGAGGACTCCGCGACCCAGCCGCCGGCGACGAGCGCGAGCAGCAGCAGGGCGACGCCGATGAGGGAGACCTCGGTGACCCGGCCCGGCCGCAGCACGCGCAGGTAGACGCCCATGAAGAGGGCGATCGGGATGGTCATGCCGATGGAGAAGACGCCCCACGGGGAGTGCGAGAGCGCGTTGACGATGACCAGCGCCAGCACTGCCAGCAGGATGATCATGATGGCGAATACCGCGATCAGGGCGGCGGCGCCGCCCACCGGGCCGATCTCCTCGCGCGCCATCTGGCCGAGCGAGCGGCCGTCGCGGCGGGTGGAGAAGAACAGGGTCACCATGTCCTGCACGGCGCCGGCGAAGATCACGCCGACGACGATCCAGATGGTGCCGGGCAGGTAGCCCATCTGGGCCGCCAGCACCGGGCCGACCAGCGGGCCGGCGCCCGCGACGGCGGCGAAGTGGTGCCCGAAGAGCACCCGCCGGTCCGTCGGGTGGTAGTCGACACCGTTGTCAAGGCGTTCGGCGGGGGTGGCCCGCGTCTTGTCGACGCGGAGTACGCGGTGGGCGATGAAGCGGGAGTAGAAGCGGTACCCGATGGCGTACGAGCCCAGGGCCGCGGCAAGCATCCACGCGGCCGAGACCTCCTCGCCGCGGGAGAGCGCGAGCACGGTCCAGCCCGCCGCGCCGACCAGCGCCACCAGTGCCCAGACTGCGACGGACTTCGGCGTCAGGCGGCCGGACGGACCCGGCCGCGGAGACGGAGAAGGCGAGCCCGCCGTACCGGCCGAGCCCGCCGTGTTCCCTTGTGTACCTGTTGATTCCGGTTCCGGCATGACCCTCGTCCCCTCGTGATCATCTGCGCAATCGCAGGGAATCTACGGGGAGCGGACCGCCGGGCGTAAGACCCCGTCCGCAATCCGGTACGGGGTCCCCGGTGTCCGGGCAGGTCAGGCCGCCGGAGGCGGCGGGCCGCCCGGGCGCCTGCCCGGCGGATGCGTCAGGTCGCCGGACGCGTCAGGTCGCCGGATGCGTCAGGCCGACGGGGGCGCCGGCCGCTTGAGCCGCGCGACGAACTTGTACCGGTCGCCGCGGTAGACCGACCGCACCCACTCCACCGGCTCGCCGTCGGCGTCGAGGGAGTGCCGGGACAGCATCAGCATGGGCAGGCCGACGTCGGTGCCGAGCAGGCCGGCCTCGCGCGGGGTGGCCAGGGAGGTCTCGATCGTCTCCTCGGCCTCCGCCAGGTGGACGTCGTACACCTCCGCGAGGGCGGTGTAGAGCGACGTGTACTTGACGAGCGAGCGGCGCAGGGCCGGGAAGCGCTTGGCCGAGAGGTGCGTGGTCTCGATGGCCATGGGCTCGCCGCTGGCCAGACGCAGGCGCTCGATGCGCAGGACGCGGCCGCCGGGGGTGATCTTGAGCAGCCCGGCGAGGGTGTCGTCCGCGGTCACGTAGCCGATGTCGAGCAGCTGGGACGTCGGCTCCAGGCCCTGGGCACGCATGTCCTCGGTGTAGGAGGTCAGTTGGAGCGCCTGGGAGACCTTGGGCTTGGCGACGAAGGTGCCCTTGCCCTGGATCCGCTCCAGACGGCCCTCGACCACCAGCTCCTGGAGCGCCTGCCGGACGGTGGTCCGGGAGGTGTCGAATTCGGCCGCGAGGGTGCGCTCCGGGGGCACCGGGGTGCCCGGAGGGAGCGTTTCGGTCATATCGAGCAAATGCCGCTTGAGTCGGTAGTACTTGGGCACGCGGGCGGTACGTGTGGCCGCCCCGCCCTCGGGCTCGGTAAGCGCCCCTTCGGTGGCCATCGCCGCCGTCCTTCCCGACTCCAGTTTCACAGCCGTCACCGGCTCCTCCGTCTCTTGCGGTCACATCGTGACACGGGCCGGAGCACGGACGTCGCCCCTCCCTGAGGTGTCGGTCCGGTAACGGACTGGCACCTCGTTTATTAGACCCTTGACACCCCCAAAGGTCTAGGCCAAGCTCCAGGCTACTGGTCTAAACCAATATGGATCAGATCCCGGCCCCACGGCAGTACTTGGCGTATTTCACGTACGGCGGGCAGGGGGAGTGCAGGCATCCCTGAGGAGGGTGGCGTGAAGCGCAAGCTCATCGCGGCGGTTGGTGTCGCGGGCATGGTCATCGGTCTGGCGGCGTGCGGTGGCACCGACGGCAAGAAGGAGGGCGGCGACAAGGCCTCCGGTGCCAAGGAGCTGACCGTCTGGCTGACCGTCGACGCGCAGAACAACTGGCCGGACCTGGTCAAGGCCGCCGACGACGCGATCATCGCGAAGCACCCGGGCCTGAAGGTCAAGCACGAGTACTACGGCTGGCCGGACAAGAACGCCAAGCTCGACGCCGTGCTCGCCACGGACAAGGCCCCGGACGTTGTCGAGATGGGCAACTCCGAGATGATCGGCTACATGTCGACCGGCGCCTTCGCCGAGGTCGACCCGTCCAAGTTCGACAACTCCGCGCAGTGGCTCGACGCCCTGAAGGAGTCCGTCACGTACGACGGCAAGACCTACGGCGTCCCCTACTACGCCGGTGGCCGCGTCGGCACCTGGCGCAAGGACGTCGCCGCCGAGGCGGGCGTCAAGGCCGCCCCGAAGACCTGGGCCGAGCTGACCGCCGCGCTCGACGCCATCCAGAAGAAGAAGGGCGCGAAGTTCAGCGCCTGGTACCAGCCCTCGCCGGACTGGTACGCGGCCATGTCCTTCGTCTACGACGCGGGCGGCGCCATCGCCAAGAACGAGGGCGGCCAGTGGAAGTCCTCCCTGTCCTCCCCCGAGTCGCTCAAGGGTCTCAAGCAGTACAAGGAGATCCTCGACAAGTACATGCACGCCGACAAGACCAAGGACGAGGCCGACCGCCCGGTCGTCTTCGGCCAGGGCAACTCCGCCGCGATCTTCGCCGCGGCGTGGGAGGGCGGCACCGCGGCCACCCCGGAGAACGACAAGGTCGGCAAGCTCGCCGACAAGCTCGAGAACTTCGTGATGCCCGGCCCGAACGGCAAGAACCTCCCCGTCTTCCTCGGCGGCTCGGACCTGGCGATCCCGTCCAAGTCCGACGCGCAGGACATCGCGGCCGAGTGGATCAACGCCTTCACCGGCGCCAAGGGCCAGGCCGGCCTCATCGCCAAGGGCAACCTGCCGAACAACAAGACGGACCTCGGCCCGCTGAAGGCCGACCCGAAGACCCAGGTCGCCGCCACCGCGGCCGAGTCCTCCTGGTTCGTCCCCACCGCTCCGGGCTGGGGCCAGGTCGAGAAGGCCAAGGTCCTGCAGACCATGCTCCAGGAGATCGGCACCGGCAAGAAGTCGGTCGAGGACGCGGCCAAGGCCGCCGACGCCGCGATCGACAAGGTCATCAACACCAAGTGACCTGACCGGGCAGGGCCCCGCCGCTGAAGGCGGGGCCCTGCTGCCCGTACCAAGAGAGGGACCGCTGAGGAGCGCGCGATGAGTGCCGCACAGACCACCACCGCCGATCTGCCACCGGCGAAGGAAACGCCTTCGTCCAAAGCCGCGACCGGGAGTACGGGCACGCCGCGCAGAGGGGACCGCCGCGGGGGCTCCGTGACCCCCTGGCTGCTGCTGGCCCCCTGCCTGCTGGTCATCGTGCTGGTCATGGGATACCCGCTGCTGCGCCTGGTCTCCCTCTCCTTCCAGAGCTTCGGCAAATCCGAGTTGTGGGGCTTCAAGGACGCCGAGTGGGTCGGCTTCCAGAACTTCACCGCCATCCTCGGCGACGGCGAGTTCTGGGCCGTGGTCCTGCGCACCGTCCTCTTCGCCGGCGGCGCGGTCGTCCTGACCATGGTCCTCGGCATGCTGATCGCCCTGCTGCTCCAGCGGGTCTCCGGCTGGGTCAAGGCCCTCATCAGCATCGCCCTCGTGGCGAGCTGGGGCATGCCCATCATCGTGGCCACCGCCGTCTTCAAGTGGCTCTTCGACGCCGACTACGGCGTGCTCAACTACCTGCTGAGCAAGCTGCCGGGCGTCGAGATGATCGGCCACAACTGGTTCGCCAGCGGCCCCCAGGGCCTCGCGGTGATCATGCTCCTGGTGGTCTGGGGCGCGGTCCCGTTCGTGGTCATCACCCTCAGCGCGGGCCTCACCCAGGTGCCCAAGGAGCTGGAGGAGGCCGCGCGCCTCGACGGCGCCGGCGCGTGGGGCGTGTTCCGCCACGTCACCCTCCCGATCCTCAAGCCGATCATCGTCATGCTGACGACCCTCTCGGTGATCTGGGACATGGGTGTCTTCCCGCAGGTCTTCGTCATGCGCAACGGCAACCCCGAGGCCGAGTTCCAGCTGCTGACGACGTACTCGTACCAGAAGGCCTTCGTCGTCAACGACTACTCCGGCGGCTCCGCGATCGCCCTCGTGACCGTCCTGCTCCTGCTGGGCGTCGTCGCCGTCTACATGCGCCAGATGCTCAAGATCGGAGAGGTGGAGTGACCTCGACCGCCGCGACCCCGCGCCTCGCCCGCCGCAAGGGCTTCAGGAAGTCCAAGCTCGGCTGGAACCTCCTCGGCCTCCTGGTCTTCGTCACCGCCGGCTTCCCGGTCTACTGGATGCTCAACACGGCGTTCAAGCCCGCCAAGGACGCCATCGACCCGGAGCCCCACTTCTTCCCCCGCACCTGGACCCTGGACAACTTCCGGCGCGCGCTCGACATCGCCGACTTCTGGGGCCCGGTCGGGCGCTCCATGCTGGTCTCGTCCGTCGTGGTCGTCATCGGCATCCTGGTCGGCATGCTGGCCGCACTCGCCATCTCCCGGTTCGCCTTCCGCGGCCGGAAGATCGTGATCGTCGGCATCCTCGCCGTCCAGATGGTCCCGCTCGTAGCGATGATCATCCCGGTCTTCCTGCTGCTGAACGACCTCGGTCAGTACGACAAGCTCACCGGCCTGATCATCACGTACCTGACCTTCATCCTGCCGTTCACGGTGTGGACCCTCCGCGGCTTCATCGTCAACATCCCCAAGGAGCTGGAGGAGGCCGCGATGGTCGACGGCTGCACGCCGACCGGCGCCTTCCTCCGCGTGGTCTTCCCGCTGCTCGCCCCCGGCATGGTCGCCACCTCCGTCTACGGCTTCATCCAGGCGTGGAACGAGTACCTGTACGCCCTGATGCTGATGAGCCAGCAGAACCAGACGGCCACCGTCTGGCTCGGCAACTTCACCACGAAGAACGGCACCGAGTTCGCCCCGATGATGGCCGGCTCCACCATGATGGCCGTGCCGATCGTCGTGCTGTTCCTCATCGTCCAGCGCAAGATGGCCGCGGGCCTCACCGCGGGCGCAGTGAAGGGATGACCCTCCCGATGACGATCACCGCCCACCAGACGGACACTCTGACCCGCGACGCCCTGGCCGTGCTCCAGCCCGGCTTCCTGGGCACCACCGCCCCCGACTGGCTGCTCCGCCGGGTCGGCGAAGGGCTCACCGCGGTCGGCCTGTTCGGCCGCAACATCACCTCGCCCGGCCAGCTGGCCGCGCTCACCGCGCAGCTGCGGGCCGAGCGGGACGACGTACTCGTCGCCATCGACGAGGAGGGGGGCGACGTCACGCGCCTGGAGGTGCGCGACGGTTCCTCCTTCCCCGGCAACCTCGCCCTCGGCGCGGTCGACGACACCGGCCTGACCCACGAGGTGGCCCGCGAGCTCGGCCGCCGCCTCGCGGCCTGCGGGGTCAACCTCAACTGGGCCCCGTCGGCCGACGTCAACTCCAACCCGGACAACCCGGTCATCGGCGTACGGTCCTTCGGCGCCGACACCCACCTCGCCGCCCGGCACACCGCCGCCTACGTCGAGGGCCTCCAGGCCGCCGGCGTCGCCGCGTGCACCAAGCACTTCCCGGGCCACGGCGACACCAGCGTGGACTCCCACCACGCCCTCCCGCGCATCGACGCGGACCTGGACACCCTCTACGCCCGCGAACTCGTGCCCTTCAAGGCCGCGATGGCCGCCGGCACCAAGGCCGTCATGAGCGCGCACATCCTGCTGCCCGCGCTCGACCCCACCCGTCCGGCGACCCTCAGCCCGCAGATCCTCACCGGCCTGCTCCGCGAGGAACTGGGCTACCAGGGCCTGATCGTCACCGACGGCATGGAGATGAACGCCATCGCCGGCACGTACGGCATCGAGCGGGGCTCCGTCCTCGCCATCGCCGCCGGCGCCGATGCGATCTGCGTCGGCGGCGGGCTCGCCGACGAGGAGACCGTGCTGCGACTGCGCGACGCGCTGGTCGCGGCCGTGCGCGAGGGCAGCCTGCCCGAGGAGCGGCTCGCCGACGCCGCTGCACGGGTGCGCGCCCTCGCCGACTGGACCCGGCAGGCCCGGGTCGCCGACGGGCCGGGCGCGTCCGGCAAGGAGGGGAACGCGCCCGGCACGGCGGACATCGGCCTCGTCGCGGCCCGCCGCGCGGTACGGGTCACCCGCACCGCCGAGGTGACGGTGAAGGCGCCGTACGTCGCCACGCTCAGCCCGGTCGCGAACATCGCGGTCGGCGACGAGACCCCCTGGGGGCTCGCCGGACCGCTGGCCGCCCTGCTGCCGGACACCACCGCGGGTACCTACGCCGAGGGCCCGGACGTGGCCGGCGCGATCCTGGCCGCCTCGGGCGACCGCACGGTCGTGCTCGTCGTGCGCGACGCCCACCGGCACCCGTGGATGACCGCCGCCCTCGACGCCGTGCTCGCCGCCCGGCCCGGGACGGTCGTGGTCGAGATGGGCCTGCCGCGCGCCGAGCCCCGTGGGGCGGTGCACATCGCCACGCACGGCGCCGCCCGCGTCTGCGGCACGGCCGCGGCCGAGGTGATCGCGGGGCTCTGACCCCGCCCCGGAACCCCGGCGGGGGCCGGGCGCCCGAGGAGGGGCGCCCCGTCCCCGCCGTATCCAGGCACCGTACGGCCCCCGGCTCGTACGGACCCCAGGCACCGGGACCGCCCCCAGGCAGCGGCGCATCCCGGACACGCGGAAGGGCCCGGCTCCCCCAGGAGCCGGGCCCTTCCGTCGTAGCGGAGCGGGGCCGTGGGGCCCTCGCGCCTACAGGCCTTGCCAGGCGGGCTTGTTGGCGAAGGTGTGCCGGAAGTAGTCCGCCAGCTTCAGCTTCGAGGCGGCCGCCTCGTCGACCACGACGGTGGCGTGCCGGTGCAGCTGGAGGGCGGAGGCCGGGACGAGCGAGGAGACCGGGCCCTCGACCGTCTGGGCCACGGCCTCGGCCTTGCCCTCGCCGGTGGCCAGCAGCACCAGGTGGCGGGCGTCGAGGATGGTGCCTATGCCCTGGGTGATGACGTGGTGGGGCACCTGGTCGATGTCGTCGTCGAAGAAGCGCGCGTTGTCCACGCGGGTCTGCTCGGTGAGCGTCTTGATGCGGGTGCGCGACGCGAGCGAGGAGCAGGGCTCGTTGAAGCCGATGTGCCCGTCGGTGCCGATGCCGAGCAGCTGGAGGTCGACGCCGCCGGCCTCGGCCAGCGCCGCGTCGTACGCCTCGCAGGCGCCCACGATGTCCTCTGCGGTGCCGTCGGGGCCCATGAAGGAGGCCTCGGACAGGCCCAGGGGCTCGACGACCTCGCGCAGGACCACGGAGCGGTAGGACTCCGGGTGCCCGGCCGGCAGGCCGACGTACTCGTCGAGCTGGCAGATGCGGGCACGGGTGACGTCGACCTCGCCGCCGCGGACCTTGGCGGCGAGGGCCTCGTAGACGGGCAGCGGGGTCGAGCCGGTCGCCACGCCGAGCAGGGCGTCGGGCTTGCGGCGTACCAGGGAGGCCATGGCCTCCGCGATGAGCTCTCCGCCCGCCTTCGCGTCCGGGACGATGACAACTTCCACGCTGGGCCTGCCGATCTGGGAGAAGGAAGTCTTGGTGGTATAGACCAATCTAGCAGAGCTTGGCCCTCCGCACCCGGGTCTGCGCAGCTTCCATCGTGGGCCGGATCGGGCGCTCCCGCGCGCCCGCCGGGGGTGCCGCCGGGCCGTGGCCGCGACAGACTGGACGGGTGAGCGCCGTGGAGCGTCCCGGGCGGCTGATGTCCGCCGAGATGGACGAGCAGCCCGCCGTACTGCGCCGCCTGTTGAACGAGGGCGCGGAGGCGATCCGCGCCACCGCCGAGGCCATCTCCCAGAAGCGCCCGCGCTTCGTGCTGCTCGCCGCCCGCGGCAGCTCCGACCACGCGGCCCTCTACGCCAAGTACCTGCTGGAGGTGCGGCTGGGCTTGCCCTGCGGCCTCAGCTCCATGTCCACCACGACGGCCTACGGGGCCACCCCCCGGCTCCAGGACGTGCTGGTGATCACCGTGAGCCAGTCGGGCGGCTCCCCGGACCTGGTGGCCTCCACCCAGGCCGCCCGTGCCGCCGGGGCCGTCACGCTGGCCGTCACCAACAACCCCGACTCCGCCCTGGCGGCGGTCTCCGAGCACCACGTCGACGTGCTCGCCGGCCCGGAGCGGGCCCTGCCGGCCACCAAGACGTACACCGCCTCGCTGCTGGCCCTGTACCTCCTCGCCGAGGGGCTGCGGGGCGGCGACGGGGCCGCGCGGACCGCCGCACCCGTGCCGGAGCTGGCGGAGCGGATCCTGGCCCGGCGCGAGGAGGTCAGGACGCTCGCCGCCCGGTACCGGTTCGCCGAGCGGATGGTGATCACCTCGCGGGGGTTCGGCTACCCCACCGCCCGCGAGGCCGCGCTCAAGCTCATGGAGACCAGCTACATCCCCGCCCTCGCCTACTCGGGCGCCGACCTGCTGCACGGCCCGCTGGCGATGGTCGACAACGTCTCCCCGGTGATCGCCGTGGTCACCGAGGGCCGGGGCGGCGAGGCCCTCCGGCCCGTCCTCGACCGGCTGCGGGGGAGGGGCGCCGACCTCGTCGTGGTGGGCCCCCGGCCCCAGGTCGAGGCCGCCGCGGCCGGGTTCGTGCTGCCCGTGGACGGGCTGCCCGAGGAGCTCCAGCCGGTCCTGGAGATCCTGCCGCTGCAGCTCCTGGCGTACGAGGTGACCCTCGCCCGGGGCCAGGACCCGGACGCCCCGCGCGCCCTGGCGAAGGTCACCGAGACGCACTGACCCGCACCGGGCCGCCCTGCGCGCGCGGGGCGGCCCCGGGCGCGCGGGTCAGAGCAGGCTCATCTGGAGCCCGCCGGTGGCGTCGAGGTGCTGGCCCGTGACCCAGCGGGAGTCGGGCGAGGCCAGGAAGGCGGCCACGTCCGCCACCTCCTCCACCGTGCCGATCCGGTGGAAGACCGAGCGGGACGCGGCGTGCGCACGGGCGGCCGGATCGGCCAGCCAGGCGGCGTTGAGGTCGGTCTCGGTGATGCCGGGGCCCACCGAGTTCACCGTGATGCCGCGCGGCGCCAGCTCCGCCGCGAGCGAGCGGGTCAGCGCGTTCACCGCCCCCTTGGCCATGACCGTGGCGAGGATCGCGGGCAGCGAGATGTGCGGCGTGCCGGTGACGTTCACGATCCGGCCGCCGTCGCGCAGCCGCGACAGCGCGGCCCGGGTGACGAAGAAGGGCGCCTTCGCGTTCACCGCGTGGATCAGGTCGTACGTCTCCTCGTCGGTGTCCGCGAGCGTCGCGAAGGTCGCCGCGCCCGCGTTGTTCACCAGCACGTCCACGCCCTCGGTGGCCTCGGGGTGGGCGTCGTACGCGGCCCAGAGGGCCTCCGCGGCCCCCGGCGTCCCGAACTCCGCGCGCAGGGCGAAGGCCCGCCCGCCGGCCTCCGTGATCGCGGCCACGGTCTCCTCGGCCGCCTTCTCGTTGCTGCCGTAGTGGACGGCCACCAGCGCCCCGTCCCGCGCCAGCCGCTCGGAGACGGCCCGCCCGATGCCCCGGCTGCCGCCCGTCACCACTGCCGTCTTGCCGCTGAGCACGCCCATGACGCGCCCCCCTTTTCTCTAGTGGTCGCTACAGAAAGGGACCGTACCAGATTCACTAGCGCCCGCTATAGAATTCGCGCATGGCGACCGGACAGCGCGGCAGGCCCCGCTCCTTCGACCGCGACGCGGCCCTGAACGAGGCCATGCGCGCCTTCTGGGTCCACGGCTACGAGGCCACCTCGATCTCGGACCTGACCCGGGCCATGGGGATCGGCGCGCCCAGCCTGTACGCGGCCTTCGGCGACAAGCGGAAGCTGTTCGACGAGGTGGTCGAGGTGTACGCGGGCACGTACGGGGCCTTCGGCGCCCGCGCCCTCACCGAGGAGCCCACGGCGCGCGCCGGGATGGAGCGCACCCTGCGGGAGGCGGCCGTCTCGTACACGAGCCCCGACCACCCGCCCGGCTGTCTGGTCATCAGTGCGGCGACCAACTGCGCCACGCCCGAGGTGGAGGAGGCACTGCGGGGCCGGCGCAACGCCAACATCGCCCTCTTCGAGAGCCGGATCCGGGCCGACGTCGCGGCGGGACTCCTGCCGGCCGGCACGGACGCGGCCGCGCTGGCCCGCTTCGGCGGGGCGGTGCTGCAGGGCATGTCCCAGCAGGCGCGGGACGGCGCGACGCGGGAGGAGCTGGAGGCGCTGGCGGAGCGGGCGATGCTGGCCTGGCCGCGGTAGGCGGCGTCGGGGAGAGCGTCGGGGGAAACCCCCGGACGGCCCCCGGAAACCACCCGGAAGGCCCCCGGAAAAGCCCCAGGGCCACGGTGTCGGACGGGACCCTCAACCCGTCCGGCACCATGGCCCGGAGTTGCTTCGGCCGAAGGGTGTGCGGTCCCTGCGGCCGGTGGTGGAGGTGCCTGCGCGGTCAGGGCAGAACGCGCGGCTTACCTCACTCCGTCCTCCTGTGCGGGGAGGGCGGAAGTCTCTTCTTACCTCAGCATTGTGGACTAGACCATTCTGTTCTGTCCATCCAATGACAGGGACCAAAGGCCCGTCACTTCCTCCAAGATACGCGGCCTCGCGGCCGTCTGGGTATTCCCGCTGCGAAACTCCTGCCCAGAGCCCGGGTACCCTCGGCTGCGTGCCCTCCATGAACGACCTCGTACGCCAGCACACCGCCCTCAGCGAGACGGAGCTGGAGTGGCTCCACATGCTGGTCTCGGAGTGGCAGCTGCTCTCCGACCTGTCCTTCGCGGACCTGGTCCTGTGGGTCCCCACCCTCGACGGCACGCGCTACGTCTCGGTCGCCCAGATGCGCCCCAACACCGGTCCGACCTCCTACCAGGACGACATGGTCGGCCACCTGGTGCCGCGCGGCCGCCGCCCGCTGCTCGACGCGGCCCTGGACGAGGGCCGGATCGTGCGCGAGGGTGACCCGGAGTGGCGCGAGGAGGTGCCCGTACGGGTCGAGTCGATCCCCGTACGGCGCGAGGGCCGGGTCCTGGGCGTCATCGCCCGCAACACCAACCTGCTCACGGTGCGCACCCCGAGCCGGCTGGAGCTCACGTACCTCCAGTCGGCCTCCGACCTGGCCCAGATGATCGCCGCCGGAACGTTCCCGTTCCCCGGCCAGCAGGTCGACATGGACGCCTCGCCGCGCGTCGGCGACGGGCTGATCCGCCTCGACGCGGAAGGCGTCGTCACGTACGCCTCGCCGAACGCACTCTCGGCATACCACCGGCTCGGGCTCGCCTCGGACCTGGTCGGCCAGCACCTCGGGAGCATCACCGCCGAGCTGGCGCCCTCGCGCGGGCCGGTGGACGAGGCCCTGGTCAAGCTGGCCAGCGGCTGGGCCCCGCGGGAGACCGAGATCGAGGCCAACGGCGGGGTGATCCAGCTCCGGGCGATTCCGCTCAAGCCCAAGGGGACCCGGATCGGTTCTCTGGTGCTGTGCCGAGACGTCACCGAACTCCGGCGCCGCGAACGCGAGTTGATCACCAAGGACGCCACCATCCGGGAGATCCACCACCGGGTGAAGAACAACCTCCAGACGGTCGCGGCCCTGCTGCGGCTGCAGGCCCGCCGGATGGACTCCGACCAGGGCCGGGAGGCGCTCAACGAGGCGGTGCGGCGGGTCGGTTCGATCGCCATCGTCCATGAGACGCTGTCTCAGAACCTGGACGAGCGGGTGGAGTTCGACGAGATCGCCGACCGCGTGATCGCGATGGTCGCCGAGATCTCGCCGGGGAAGGTCGACTGCCGGCGCACCGGACGCTTCGGCATCCTCGACGCCGAGGTCGCCACCCCGCTGTCGATGGTGCTGACCGAGGTGCTGCAGAACGCGCTGGAGCACGCCTTCGCGCCGGGGGAGCGGGGCACGGTCGAGGTCGGGGCGGTGCGCAGCGGCACGGGCCGGGACGACGCGCGGCTCCTGATCACCGTGCTGGACGACGGCCGGGGCCTGCCCGAGGGCTTCGACCCGCAGCGCGCCGGGAACCTCGGCCTGCAGATCGTACGGACCCTCGTCGAGGGCGAGCTCGGCGGCAGCTTCGACATGCGGCCGCGCCCCGAGGGCGGCACCAAGGTCGTGCTCGACGTCCCCGCTGTCTCCCAGAAGTAGCCCGTCGGAAACCGGGCATATGCCCTGTCACACAGAGTGATCATGCCGAGGGGGCGGCCGTCCGCGGCTCTGTGGGCCGGAAATCCGGCGGGAAGTTCCGGAAAAGCACTGAGCCCCGGACCGATTTCCCGGTCCGGGGCTCAAGAGCACGTTGCTGAGCGCTATATGGGTGGTGCTACGCGCTGCGGCTCGAGGCTCGAAAGTCGATGTCAGGCGCTGGCGTTGCGCGCCCGGTTGCGGGCGGCGCGGCGCTTCATCGCGCGGCGCTCGTCCTCGCTGAGGCCGCCCCAGACGCCGGAGTCCTGGCCGGACTCGAGCGCCCACTGCAGGCACTGCTCCATCACGGGGCAGCGGCGGCAGACGGCCTTGGCTTCCTCGATCTGCAGCAGCGCAGGACCGGTGTTGCCGATGGGGAAGAACAGCTCGGGGTCTTCCTCACGACAAACGGCGTTGTGACGCCAGTCCATGGCTGCTACCTCTCTTGTGTGACTTGCACGTTGCTTGTGAATGTGAACGCTTTCACGAATCCCTTCGCGAGGGAAGGGCCGACGCCCAGGGGTTTTCCTGGTGCGGTCCGATTCGTGGAGGGGTTCTGGCGGTCATGGGGGCCGGTTCTGCGGGCTGTCCCGATCGCCATGTAGAGATTCGCAAACCTCGGACGGGGATACAACCCCTTCCGGAAAGTTTTTTTTGATTCGTCGGTGTCGACTAGGTCACAGCCGTACTTCTATGGGGTGGACCCGCGCCTAAACGTTCGAGTGCAAGGACTTTGAGGTCTTCTACTCACACAATCACACGCAGTGCACGGCGTACGCCTGTGAACCGCACGCTCGTACGCAGCCCGAGGTGGTCGCCGTCCATCTGGAAAGGAAGCGGCACCTTCGAATGCAAGGTGAAGTCGGTCAGATCGTGCAGAGAGACCGCGTGCTTGCCCTGCGGGCCGCGCTCAGGAGTCGAGGTCAGGAGCTGTGTCGCGTAGCGCGCGATCGCCGGAGTTGACAAACGGTCCAGGCCCAGCACGTCAAGCGCGGTGTCGAAGGAGGCCTCGGGGGAGGCGTAGAGCGGCCGGTTCCCCAGGAACGTCCACGGTGACGTGTTGCACACTATCGACAGCACCAGGTCGCGGACCGGCTCCGCGTCCGGCCGCTCCAGCGTGATCGTCCCGCTCCGGCGGTGCGGCTCCTCCAGGAACTGGCGTACGAGCTGTCGAATGTAGAGGGCGTGCGTCGAACGCTTGCCCCGTTCCCGCTGCTGTTCGACCCGCCCCACGACACCCGCGTCGAAGCCGAAGCCCGCGCAGAACGTGAACCAGCGGGACGGCACCGCCTCGTCCTCCGTGCCCGGCGTGCCCGAGGCCAGGCCCAGGCCCACGGTCCGCTCCCGGCGCTCGCGCAGCGCGTCGAGGATGGCGCCGGTCGCCTCCACGGGGTCGTTCGGCAGGCCCAGGGCCCGGGCGAACACGTTGGTCGAGCCGCCGGGCACCACGGCCAGGCCGGGCAGCCGCTCCGGGTCGGGCCCGTCGTGCAGCAGACCGTTGACCACCTCGTTGACCGTGCCGTCGCCGCCCAGGGCGACCACCAGGTCGATGTCCTCGCCGGACGCCGCCTTGCGGCCGAGGTCCCGCGCGTGCCCCCGGTACTCGGTGGTCACCGCCTCCAGCTTCATCTCGCTGGCCAGGGCGTGGATCAGCACGTCGCGCACGCGTGCACTGGTGGTGGTAGCCGCCGGATTGACCACGAGGAGTGCACGCATGAGCGCCAGATTACCCACCCGTTCCGGGGCCGCCCATACGGGTCACCCCGGAAGGGCCGCGGCTACCCTGCTGGGGTGAGTACGAAGCAGACCCCCGCCCCCGCCGGACCGGCCGCCTCCGGTCCCGTGCCCGCCCGGCTGACCGCCGCCGCCGCGCTCACCGCGCTGGAGGGCCTGGCCCTGGCCGGCCTCGGCGTCTACATGCTGCTGGTGGGCGTCCTGGGCGACCCGGACTCCCCGCAGCAGGCCGAGACCGGCGGCATCACGCTGCTCGCGCTCGCCGCCCTGCCGCTGGTCGCCGCCCGCGGGCTGCGGCTGCGCCGCCGCTGGAGCCGGGGCCCCGCCCTGATGACCCAGCTGATGGCGATGCCGGTCGCCTGGACCCTGTACAACACGGGCGGCGCGATGATCGCCGCCGCGGCCGCGCTGGCCCTGGCCGCCGTCGCCGTCGTCGTCCTCGTGGTGAACCCCACGGCGACCGAGGCCCTGGGCGCGGGCCCCCGTACCGCCGGCGAATAGCCGCGGGAACGGCGGAGGGGCGCGGTGGTCCCGTACGGACCGCCGCGCCCCTCCGCTTCCCGCCTACTCCTCCACGAGGAGCTTCTCCCGCAGCTGCGCCAGGGTCCTGGCCAGCAGCCGGGACACGTGCATCTGCGAGATGCCGACCTCCTGCGCGATCTGCGACTGGGTCATGTTCCCGAAGAACCGCAGCAGCAGGATCCGCTTCTCCCGTGGCGGCAGACCCTCCAGCAGCGGCTTGAGGGACTCGCGGTACTCGACCCCCTCCAGCGCCTCGTCCTCCGCGCCCAGGGTGTCCGCGACGGCCGGGGACTCGTCGTCCGTGTCCGGCACGTCCAGGGAGAGCGTGCTGTAGGCATTGGCCGATTCCAGCCCCTCCAGCACCTCCTCCTCGGAGATCCCCAGCCGCTCGGCCAGCTCGTGCACCGTGGGGGAGCGGCCGTGCTGCTGCGACAGCTCGGCCGTCGCCGTGGTCAGCGCCAGGCGCAGCTCCTGGAGGCGCCGGGGGACGCGTACCGCCCACCCCTTGTCACGGAAGTGGCGCTTGATCTCGCCGACCACCGTGGGGGTCGCGTACGTCGAGAACTCGACGCCCCGGTCCGGATCGAACCGGTCCACCGACTTGATCAGGCCGATGGTCGCGACCTGGGTGAGGTCGTCCAGCGGCTCGCCGCGGTTGCGGAACCGGCGGGCCAGGTGCTCGACGAGGGGCAGGTGCATGCGCACCAGCCGGTTGCGCAGTTCCGCCCGCTCCGGGGAGCCCTCGGGGAGCTCCCGCAGCCGGACGAAGAGGGCCCGCGCGCCGCTGCGGTCGCGGGGGTCCTGCTGTTCCGCCGTGTGGTTGTCCTGCCGCTCGTTCTCGCTCATAGGGCCCGCCCGTCGCTCCGCCGAGTCCAAAAAGCCGTCTTCCGCCGGGTGTGGCCGGGCGTGCTGCTGCTCCGGGATGCCACCGCCGGCGTGCTGCGCCGCCCGGGACACCCCCCGGACCTCCTCCGGGGGGACACCCATGCCCCGCACCGGGACGTCCTCGCCGCTCACGCCGGACCGGGTCCCGCGCCGCGCTGTTTGTAGAGGCTGATGCTGACCGTACGGTCCTCCGCGACCGTGGACTCGACCTTGCCCGCCAGGGCGGACAGCACCGTCCACGCGAACGTGTCGCGCTCCGGCGCCCGCCCGTCCGTGGTCGGGGCCGACACGGTCACCTCAAGCGAATCGTCCACCAGCCTGAACACACAGCTGAGGACGGAGCCTGGGACGGCCTGCTGCAGCAGGATCGCGCACGCCTCGTCGACCGCGATGCGCAGGTCCTCGATCTCGTCGAGGGTGAAGTCCAAACGTGCCGCGAGGCCGGCCGTGGCCGTGCGCAGCACCGACAGGTAGGCACCCGCGGCCGGCAGCCGGACTTCCACGAAGTCCTGCGTCCCGGGCTCGCCTGCGATCTGGGACACCCTCACCTCCAAGGTGGTACGAGCTCTGTTCGCCGGTGACGCTATCGCGATCCGAGCGGTCGTGTCGCGGCGCCCCCATCCCGCGGCCGTGACTGATGGTAAGCCCACGGGTACGCACAGTGGCTAGGGGTCTGCGGGCCCAATTCAGGGGAACCGGCGAAGGGTTGACCTACCCTGCCGCACGGGACCTCACACGATCGAGGAGTCGACGAAACACCACCGCCACGTCTCGCCCGGTTCGTAGCTGCGCATCACCGGATGGCCCGTCTCCTGGTAGTGCGCGGTGGCGTGCCGGTGGGGGGAGGAGTCGCAGCACGCCACGTGGCCGCACCAGAGGCACATGCGGAGCTGCACCGGGTGGCTGCCGAGCGACAGACAATCCGGGCAGGTCATCCCACGCGGTACGGGCTCGGGGCGCGGCAGTTCGGGAACGTGCGTGCACTCGCTCATGATTGCCAGGTTACGTCGGCGCCGGCCCGGTCACGGCCGGTGAAGAGCGAGGGAAGGCCACGATGGAGGTAGTGCCGCTGGTGGCACTGGTGGCGGTGAGCGCCGCCGTCGCGGGGATCGCACGCAGGACGCCGGTGCCGGCGCCGCTGCTGCTGGTCGCGGCCGGACTGGCCGCGGCGTACCTGCCCGGCGTCCCCGAGTACGCGCTGGACCCGCACATCGTGCTCCCGCTGGTGCTGCCGCCGCTGCTGTACACCGCCGCCGTCGACAGCTCGTACCTGGACCTGCGGGCCAACATCCGGCCGGTGGCCCTGCTCTCGGTCGGGTACGTGCTCTTCGCGACGCTCGCGGTGGGGTACGCGGCCTACCTGGTGGTGCCGGGGCTGCCGCTGACCGCGGCCCTGGTGCTGGGGGCGGTGATCGCGCCGCCGGACGCGGTGGCGGCCACCGCGATCGCCCGGCGGCTCGGGCTGCCGCCGCGCATCACGACCATCCTCCAGGGCGAGTCGCTGGTGAACGACGCCACCGCGATCACCGCCTACAAGGTGGCGCTGGCCGCCGTGGTCGGCGCGGGTGCGGGCTGGGCGGGCGGTATCGCGGAGTTCCTGCTGGCCTCGGTGGGCGGGGTGGGCGTCGGCCTGCTGCTGATGGTGCCGATCCACTGGCTGCGCACGCACCTGCGGGAGCCGCTGCTGCAGAACACGCTCTCGCTGCTGATCCCCTTCGTGGCGTACGCGGCGGCGGAGCGGGTGCACGCCTCGGGGGTGCTGGCTGTGGTCGTGGTCGCGCTGTACCTCGGGCACCGGAACTGGCAGGTCGACTTCGCCACCCGGCTCCAGGAGGAGGCGGTGTGGAAGATGATCGCCTTCGTGCTGGAGTCGGTGGTCTTCATGCTGATCGGCCTGCAACTGCCGGTGGTCCTGGAGGGGCTGGGCGAGTACGAGGGGATGCACGCGGCCTGGTACGCGGTGGCGGTGTTCCTCGCGGTGGTGGCGGCCCGCTTCGTCTGGGTCTTCCCGGCGACCTTCCTGCCGCGGATCTCGGCGCGGGTGCGGGAGCGGGAGCCGGAGACCAACTGGAAGTCACCCGTGATCGTCGGCTGGGCCGGCATGCGGGGCGTGGTCTCGCTGGCCATCGCCTTCTCGATCCCGATGACGGTGGAGGACGGGGAGGGCTTCCCGGCGCGGAACCTGATCCTGTTCCTCACCTTCACCACGGTGATCGGCACGCTGGTGGTCCAGGGGCTGACGCTGCCCCCGCTGATCCGGCTGCTCAGGCTGCCGCCGCGGGACGTGCAGGCCGAGACGCTGGCGGAGGCGCAGGCCCAGAACGCGGCCTCGGCGGCGGCGGAGGCCCGGCTGGAGGAACTGCTGGAGGACCGGCGCAACGCGCTGCCGGCGCCGCTGGCGGACCGGCTGCGGACCGTGATGGAGCGGCGGCGGAACTCCGTGTGGGAACGGCTGGGGGCGGTCAACGAGGAGACCGGGGAGTCCGCGGACGACACGTACCGGAGGCTGTCGCGGGAGATGATCTCGGCGGAGCGGGAGGTCTTCGTGGCCCTGCGGGACGAGCGGCGGATCGACGACGAGATGCTGCGGACGCTGCTGCGGCGGCTGGACCTGGAGGAAGCCGCCGCGTACCGCGAGTCCGCGGACTGAGTGCCCTCCCCCGGTGCGGGTCCCGTGCCGGGTGGGGGGCCGGGCGTGGCGCGGGCCGTTGCCGCTGCGCGGAGCTGGTTCACCACCCCGCCCTCCCCCGGACTTCGTCCGGAGGGACCCCCATCCCGAACCGGGGGCACCTCCCAGCGGTAGCCGGGGGAGGGACTCGCGGGGTTACGGTGTGCCCGTCACCACGGCGGTCAGGACCGTGCCCCGGGGGAACGCGCCGGATTCCGTGAGGGCCAGCACCGCGTACAGCAGCTTCGCCACGTACACGCGCTCCACGGCAAGGCCGTGCCGGGCCTCGAAGTCCGCCGCGAACGCCTCCAGGTGAGGGGGGACACGGGCGTAGCCGCCCCCGTCGAAGCCCTCTGCCAGGCTCCACGCCCCCCGCGGCCCGCCGAACGCGGCCGTCTGGAGCGCCCGGACCTCCTCCCCCAGGAAGCCCCCCTTCAGCACCGGCACCCCCACCGCCCGCTGCCCCGGTGCCAGCCCCGCCGCCAGGCCGGCCAGCGTGCCGCCCGTGCCGCACGCCACCGCCACCACGTCCGCCGCGCCCCGCAGCTCCCGGCCCAGCTCCACGCAGCCGTGCACGGCGAGCGCGTTGCTGCCGCCCTCCGGTACGACGTACGCGTCCTGCGCGCCCGCCCCGGCCAGCAGCCGCGCCAGACCCTCCGGGGAGCCCTTCTCCCGGTACGGCCCGCGGCCCACGAAGTGCAGCCGCATGCCGTCGGCCGCGCAGCGGGCCAGTGAGGGGTTGAGGGGGCGGCCGGCCAGCTCGTCGCCCCGTACGATCCCGACCGTCCGGAAGCCGAGCAGCCGGCCCGCGGCAGCGGTGGCCCGCAGGTGGTTGGAGTACGCGCCCCCGAAGGTCACCAGCGTCCCGTACCCCTGCTCGCGCGCTGCCGCCAGATTCAGCGAAAGCTTTCGCCACTTGTTGCCCGGAAGCTCCGGGTGGATGAGGTCGTCCCGCTTGAGCAGCAGTGTGACCCCGTGGCGGGCGAAGCGCTCGTCCTCGGTCGGGAGCGCGGTCAGCGGCGAGGGCAGCCGTGGCCGCAGGGCCGTCAGGTCGAGCGCTTGCCTGGTCATGCCCCCATTGTCGGGGCGGGGCTCACTTCAGCCGCTCGTGCACCCGGTCGCGGAGCGAGGCCATGGTGAAGCCCACCGGGTCGACCTTGCCGGGCTGCCACTCGCGGTGGCCGATCACCGAGCGCGCCGTCCAGCCGTGGTGTCGGCAGACGGCCGCGGCGGCGCGCACGATCGCGTCCAGCTGGATGGGGGGCCAGGGGTCCTTGCCGTCGCCGAGGTTCTCGCACTCGAAGCCGTAGAAGTGCCGGTTGCCGTCGGTTCCCCGCTCGTTGTCCGGCGGCAGGGCCTTCTCCGCGATCACCGCGGCGAGTACGTCGGGGTCGCCGGAGCCGGCGTGGTTGGTGCGCCCGTACCCGACGAGGTGCACGTGGCCGTCCTTGGCGATCACGCCGTGGCAGAGGGGGCCGGGGAGGTCGCTGTGGCCGTCGCGGCAGATACGGACGGTGGCCGCGGTGCCGCGGGTGACGGTGTGGTGGATCATGACGCCGTGCACGGGCCCCCAGGGACCCCGGTGGTTGCGGTTGTGGGTACGCCAGTTGCCGACCCCGATCACGGTCAGGCCCTCGCCGACCAGGGCGGTCCTGAACTCTTCCGCGGACATCGGACGGGCCATCGCGGCCTCCTTCGACGACGCGACGGGCGCCGGTCGCGCTCCGCCTCGTACCCGGGATGTACCGGAACACCCTCTTCCGGCAAACCCCGTTCGGTCCGTGTGCGAGCCGATTCGGACACGGACCGTGACGGGGCGGCCGGGGCGTACGGGGCCGCAGGGCCGGTGGTGCGTCAGGCGGTGGCGAGCCAGAGGTCGGGGCCGAACACCTCGTAGTGGATGTCGGAGGCCGGGACCCCACGCGCGAGCAGCTGCTCGCGCACGGCCCGCATGAAGGGGAGCGGGCCGCAGAGGTACGCCCGGGTGCCCGGGGCCGGGTCGGGCAGCGCGGTCAGGTCGACGAGCCCGGTGCGGTGGCCCTCGGACTCCTCGGCGTCGTCCTCGTACCAGAAGTGCGCGGCGGCGTCGGCGAGTTTGCCGGTCAGCCGGCGGTGGTCGGCGCGCAGGGCGTGGTCGGCGGGGGAGCGGTCGGCGTGCACGACGGTGACCGGCGCCGTGTGACCGGTCTCGGCGAGGTGCTCCAGCATCGCGACCATCGGGGTGCAGCCGATGCCCGCGGAGGCGAGCAGCACCGGGGCGGAGGCGTCGTGGAGGACCAGGTCGCCGTACGGGGCGGAGACGCGCAGGGTGTCGCCGGCGCGCACGTGGGCGTGCAGGTGGTTGGAGACCTCCCCGTCGGGGGTGGGGCCGCCGTGGACGCGCTTGACGGTGATGGCGCGCACGGCCGAGCCGGGGGCGGTGGAGAGGCTGTACTGGCGGATCTGGCGGGCGCCGTCGGCCAGGGTGACCTGCACCGACACGTACTGTCCCGGCAGGTGGACCGGGGCCGGGCCGCCGTCGGCGGGGACCAGCTGGAAGGTGGTGCAGTCGGCGGTCTCCTCGATGCGGGCGGAGACGGTCCAGTCCCGCCAGACGTCGCCGGCGGCGATCCGGTGCCCCGCGTAGAGGCGCTCCTCGATGGCGATCAGTGCGTTGGCCATCAGCCAGTAGACCTCGTCCCAGGCCTCGGCGACCTCGGGGGTGACCGCGTCGCCGAGCACCTCGACGATGGCCGCGAACAGGTGCCGGTGCACGATCGGGTACTGCTCGCGGGTGACGCCGAGGGACGCGTGCTTGTGCGCGATGCGCTCCAGCATCACGTCGGGGCGGGTGTCGGGGTGCTCGACGAGGTACGTGGCGAAGGCGGCGATGGAGCCGGCGAGGGCCTGCTTCTGGAGCCCGGCCGCCTGGTTGCCGCGGTTGAACAGGTCGCGCAGCAGCTCCGGGTGGGCCTCGAAGAGCTTGCCGTAGAAGAGCTCCGTGATGTCGCCGATGGCCGCTCCGACGGCGGGGAGGGTGGCGCGTACGGTCGCGGTCGACTTCTCGGAAAGCATGGCGGGCTCCTCGCGATAATTGGAATTTCAGATGCGGATTTAACGGCGGACGCGGGTGCGCCGCGGTGCGCACGTGTGTCCGAGCAGGTGGGTCGGTGGATGGTAGGCAGGGCGTCCGGCAGATCGATATCGGCCATTGGGCCCTCAGGGGCCGGGCCTTTCGGGCACCCCTCCCGACGTGCCCGCGATCCCCAGCAGCAGCGGTCCCGTCGGGGCGCCCACCAGGTCCTCGACGGTGAGCGGGTCCAGGGTCGTGAAGAAGGCCTCCTGGGCCCGGCGGAGGGCCCCTCGCAGCAGGCAGGCGGAGCGCAGCGGGCAGGGCTCGGCGCCCTCGCACTCGACGACGTCGCCCGCGCCCTCCAGTTCGCGGACCACTCCGCCGACCGAGGCCGCCCGGCCGGCGGCGGTGAGGGCGAGTCCTCCGCCGCGCCCGCGCCGCGCCTCGACCAGCCCGAGGTGCCGCAGCCTGGCGACGACCTTGGCCGTGTGCGTGTACGGGACCCGCATGGTCGCCGCCACGTCCCGGGTGGTGGGGAGGTCGTCCCCCTCGACCGCCAGGCGCATCAGCACGCGCAGGGCGAGGTCGGTGAATCGGGTCAGCCGCATGGCCTCACCCTAGTGAAACTTGCATCTTGGAATCAAATTAAGTGGGCAGATTGAGTGGGCGATCGCCGGCGGACCTGGCCCTTCGGGAGGGGGCGTCAACGAGTGGCCGAAACGCATGGGGTCCCTGTGGGTGACTCCCGAACCCCTCAGGTTGCCCACGCCCGGACGGAGTAGTCCCACCCTTTTGTGTAATGGTCGCATCACGCAGCGCGCTGAAAGGCTTCTGCTCGCAGGCCGTTTGCGTGATCGAAAGGGAATGAGATGTCGGTCCAGGCAGGTTCCGAAAACCGTGACGCCCAGGCTCAGCCGCAGCGCAGCCTCGGTACCGCGGCAGCGCGGAACTTGGCAACCACCACCAAGTCCGCTCCGCAGATGCAGGAGATCACCTCACGGTGGCTGCTGAAGAAACTGCCGTGGGTCTCGGTACAGGGCGGCACGTACCGGGTGAACCGCAGGCTGAGCTACTCGGTCGGCGACGGACGCGTGACGTTCGTCAAGACCGGTGACCGGGTCCAGGTGATCCCCGCCGAGCTCGGCGAACTCCCGTTGCTGCGCGACTACGAGGACCTCGACGTCCTCGGAGAGCTCGCCCAGCGCTGCCGCCAGCTCGACTTCGCCGCCGGCGACGAGCTCACCTCCTTCGGCAGCCGCGCCGAGGAGGTCTACCTCCTGGCCCACGGCCGAATCGAGCAGATCGGACCCGGCCCGTACGGCGAGGACGCCGTCCTCGAAACGGTCGCCGACGGCGCCTACTTCGGCGAGCAGAGCCTGCTCGACGACGAGGCCATCTGGGAGTACACCGCCCGCGCCGCCACCTCGGGCACCGCCCTGGTCCTCACCCGCCAGGACTTCCTGCTCCTCGCCGACCGCGTGGACTCCCTGCGCGAGCACGTGGCGCACGTGCGCAGCCTGCCGGCCCAGCGCACCAACAAGTACGGCGAGGCCGCGATCGACCTCTCCGCGGGCCACGTCGGCGAGGCCGTCCTGCCGGGCACCTTCGTCGACTACGACGCCCACCCCCGCGAGTACGAGCTGAGCATCGCCCAGACGGTGCTGCGCGTGCACACCCGCGTCGCGGACCTCTACAACCAGCCCATGAACCAGACCGAGCAGCAGCTGCGGCTCACGGTCGAGGCGCTCCGCGAGCGCCAGGAGCACGAGATGCTCAACAACCGCAGCTTCGGCCTGCTGCACAACGCCGAATACGACCAGCGGATCCAGCCGCACGACGGCGCGCCCAGCCCCGACGACATGGACCAGCTGCTCAGCATGCGGCGCGGCTCCAAGTTCTTCCTCGCCCACCCCAAGGCCATCGCCGCGTTCGGCCGCGAGTGCAACAAGCGCGGCATCTACCCCACGCCCGTGGAGATCGACGGCCACCACGTGCCGGCCTGGCGGGGCGTGCCCATCTTCCCGTCCAGCAAGATCCCGGTCAGCGACGCGCGCACCACCTCCATCCTCTGCATGCGCACCGGCGAGGACGAGCAGGGCGTCATCGGCCTCCACCAGCCGGGCATCCCGGACGAGATCGAGCCCAGCCTCTCGGTCCGCTTCATGGGCATCAGCGAGCAGGCGATCATCTCCTACCTGGTCACCGCGTACTTCTCCGCGGCGGTCCTGGTGCCGGACGCACTCGGCATCCTGGAGAACGTCGAGATCGGCCGGTGGCGCTGAGCGCGGCGGCGGGCGGGCGTCCCGTGGCGACGACGGCCGCGACCGGCACCGCGGACGGGCAGGAGGCCGCTTTCCTGCTGGACCGGACCAGGGAGGCCGTCGACCCGGAACTCCGGAGGACGGTCGAGCAGTTGCCCGGCTCGATGCGGCGGGTGGCCATGTACCACTTCGGCTGGGAGCGCGCGGACGGCACCCCGTCCGCCGGCCCGGCGGGCAAGGCCATCAGGCCCGCCCTGGTCCTGGCGGCCGCCCAGGCGGTGGGCGGCCACGCCGGCGACGCGGTGCGGGCCGCCGCGGCCGTGGAGCTGGCGCACAACTTCACCCTGCTCCACGACGACATCATCGACGAGGACGCGCGGCGCCGGGGCAGGCCCACGGCCTGGACGGTGTTCGGGATCCCGGACGCCCTGCTGACCGGGGACGCCATGCTCTCCCTCGCGCTGAAAAGGCTGGCCGAGGACCCGCACCCGGCGGCACCCGCGGCCGCGGCGCGGCTCACCGCCTGCGTGGTCGAGCTGTGTGCCGGGCAGCAGGCGGACTGCGCCTTCGAGGAACGGGCGGAGGTGTCCCTCGACGAGTGCCTGGCCATGGCCATGGCCAAGACGGGTGCGCTGCTCGGGTGCTCCTGCGCGCTCGGGGCGCTGTACGCGGGGGCCGGCCCCGAGGAGGTCGAGGCCATGGACGCCTTCGGGCGCGAAGCGGGCCTCGCCTTCCAGCTGATCGACGACCTGATCGGCATCTGGGGCGACCCGGAGCACACCGGCAAGCCGGCCGGTGCCGACCTGGTCGCGCGGAAGAAGTCCCTGCCCGTGGTGGCCGCGCTCACCTCGGGCACCCCCGCGGGCGAGGAGCTGGCCGCCCTGTACGCGGGACCGCTCGCCCCGGACGACGTGGGCAGGGCCGCGCTGGCCGTGGAACGGGCGGGCGGCCGGGACTGGGCCCAGGTCCACGCCGCGGACCGGATGGCCCGGGCGGTGCAGCAGCTCTCGCGGGCCGTTCCGGACCTCGGGGCGGCCGGGGGGCTCCTGGCGCTGGCCGAGTTCGTGACGCGGCGGACGCGGTGAGGGGGAGGGGGACGCGGTGACGGGGGTGCCGTGATGCGGTTTCGGTGACGTTCGCGGGTGCGGATGTGGGGCCGAGATGCGGGTCCGGTGACGCCGAGGGTGCGGAGGCCCGTGCGTGCGACGGTTTTCGGTCACGCGTGCGGGCCTTCTTCGTGTCCCCAACTCTAGGATCAGCGGGCGATGTTGACCGTGATCGTGGAGTGAAGGGGCAAGTGCTGTGGGAGTTGAGATACGCCAGGCGGGGCCGGCGGACCGGGACGCGGTGGCGAAGCTGCTCGACGAGGCGTTCCAGAACGACCCGGTGAGCAGCTGGGTCTTCCCGGACCCCGCCCACCGCCGTGCCGTGCACGGCAGGTTCCTGGGCGTGTTCGTCGACGTCACGCTGGAGGGCGGTCGGATCGACATGCTGGCGGACGGCTCGGCCGCGGCGCTGTGGCTGCGGGTCCCCGCGGGCGTGCACGAGGAGGAGGTCGACGTACCCGCCCTGATGCGGGAGACCGCCGACCCGGACAACGAGCGCTGTGAGCTCGTGGGCCGCCTGATGGGCGAGATCCACCCCACGCACGAGGAGCACGAGTACCTGTTGATGATCGCCGTCGACCCGGCCCGTCAGGGCGAGGGGCTGGGTACGGCACTGATCCAGCCGGTGCTCGACCGCTGCGACCGGGAGGGAGTCGCGGCGTACCTGGAGGCGAGCAGCGAGCGCAGCCGGCCGTTGTACGAGCGCCTCGGGTTCGAGTTCACCGGCACGCCCGTGCGGCTGCCCGAGGGGCCGCTGATGTGGCCGATGTGGCGGAAGGTGCGGGGGTGACGGGGTCGCGGCGCGGGGCCGCGCGACGCGCCGGTGATCAATTCCCTTGCGTAACCACTGCACCCATACTACTTTGAGTGCAGTGGTCGCCAGGGGGGCGGTCGCCGAACCGCGAAGGATCCGTATGCGCACGCTGACCTACTACATCGGCACGACGATCGACGGGTTCATCGCGGACCCGGACGGCGGAGTCGAGTTCTTCGACCCGTACGTGCTCCCCGAACTGGTGGAGCACTTCAAGGCCGAGCACCCCGAGGTGCTCCCGACCCACCTCCACGAGCCGCTCGGGCTGGGTGAGTTCGAGCCCAAGCGCTTCGACACGATCATCCAGGGCCGCACCACGTACGACGCCGCGTACCGGTTCGGTATCACCAGCCCGTTCGCCCACCTGCGGCAGTACGTGGTCACCCACTCCCTGGAGGTTTCGCCCGACCCCGCGGTCGAGCTGGTGGCGGGCGACGTCGTCGCCAAGGTCCGGGAGCTGAAGGCCGAGGAGGGCGGTCTGGGGATCTACCTCGCGGGCGGCGCCGACCTGGCCGGGCAGCTCGCGGACGAGATCGACGAGTTCGTCGTGAAGACCTACCCGGTCTTCGCGGGTGACGGCGTCCCGATGTCGCGGGCCGGCTTCGCGCCCCGCGGGCTGGAGCTGACGGGCGTCAAGGTGCTCGACATGGGTGCCGTGATCAGCTCGTACACCCGGAAGCGGTGACGGAGGGGCCGCCCGGCCTCCGCGGGCCTACCGTGGAGGTATGCGCGGCGAAGAACACAGGGCGGCCGAACCGCGGACCGCGCCGGGGCAGGAACGCCACTGCCCGGTCTGCGGCCGGCCCGTCGAGGAGATCGTCCACCGGCGGAAGGTGCTGGGCGCCTTCGTGCCGGAGTGGGGCCCGGGCCCCTGCCGGAACCCGGACTGCCCCGCTTACGCACCGGGGGGCGAGGCCGGGCACCGGCACTGAGGGGCTCGGTGCTCCTGGTCAGCCCTTGGTGGCCGTGGCGGCGAGGCCGTTCCGCCACAGGTAGTCGACGCGTGAGCGCTCGGCCGAGTTCGGGTACGCGTTCGTGCAGGACGTGCCCGGCCCGCCGCCCGACATCAGCTCGCTGCACGGACCCGAGTAGTGGTCCGGCAGCCCGAGCACGTGGCCCGTCTCGTGGGCGGTCACGCGGGTGGAGTTGTACTGCTGGTTCTGGCGGTAGTCCAGGAAGATGTAGCCCCTGCCGTGCCCGTCCGTGCTCGCGTACGAGCCGCGGGAGTCGTTGCCCTCGTAGTACGCGAAGTCGTAGCCGCTGCTCGACTCGGCGAGCTTCACGTTCGCGACCGAGCCGTTCCAGATCTGGGTGCTGCGGGCTATCTGGGTGCGGAAGGACGGGGCGTTGCGGGTGCTGTAGTAGACGGTCACCGAGGCGGCCGCGGGGTGGGCGGCACGCTTGGCGGCGACGGACTTCATCACGGCCTTGAAGAACGCCTGGTTGGCGGTCGCGTTCTCCTGGGAGCGTTCGTAGGCGGTGTACGAGGCGGTGTGCGAGGCGGTGTGCGAGGCGCTGCTGCTGGTGGTGGTCGTCGTGCTGGCGGCGGCGGTGGCCGGGACGGCGCCCAGGGTGAGGGCCAGGCCGAGGCCTAACGCGGAGGCGAGTGCGGTCCTTCGGGGGTGGCGCATGGGGGGCTCCTACTCGTTCCGGTGCGGGGGGTGGTCGTTCCGGTACCGGAGTGTGGGGGAGTCCCGGGCGCGCGCGGATGATGCCGGCTGCCGATAGTGCGGGGTTATCGCCATGACGCGGGTGGTCGGGGGGCTGCTGCCGGTGTGCCTTTCGCGCCGTATGCCTGGTCGTCAACCTCCGTGAATTTGGCGGAAAGTGGTGGTTAACCGGTGGCTGGTGCGGCTCAGGGGGCAGCCCTACGCTCGGTGCATGGAGCTCGAGGTGAGGCATCTGCGCGCCCTGTGCGCCATCGCGGAGACGGGCAGCCTGCACAAGGCGGCCCGTCAGCTCGGCGTGACGCAGCCCTCTCTGACGGCGCAACTGCGGCGTATCGAACGCGCCCTGGACGGCGAGCTGTTCCTGCGCGACCGGACCGGATGTCGCCCGACGCCTTTCGGCCGCGAGGTACTGGGCCGCGCGCGGCCGCTGCTGGACGGCATGGCCTCACTGCTCGCCGAGGCGCGGGCGGCCGCGGGCGGGCCCAGGCTGCGGGTCGGCTCCACCGCGAGCCGCGCCCTGCCCGGCTGGCTGCGCCGGCTGCGCCGGCGGCTGCCGGACACCGAGACCTCGCTGCTGGTGGACGTCTCCGCCAACGCCCTGCTGCGGATGGTCGCGGCGGGCCGGCTGGACGTGGCCTTCGTCCACGAGGTGGAGGGCTCCCCGCTGCGGATCCCGCCTGGGCTCGACGTGCGGGTGCTGGTCGAGCGCGAGCCGCAGTTCGTGTCCCTGGCCCGTGACCATCCGGCCGCGCGGCACGAGGTGGTGGACCTGGCCGACCTCGCGGGGGACCGGTGGATGGTCGACCCGTCCGTGGACGGCGAGTGGGCGGGGCTGCGCCGGGTGCTGGCCGCCGCCGGGCTCGATCCGCCGTACCTGCACGCGGATTACCACACCGCGGCCGCGCTCATCGTGACGGGCGACGCGGTGGCGCCGTGCCAGCCGACGTCCGGGCCACGGGAGGACATGGCCATCCGCCCGCTGCGGGGCGACCCCTTGGCCGTCCGGCTGCTGCTGGCCCAGCCGCCCGGTGCCGACCCCGCGGTCTACGCCGACCTGCTGGCCGCCTACCGAGAGGCGGCCCTCACGTCTGCGGGGTACCGGTCGTGGTTGGTGCGGGTGGGGAGCCCGCTGTTGGGGGTGGCCTGAGGCGGGGGCCTGTCGGGGACGGGTTTGGGGGTCCGCCGAGGCTGCCGGCTGTTCCGGCCGGCGGAGGTTTGGGTGGTCGCCGGCGCTGCCGGCTGTTACGGCCGCCGGAGCTTCGGGGGTGGGTCGTGTGGTGTGTGGGTCCCCTCGGTGCTTGACCCCTCGTGGCCTGCAGGCCTCCCCCAGCTACCGCTGGGAGGTGCCCCCAGCGGCAGGCCCACCCCGGGGGCAAGGGGGCTTCGCCCCTGGCCTTCGGCCACCCCAGGCCCGGGCCTGCCTCCGGACCAGCCTGCCACGACGCCTCAAGCACCTTCCCCACACACCACACGACCCACCAGGGCGGCCAAGGGGAAGTGGGCCGGAGCGTGGTTGAGGTGAAGCCGCCCTGGGCTTGCAGGGCGCAGGCGGGCGGCCAGTTGGGCCCGTGCGGCGGTCGGCGCTCCTGCTTGACTTCTCCTTGGCGCGATATATCGTGTTTGACGAGAGACGCGATATGTTGCGTCGACCCGACAGAGGAGGATCAGCACGATGACACAGTCGACGTGGACGGTCGCCGAAGCCCAGAAGCTCACCTTCGACGTACCCGTGACCCAGGTCCGCGTGCGCGTCGTCAACGGCGCGGTGAATGTCGTCGGTACCGACGACGGTGCCCCCGCCCGGCTGGAGATCGCCGGGGTCGAGGGCACGCCGCTGCTGGTCACGCAGGACGGCGGCACCCTGACCGTCGGGTACGAGGACCTCACCCGCCAGGGCCTGAAGAAGTGGCTCGACCCCAAGGAATGGCGCAACGCGCGCACGGAGCTGCGCCGCAGCGCCGTGGTCACCCTCACGGTGCCGGCCGATGCCCGGGTCGAGCTGGCCGCGGTCGGCGCGGCGACCGTGGTGTCCGGCATCCGCGGCGGCACCGTTCTGCACGGCGTGAGCGGCGACAGCACGTTGGTCGGCCTGGCCGGCGAGGTGCGCGCCGACACCGTCTCGGGCGACGTCGAGGCCCAGTCGCTCGCCGGCGAGCTGCGCTTCCACTCGGTCTCCGGCGACCTCACCGTGGTGGACGGCACCGGCTCCTCCGTACGCGGCGAGTCGGTCAGCGGCGACATGGTGCTCGACCTCCCCTCCGGAGGCCCCGCCGACATCGCGCTGACCTCCGTCTCCGGTCAGGTCGCCATCCGCCTGCCGCACCCCGCCGACACCCGCGTGGAGGCCAATACCGCCACCGGCAGCGTCTCCACCTCGTTCGACGACCTGCGGGTCTCCGGTCAGTGGGGTGCCAAGCGCATCACGGGTACCCTCGGCGCGGGCACCGGCACCCTCAAGGCATCCACCGTCTCGGGCTCCATCGCGCTGCTGCGCCGCCCGCGCTCCCCCGAGGAGGGCCCCGACGCCACGCCCCTCGCTCTCGACAAGAAGGTGCTCTGACATGCCGCCCGTCTTCGCCCACGGCCGTCTGCGCCTGTACCTCCTGAAGCTGCTCGACGAGGCTCCTCGTCACGGGTACGAGGTGATCCGCCTCCTGGAGGAGCGGTTCCAGGGCCTGTACGCCCCCTCCGCGGGCACCGTCTACCCCCGGCTGGCGAAGCTGGAGGCCGAGGGACTGGTCACGCACGCCACCGAGGGCGGCCGGAAGGTCTACTCGATCACCGACGCCGGCCGCGAGGAGCTGGCCGGCCGCGGCGGCGAGCTGGCCGACCTGGAGGTGGAGATCCGTGAGTCGGTCTCCGAGCTGGCCGCGGAGATCCGCGACGACGTCCGTGGCGCCGCCGGTGACCTGCGCCGCGAGATGAAGGCCGCGGCGGCGGCCTCGGAGCACCGCCGCGAGGAGGGCTTCGCCGAGAGCGAGGCCTGGCTGAAGGCGAAGGAGGAGCTGCGCCGCGCCAAGCAGGAGTGGAAGGAGCAGGCCCGCCGAGCCAAGGACGAGAGCCGACGGGCCCGCGAGGAGGCGCAGACGGCGCGCCGCCAGGCCAGGGAGGCCCAGGAGAAGGCCCGCGAGGACGTCCAGCGGATCGCCCGCCAGCTGCAGGAGCAGTTCACGCGGTCCGGGGTCCGTGGCGGCTTCTCCGAGTTCACCACCCAGCTCGGCGACCTGGCCCGGGAGGCGACCAACGCCTTCCTGAAGACGGAACCGGCGGACGGGTCCGCCAAGGCCGGCTGGTCCGTCGACGTCGAGCGGGCGCCCGAGGGCTCCCCCGACTGGGCCGCCGACCTGGCGCCGTCCGGTGACCAGGCCCGCGACCTCGACCGCCTGCTGGACCGCTTCCGCGACGACGTGCGGGACGCGGCCCGGGACCACGGGGTCACCGACGAGCAGCTCCGCGAGGCCCGCGAGCACCTCTCCACCGCGGCCGCCCGGCTCGGCGCGCTTCTCCGCGAACACTGAGTCCAAAGGGGGCCGGCCCCCGTCACCACCGGTGACGGGGGCCGGTTCTCAGGCCTCCGGGCCCGCGAGTACGTGCTCCACGCGCGCGTACGTCACCCCCTGGTCGGCCAGTACGTCGCCCACGGCGCCCGGCCGGGCGATCAGGGCGAGCAGCAGGTGCTCGGTGCCGATGCGCCGGTCGCGCCGGCCCAGTGCGACCCGCAGCGACTGCTCCAGCACCGACTTCGCCCCGGCCGTGAACCTGCGGTGGTTCGGCCAGCGCCGGGTGCGGGGCGCGGGGCCGGCCAGCGCCCCTGCGCCGTGGGCCGCCTCGACGCGGGAGACGATCTCGGTGAGATCGATCCCGAGGCCCGCGAGGGCCTCCTCGTCGGCCCTGCCGAGCCCTCCGCGCCGCCGGTTCTCGGCGAGTGCGGCGGCGAGCGCCCCGGCGTCCACCCCCAGGGAGGTGAAGGGCGCCCGCTCGGCCAGGGCCAGCAGCAGGTGCTCCTCCGAGACCACCGCCGAGCCGGTGCGCTCGGCGTGCCCGACCGCCCCCTCGACGGCTTCCCTGGCCTCCCGCGTGAACCTCTCGAACATCACTGCCTCCCGTACTTCTTGTGCACGGCCTGCCTGCTGACGCCCAGCTCCGCCGCGATCTCCTGCCAGGACCAGCCCTGGTTCCTGGCGCTGCGGACCTGTACGGCCTCCAGCTGCTCCAGCAGTCGCCGCAGCGCGGCCACGGCCCGGAGCCCGACACGCGGGTCACGGTCACCGGCCCGCTCGGCGAGATCGGTCGCATCCGTCATGACGTCAACTGTGGTTGACGTCATGACGGATGTCAACCCTGGTTGACGGCCGGGTGGGGGTGGGGAGGTCAGACGGTGAGCACGACCTTGCCGAACAGATCGCCGGAGGCCATCCGCTCGAAGCCCTCGCGGGCCCGGTCCAGCGGGAGCACCTGGTCGATGACCGGCCGGACCCCGGTGGCGGCGCAGAAGGAGAGAAGGTCCTCCAGCTCGTCCTTGGAGCCCATCGTGGAGCCGACCACCTTCAGCTCCAGGAAGAAGATCCGGGTCAGCTCGGCGTGCGAGGGGCGGTCGCCGCTGGTCGCGCCGGAGATCACGATCGTCCCGCCGGGCCGGAGGGACTTCACCGAGTGCGACCAGGTGGCCGCGCCGACCGTCTCGATCACGGCGTCCACGCGCTGGGGCAGCCGCGCGCCGGGCTCGTACGCCTCCAGCGCGCCCAGCTCCACGGCGCGCTTGCGCTTGGCCTCGTCCCGGCTGGTCGCGAAGACGCGCAGCCCCGCGGCCTTGGCCAGGACGATCGCCGCGGTCGCGACGCCGCCGCCGGCGCCCTGGACGAGCACCGAGTCGCCCGGACGCACGCCGGCGTTGGTGAACAGCATCCGGTAGGCGGTCAGCCAGGCCGTCGGGAGGCAGGCGGCCTCCTCGAAGGACAGCTCGGCCGGCTTGGGGAGGACGTTCCAGGCGGGGACGGTGACCTGCTCGGCGAAGGTGCCCTGGTAGCGCTCGGTCAGGATGGAGCGGGGCTCGTCCGGGCCGACGCCGTGGCCGCTCTGGCCGATCACGGAGTGCAGGACGACCTCGTTGCCGTCCTGGTCGATCCCGGCGGCGTCGCAGCCGAGGATCATCGGGAGCTTGTCCTCGCCGAGGCCCACCCCGCGCAGCGACCACAGGTCGTGGTGGTTCAGCGAGGCGGCCTTGACGTTCACGGTCACCCAGCCGGGACGGGCCTCGGGGGCCGGGCGCTCGCCCAGCTCAAGGCCGCTCAGCGGCTGGTCACGGTCGATGCGGGCGGCATAGGCGGCGAACATGCCCCGGACGCTACCGCCCGGTAGTCGCCCGCTTCCAGACCTTCCGGCGGACGGAGGGTGAGTTCTTCGTCGCACTCCGGGTGCTCGCGCGGCACGCCCCGGCATGCGAAAAGGGCCGCGTCCGGTCCCCTGGGGGACCCGGCACGGCCCTTTCGCGAGCGGTGTCCGCGGATCAGATCCGGGCCACGCCCTCCTCGCGGGCGGCGGCGGCCACGGCGGCGGTGACCGCCTCGGCGACGCGCTCGTCGAAGGGCGAGGGGATCACGTAGTCGGCGGCGAGTTCGTCGCCCACGACGCCGGCGATGGCGTCGGCGGCGGCGATCTTCATGCCCTCGGTGATCCGGGAGGCGCGGACCTTGAGCGCACCGGCGAAGATGCCGGGGAAGGCCAGCACGTTGTTGATCTGGTTCGGGAAGTCGCTGCGGCCCGTGGCCACGACGGCCGCGTACTTGTGCGCGACGTCCGGGTGGACCTCGGGGTTCGGGTTGGCCATGGCGAAGACGAAGGCGTCCTTGGCCATGGTGGCCACCGCCTCCTCGGCCACGGTGCCGCCCGAGACGCCGATGAAGACGTCGGCGCCGGCGAGGGCCGACTCCAGCGAGCCGGTGAGGCCGGTCTTGTTGGTCAGCCCGGCGATCTCGGCCTTGACGTCCGTCAGGTCGGTACGGTCGGCGGAGACGACGCCCTTGCGGTCGGTGACGCACACGTCGCCGATGCCCGCGTCCACGAGGATCTTGGCGATGGCGATGCCCGCGGCGCCGGCGCCGGAGATGACCGCGCGCAGGTCGCCGAGGGTGCGGCCGGTGAGCTTGGCCGCGTTCCGCAGGGCGGCCAGCGTCACGATGGCCGTGCCGTGCTGGTCGTCGTGGAAGATCGGGATGTCCAGCTGCTCCTGGAGGCGGCGCTCGATCTCGAAGCACCGCGGTGCCGAGATGTCCTCCAGGTTCACGCCGCCGAAGGAGGGCGCGAGGCGGACCACGGTCTCGATGATCTCCTCGGTGTCCTTGGTCGCGAGCGCGATCGGAACCGCGTCGACGCCGCCGAACTGCTTGAAGAGGATGGCCTTGCCTTCCATCACGGGGAGGGAGGCCTCGGGCCCGATGTCACCGAGTCCGAGCACCGCGGTGCCGTCGGTCACCACGGCGACCACGTTGGACTTCCAGGTGTACTCGTGAACGAGTTCGGGCTGCTCGGCGATGGCGGTGCACACCTTGGCCACGCCGGGCGTGTAAGCGAGGGACAGGTCGTCCTTGTCACGGACCGGCACGGTGGCCTGCACGGCCATCTTCCCGCCGCGGTGCAGCGCGAAGGCCGCATCCGGATTGTTGTCCGTGACGCTGTCGCTGCGAGGATTGACGATCTCCGCTGCCACTTGTTGACCCCTTAAGTCTTTATCGGTTGAGGGTGGCCACTCCTGGTTGCGGAGTGGGCGGGCACCGCGTTCGAGCTCCGGTTCCGCCGACGGGTGAGCCGGCTTCCCACGGAGGGGAGGTTCGTACGCGCGGGCGCGCCGCACACGCGCCCTGAGCCCCCGGATGAGGGGTGTAAGGATCTGTTCTACCCGAAGAAGGCTCGCCCAGACGAGTCGATTCCGCCTTGATCCTACGGGCATTGTCCGGTTTACCCGGAAAGTTCGGCAGACCCGGTCCAGCACCCGAGACGAACCGCAAAAACCGCGGTGTCCCGCGGGTTACGCGCCAGAAACTTCTGTGGCGATCACCCTTGTCCGCAGGCCTGTTGCCTCTACCCCGCCTCTCGTTATCCGATTTTGACCTGGCTGGCCGTCTGATTCCCGCAGTCCGAATGGCAAGATGCGGAATCACACGAGGTCGCGACACTCGAAGGTGCGTGCCCGACCCTCATTTCGGCCGCTTTCCATCCCTGCCGGAGGAACAAGCTCATGACCGCAAGCACCACCCGTCGTACGACCGCCGCCCGGTCCCGGATCGCCGCGGTCGGCGCCATCGCGGTCGCAGGCAGCCTCCTGCTGACCGCCTGTGGCGACCAGACCGACAGCGGCTCCGGCAGCACCAAGGAGTCCCCGAACTCCAGCAGCGCGCCGCTGTTCGCCAAGCTCCCCAAGAAGATCCAGGACGCGGGCGTCATCAAGGTCGGCACCGACGCCGCGTACGCCCCCATGGAGTTCGTCGAGAACGGCAAGATCGTCGGCGTCGACCCCGACCTCGGCCAGGCCCTGGCCAAGCAGCTCGGCGTCAAGTTCGAGTTCGTGTCCGGTACCTTCGACGGCCTGATCACCTCGATCTACACCGGCCGCCAGGACCTGATCATGTCCTCGATGACGGACAACAAGAAGCGTCAGGAGGGGCTGGACGACTCCGGCAAGAAGATCGGCAAGGGCATCGACTTCGTCGACTACTTCAGCTCCGGCGTCTCGCTCCTCGTCAAGAAGGGCAACCCGCAGAACATCAAGTCCCTGGACGACCTCTGCGGCAAGACCGTCGCCGTCCAGCGCGGCACGATCTACGAGGACACCTTCAAGGCCCAGGCCGCCAAGTGCGGTGACAAGAAGCTCACCATCCAGGCCTTCGACACCGACGCCGAGGCGCAGACCCGCGTCAAGGCCGGCGGCGCCGTGGCCGACCTGAACGACTACCCGGTCGCCGCGTACATCGCGAAGACCTCCGGAGGCGGCAAGGACTTCGAGGTCGCCGGCAGCCAGAGCGACGTCGGCCTCTTCGGCATCGGCGTCTCCAAGGACAACCCCGAGCTCCGTGAAGCCGTCAAGGAAGCCCTCGACGCCATCATCAAGGACGGCTCCTACGCCAAGGTCCTGGAGAAGTGGGATGTCAAGGACAGCGCCGTCCAGTCGGCCACCATCAACGCCGGCAAGTGATCTCAGCGCTCCACTGAAGGGCAGTCATTGTGACTGACAAGACCGACAAGGGTCCGGCCGCCGCACCGGCCGGGCCCGGCGCCTCGGGTACTCCGTACGAGGCGATCAAGGCCATCCCCGTGAGGCACTACGGCCGCTGGATCAGCGCCGTCGTGGTCGTCGCGCTGCTCGGATGGCTCGTCTACGCCTTCTCCCAGGGCAACATCATCTGGGACACGGTGTGGGACAAGCTGTTCGACCCCGCGGTCCTGAACGGACTGTGGAACACCGTGCTGATCAGCGTCGCCGCCATGGCCCTCGGCCTGGCGCTCGGCATCCTCTTCGCGGTGATGCGCCTGTCGAAGAACCCGGTCACCGGGGCCGTCGCCTGGCTCTACATCTGGTTCTTCCGCGGCACCCCGGTGTACGTGCAGCTGCTCGTCTGGTTCAACCTCTCGCTGATCTTCGAGTACCTCAACCTCGGACCGATCTACAAGAACGAGATGGTCGAGGTCATGACCCCGTTCATGGTCGCGCTCCTGGGCCTCGGCCTGAACGAGGGCGCGTACATGGCGGAGATCGTCCGCGCGGGCATTCAGTCCGTCGACGAGGGCCAGACCGAGGCGGCGCACGCACTCGGCATGTCGCAGACCAAGACCATGCGGCGGATCATCCTGCCGCAGGCCATGCGCGTGATCGTCCCGCCGACGGGCAACGAGTTCATCAACATGCTCAAGACCTCGTCGCTGGTCTCGGCCGTCCAGTACACCGAGCTGCTGCGCGCCTCGTCCAACATCGGCAACACGGCCGGCGCCGTCATGGAGATGCTCTTCGTGGCCTCCATCTGGTACCTCGCCCTCACGAGCGTGTTCAGCGTCGGCCAGTACTACCTGGAGCGCCGATTCGCCCGCGGCTCGACGCGCAACCTGCCGCCCACCCCGTGGCAGCGCGTCAAGGCCAACCTGAACATGTTCCGCCGTACGGAGGTGGCCCGATGACCGGCGAGCCCATGGTCAAGGCCGAAGGCGTCCACAAGTCCTACGGCGCCGCCCACATCCTGCGCGGCATCGATCTCGAAGTCGCCCCGCGCGAGGTCTTCTGCCTGGTCGGCCCGTCCGGCTCCGGCAAGTCCACCTTCCTGCGCTGCATCAACCACCTGGAGCGGATCAACGGCGGCCGCCTGTCGGTCGACGGCCAGCTGGTGGGCTACAAGCAGAAGGGCGACAAGATCTACGAGCTGAAGGACGGCGAGGTCGCGGCCCAGCGCCGGGACATCGGCATGGTCTTCCAGCGCTTCAACCTCTTCCCGCACATGACGGCGATCGAGAACGTCATGGAAGCCCCGGTCATGGTCAAGGGCGAGAGCAAGGCCACGGCGCGTGAGCGCGCCGTGCGCCTCCTCGACCGCGTCGGCCTGGGCGACAAGGGCGGGAACTACCCCTCGCAGCTCTCCGGCGGCCAGCAGCAGCGCGTGGCCATCGCCCGCGCGCTGGCCATGGAGCCGAAGCTGATGCTCTTCGACGAGCCCACCTCGGCGCTCGACCCGGAGCTGGTGGGCGACGTCCTCGACGTCATGCGGGACCTGGCCGAGTCGGGCATGACCATGATCGTGGTGACCCACGAGATGGGCTTCGCCCGCGAGGTCGGCGACTCCCTCGTCTTCATGGACGGCGGCGTCGTGGTCGAGTCCGGCCACCCGCGCGATGTGCTGGGCAACCCGCAGCACGACCGCACCAAGGCCTTCCTGTCCAAGGTGCTGTAGCAGGATCGTTTGCGCCGCAGGGGCGGTACGGGGCGGTACGGGGCGTACCGGCCTCCGTACCGCCCCTGCGGCGTTCCCGCGGAACGTTCCGGTCTGCTGTCCGGTTTCCTGCTTCGGTTGTCCGCCGGTCTTCCGTCGGTCTTGCGCAGGTCTTGCGCCGGTTGTCCGCCGGTTTTCCGTCCGGTTTCCTACTTCAGGCCGAGGACCAGCGCGTCCGACGGCGAGCGCCAGACCGTGCGGGCCTCGGCGAAGCCGGCCTCGCGCAGCGTCCGCACGTGCCATTCCGCGGACGGGGTGTCGCCGTCCGCGTGTTCGCCGTAGATCTCGAACCGGCGCGCGGTCGGCCCGGCCAGCACCGGGTCCTTCGCGGCCAGCGCCCACCAGTCCGCCCAGTCCAGCGCACCCGCCGCCCGGGCCCGCTCCATGCCGGCGTGCCGGTGCGCGCGCTCGGCGGCGTTGATCCGCGGCGTGCCCTCGTCCCTCATGTGGTCGGCGTTCATGAAGACGCCGCCCTCGCGGACGAGCGGGGCCAGCTGCCGGTACAGCACCGCGAGGGGCTCGCTGTGCAGCCAGTGCAGGGCCGTGGCGGTCAGCACGGCGTCGTAGGAGTCGTACGGGAGCCGCGCCGCCCACTCGGGGTCCTTGAGGTCCGCGGTGACGAAGGTGACCCGGGGGTCCCCCGCGAAGTGCCCCTCGGCGATGGCCAGCAGAGCCGGGTCCAGATCCACCCCGGTGCTCACGGCATCCGGGAACCGCCGGAGGGCCCGATCCGTGATACTTCCCGTACCGCACGCCAGATCGAGGATGCGCGGTGCGGGGCCCACCAGGGCCTCGACCATGTCCAGCATGACGCGGAAGCGCTCCTCGCGGTCCGGCATGTACCACTCCTGCTGGCGGTCCCAGCTCTCCTGCCAGGCCTGCCAGTCGGTACCGGTCGTCGTCTCGGCCATCCCGAACCCCTCTGTACGTAATACCCTCGAAGCACTGTCAGTCGTTACTGAACCTAGACTGCCGCCGTTAAGGACTACAAGTGGAACTGGCCTATTACTCGGACTACGCCGTGCGCCTGGTCAACAGCGAGGAGCCGGCCCGCAACAAGGACACGCTCACCTCCGTGGAGGCGGTCCGCGCCCTCTTCGGTGACGGCTCCCCGGCGGCCCGGCGTGCCACGGACGCCGACGTCACCCGTTTCCGGTCGGTCCGCGCCCGGCTCCGCGCGATCTTCGAGGCCGCCGACACCGGCGACCAGACCCTCGCGGTCGACCTGCTCAACTCGCTGCTCCTGGAGTTCCCCGTCAGCCCGCAGATCTCCGGGCACGATTACCTCGACGAGGAGGGCCGGCCGCGCTGGCACATGCACCTCGCCGACCACCCCTCCAACGCCACCGCGGGGTACGCCGCCATCGCCTCCATGGGGCTGGCCTTCCACCTCACCGAGTACGGCGCCGACCGCCTCGGCCTCTGCCAGGCCGCGCCCTGTCGCAACGCCTACCTCGACACCTCGACCAACCGGTCGCGCCGCTACTGCTCCGACCGCTGTGCCACCCGCGCGAACGTCGCCGCCTACCGCGCCCGCAAGCGCCTGGAGGCCGAGCGGTCGGAGAGCACCGGCCGCAGCGCCGACAGCGCCCAGGAGAGCCGCGCGGAGAGCGAGGTCTGATCGGGTCGCCGCGGGCGGAAGCGCAGCCGTACGGTCGCCAGGACCAGCTCCTCGGGGACCGTGCCGTAGTCCGTGCTGTCACCGCCCGCGAACGCGTTGTCGCCCAGCACCCACCAGCCGCCGTCCCGCCGCTCGGTGGCCCGCTTGACCACCAGCAGGTCCTGCTGGAAGGGGTGGCGCAGGATCACGACCCGGCCGGGGCGCACGGCAGCCCCGTACCGCACGAGCAACCAGTCTCCGTCGTACAGCGTCGGCACCATCGAGGGCCCCGACACCTCCACGGTCTGGAACGGCACCCGCAGGGGCATCCGCAACGGCACCTTCGACACCCAGCCCTTCGGCCGGCTCTTCGGCCAGCCCTGTGGCCACCCCTTCGGCACGTGACACCTCCCGGCACGCCCACGGCGAATCCGTACGTTCGCTCACCGGTCCCATCCTGACCCTGGACTTTTGTCCTAAGCCCATGGGGGCGGCCGCGAAATCGGCTTTCTCACGGAGTAATCTCCCACCTGAGAAGACGATCACGAGGAGGACAAGCTCAATGCTTTCCCGCCTGTTTGCCCCCAAGGTGAAGGTCAGCGCCCACTGCGACCTGCCCTGCGGTGTCTACGACCCGGCCCAGGCCCGCATCGAGGCCGAGTCGGTCAAGGCCGTCCAGGAGAAGTACCAGGCCAACGAGGACGCCGACTTCCGCGCCCGCGCCATTGTCATCAAGGAGCAGCGCGCGGAGCTCGCGAAGCACCACGTCTCGGTGCTGTGGAGCGACTACTTCAAGCCCCCGCACTTCGAGAAGTACCCGCAGCTGCACACGCTGGTCAACGACACCCTGAAGGCCCTCTCGGCCGCCAAGGCGTCGAACGACCCGAAGACCGGTGAGAAGGCGCTTGAGCTCATCGCCGAGATCGACCGCATCTTCTGGGAGACCAAGCAGGCCTGACCAGGCCCGCGGCTGCCCCGCGAGGCCTGACCACCAGGTCCACGGCTGCCCAGCGACGCGAAGGCCCGGCCGGAGTACGCTCCGGCCGGGCCTCTCGTGTGTCCGCCTGGGGGCTGCCCGGTTCCTGTTCGGCGCTGCGGCCGGGTGGTCGGGGCTGCGACCGCGCGCTACTCGTCCTCGTCCTCGTCGTCCAGGCGGGCCAGCCAGGTCGCCAGGCGCTCCACCGGCACCTCGAAGTCCGGGTTGAGGTCGACGAAGGTGCGGAGCTGTTCGGCGAGCCACTCGAAGGTGATCTCCTCCTCGCCGCGCCGCTTCTCCAGCTCCTCGATGCCGCGATCGGTGAAGTACACAACAGGCTCCGTGTCGAGTGGGGGTCATTCCCGGCCAGGATAATCCGCATTTCCCGGGAGCCTCGCGCGCGCCCCCGGGCGGCGCTAGCCTGAACTGCTTCAACACGCTTGGGCCGGAGGCAGGTTGGCCCACGGGGGGCGGGGGCGGGAATTGGGAACGTCCGACGGGCTGACCAGCATCGAGCTGGACGGCCGGACCGTGTTCGTGCGCGTCGACGGAGCCGACCAGCTGCCCGCGGTGCCCGGCCAGGGCAAGTACACCGACACCGGCAGGCTCTCCGAGCGGGTGGCACTCCAGGTCGCCGGGCTCGACGACCTCATCCGCGGCGTTGCCGGCAGCGTGCGCAGCGCCACCGACGGCCTCGAACCCCAGGAAGTCAGCGTCGCCTTCGGCATCGAGCTGACCGTCAAAGGCGGGAAGATCGTCTCCCTGCTCGCCGGCGGCGAGGGGAAGGCCGCCCTCACGATCACCCTCACCTGGCGATCCGACGAGCCCGACGAGCCCGACGAGCCTGAGGGCCGGCGTGCGGCGGAGGGGGCACGGGGGTGACGTACGGGCGCACGGGCGACTCCGGGCGCGCCGCCTTCGAGATCCTCGATCCCCTGGTCCTGGCCGCGACCGTACGCGTCCACGCCCCGCCCGACGGGTATGGGGAACCCAGGACCGACGACACCTGGGGGAGCGGCTTCTTCATCGCCCCCGGCTGGGTCCTGACGTGCGCGCACGTCGTCGGGGAGGGAGGGGGTGGCGCGGTGCGGATCGTCGGCCGGGAGATCGGCATCACCTTCGCCTCCGGCGACAGCGGCGCGACCGGCACCGTGGCCGGCCGCGTCGAGTGCGTCCTGCCGGAGACGGCGGGCGAGCTGCGGCCGGCCGGGATGTGGCCCGCGCCCGACCTCGCGCTCGTCCGCGTCCTCGACCCCGTCGACCACGCCTGCGTCTGGCTCACCGACCGGCCACGGGTCAACCGGTTCGCCGAGGTCGCGTACTTCGGATGCACGGACGACACAGGCCTCCCCGACATCACCGGCCGCCCCACCCGGCTGCGCGGCGAGGCCGGGCGCGGGACCCTGCTCCGGCTCGGCGCCGAGGACGAGATCGAACCGGGGATGTCCGGCGGCCCGGTGGTCGACCTGGAGCGCGGCGAGGTCATCGGGGTGGTCAAGGCCCGCCGCAACGACCTCGGCGGCGGGCTGGCAGTCGCCGTCACCCAGCTCCGCACCCTCCCGATGTCCGCCAAGAGCCGGATGGGCCTGTACCGCCGGGTCATGCGGGCCCACGACCGGCACCACTCCGACCAGCACCAGAGCGACCAGAACACCCGCCCCACCTGGACCGATGCCCAGCTCAGGCTCCAGATGGAGGGTGGTGGGGTGGGTGGAGGCGGTCTGGGGGGAGGTGGGCTGGGCGGAGGTGGCCTGGGGGGAGGTGGGCTGGGCGGAGGTGGCCTGGGGGGCGGCGGCATGGGCGGCGGCCCTCGGCTGACCGCGGCCGAGCGCGTCACGCTGACCGGGCTGCTCGCCGAACTCCCGCCGCCCGCCTCCTCCGAGGCGGTCCAGAGCCTGGTCGACAGGGTGCGCGGTGAGGAGTGGACCGGCCTGACCCCGGCGCCGTTGAGCTGGCGGGACGGCCTGGGCATGCTCTACGACCCGCCCGGCGCGGGCGGCGAGGCCGCGGCCATGCTCCGCTACGCCACCGAGGTGTCCCTCGCCGAGCACCGCGAGCCGGTCGCGCCCGGCGCCGACGAGGACCTGTGGGACTGGGTGTACGAGACCGCCGGCGGCCGCTTCTGGCGCGGGTTGCGGAAGGAGCTCGGCGACCGCCACGAGGCCGGGCTGCGCGCCCGGCCGGCCCACGGCCACGTCCCGGCCGCCGGTGCCGCCCCGCCCTCCCCGTACGGCACCGGCCTGCCCGCCGGCCCCAGCGTGCTGCTGGAGGCCTGGGCGCACGGCTGGGAGGACGTGTACGACTGGCGGGTCTCGGTGCTGCTGGGTCCTGAGCACGTGGCGCCGGTCGACTCGGGCGTACGGGCCACCCTGCACGGTCTGCCGGACGCGCTGCGGGCACCGCTGGCCGAGGGGTTCCGGCGGTGCGACACCGCCGACGCGGCCGCGCTCCTGGAAGTGGCCGTGGCGCCCGAGCTGTTCACCCTCGACGTCGACGAGTGGACGGTGGCCGGCGGGGTGCCGCTCGGGGTGCAGCGGCCGGTGGTGTTCCGGTACCCGGGTGGGGGCGGGTCGGGGTCGGTGGGTGGCGTGGGGGTTGGGCTTGGGGTTGGAGCGGGGGGTGGGCCTGGGGCTGGGCCTGGGGCTGGGCTGGGGGAGGTCGGTGAGGATTTTCGGCGGCGGGCGGAGCGGTGGGCGCGGGTGATGGCCGGCCCGGTGCTGGAGGGCCGCGCGGACTGCCGGGGCGGGCGGCCCCGTACCCCGCCGTTCGGCTGGCTGACCGCCCTGCCCGAGCACACGGTGGCCGTGCACTGTCGGATGGGCTCCCTCCACGCCGTGCAGCGCGCCGGGTACGGGGTGCTGCTGTGCCGGCGCCCGCCGCTCGGCGGAGCATCGTGCGCGCCCTTCCACCGCGGGGTGCGCGAGGAGCTGGCCGAGGCGGTGCGCGGTGACGCGCTGCCGCTGCGGATGCAGGCGCTGCGGATACGGGCGCACGGGCGGGACCCGGATGCGTACTGGGCCGCGGGGATGGGACTGGTCTGGGACGACCCGGCACGCCCACTGCCAGACGACGAACCGCTGCAGGGGGATTTGTGAGTGGGCGGGGGGCTTGGGGGCGGGCGTGGGGTTTGGGTGGTCGCCGGCGCTGCCGGCTGTTACGGCCGCCGGAGCTTCGGGTGACGGTCGCCGGAGCTTCGGTGGTGGGTCGTGTGGTGTGTGGGTCCCCTCGGTGCTTGACGCGTCGTGGCCTGCAGGCCCAGCGGCAGGCCCACCCCTGGGGCTTTGGGGCTTCGCCCTGGCCTTCGGCCACCCCAGGCCCGGGCCTGCCTCCGGACCAGCCTGCCACGACGCCTCAAGCACCTTCCCCACACACCACACGACCCACCTGGCCCTGCCAAGGGGAGTGGGCCGGAGTGAGGTGCGGCTTGGGGTGGGGCGGGACACCGGTCGCGGGGATGTGGCCCCCTGCCGGGAGGCTCGTGCGCTTCGCCCTGGCCTTCGGCCACCCCAGGCCCGGGCCTGCCTCCGGTCCAGCCTGCCACGACGGGTCAAGCACCTTCCCCACACACCACACGACCCACCTGGGTGGCCAAGGGGGGTGGGCCGGAGTGGAGTGCGGGCACAGGGGCAGGTGCGCGTCAGGCAGCCCGGGGGCCGGTGTGCGTACAGGGGGCGTGCCGGCAGGGGAGGGTTCTCCGCCGGGGCGGGGGCGTCGGCGCGGGGGCGGCGGTGGGACGGGGGCGACTATGGCGACGGCGTCAGGAGGCGCACGTGAGTGAGGAATGGCTCATCTACCGCGGAGTCGGCGAGCCGCACGACCGGATCGACGAACTGCCACCGCCGCCGCCCTGGCGGGACTTCGACGGGGGGCCTCCCGTCGAGGCGGGGCCCGGTTCCGAGGAGTCCGCGACGGCCGCCACGCGGCGGCTCGGGGCGCACCGGCACGCCGCCGAGTTGCACCGGCCCGAGCCGGAGGAGTTGGAGGCCGTCAACGCTGCTCTCTACCTGCGGCGGCCGTTGCTCGTCACCGGGCATCCCGGTACCGGCAAGTCGACCCTCGCCCACGCGGTCGCCCACGAGCTGAAGCTCGGCCGGGTGCTGCGCTGGCCCGTGGTGTCGCGGACCGTGCTCCAGGAGGGGCTGTACCGGTACGACGCCATCGCCCGGCTTCAGGACGTACAGCTCGGCGGCGCGCCGGGGATCGGCAGGTACATCCGGCTCGGGCCCCTCGGGACCGCCCTGCTGCCCACCGAGCGGCCGCGCGTGCTGCTCATCGACGAGCTGGACAAGAGCGACATCGACCTGCCGAACGACCTCCTCAACGTCCTGGAGGAAGGGGAGTTCGCGATACCCGAGCTGGAGCGGGTGGCCGACATCGAGCCCGAGGTGCAGGTGCTGACCGACGACGGTGCGAAGGTCACCGTCCGGGACGGCCGGATCCGCTGCCGGGCCTTCCCGTTCATCATCCTGACCAGTAACGGCGAGCGGGAGTTCCCCGCCGCCCTGCTCCGCCGGTGCATCCAGCTCAAGCTGGGCCCGCCCGGCGAGAAGCGGTTGGCCACCATGGTCACGGCCCACCTCGGCGAGGAGGCCGCCCGGCTCGGCGCCGACCTGATCCGGGAGTTCCTCGGCCGGGCCCAGACCGAACTGGTCGCCGCCGACCAGCTGCTGAACGCGATCTACCTCACCCACCACGCCGCCCCGCCCACCCGGGAGGACCTCGCCGACCTGCTCATCCAGCGCCTCGACCGTTCGAGGTGACCCCCCGTGACCGCGCCCGAACTCCGCAGGCTCGCCCGGCTGCTGCGAGCCGCCGGGCTCGACCCGTCGGCCGAGGAACTCGCCGACGCCCTCTGGCTGGCGGCCCGGCGGACCGGTGGGGACGTCCCGCCGGCCGGTGAGGGCGGCCCCGGAGCCGAACCGGGGGAGCCCGGGCGGGAGGACGCCGTCCCGGTGCCCGGCAGGCCGCCCGTAGCGCCGCCGGCGCGCGAGGCGGACGGGGTCGTCGCCCTGTATCCGGAGGACCGCTCCGCGCCCGCCCCGGTCCCCTCCGCGGCACCCGTCGTGCCGCGGACCGCCGTGCCCGTACGGGTCCCCGCGGCCGGCGCCCTGCCCCGCATCCAGGACATCCAGCGGGCCCTGCGCGTCCTCCAGCGCCGCAGGCCCCCCGCGCCGCCCGCCCGCCTGGTGCTCGACGAGGAGGCCACCGCCGAGGCCAGCGCCCGCGCCCTGGGCCTGGCCATCCCGGTCATGCGGCCCGAGACCCGCCGGGAGACCACGCTCAGGCTGGTCATGGACGCCTCCCCGTCCATGGCCGTCTGGCGGGACATGTTCGACGACCTGCGGGCGGTCTGCGAGCGGTTGGGCGCCTTCCGCGACGTGCAGGTCCACTACCTCCACCGGCTGCCGGAGGGCACCGCCGCCGTCGGCCGCGCACCCGGTCCCGGCACCCGGGTCTGGTCGGGGGACCGGCTGCGCGACCCCACCGGGCGCGGCCTCACCATGCTGGTCAGCGACTGCGCCGGGCCCGTGTGGCGGGAGGGCGAGGCGCAGCGCCTGCTGCACCGGTGGACCGAGTGCACGCCGTCCGTCATCGTCCAGCCGCTGCCCCAGCGCCTGTGGAGCCGCACCTGGCTGCCCACCGAGCGGGGCCGGCTCGCCCGCACCGAGGATCCGTCCGGCTCGCTGTCCTTCGAGCCCGACCGGCCCACCCCGCACGGCCGTCCCACGGGCGGCCTGGCCGTGCCCGTGCTGCCGCCCAGCGCGCCCGCGCTCGGCGCCTGGGCGCGGCTCGTCGCGGGGCTCGGCGGGGGCGGGGTGCCGGCCGAGGTGGGACGCGTCCTGGCCGACCACCCGGGCGTGCCGCTGCCGCCGCCCCGGGTTGCCCGGCCGCCCCGCGAACTGGTCCGCCGGTTCCGCTCCTCGGCCGCGCCCCGGGCCGTGCAGCTGGCCGTCTACCTGTCCGCCGCGCCTCTGAACCTGCCGGTCATGCGGCTGGTGCAGCGCACGATGCTGCCGGACTCCGAGCCCTCCGACCTTGCCGAGGTGCTGCTCAGCGGACTGCTGCGGCGCAGCGGTCCGGTGCCGGGGGAGTGGTACGAGTTCGTCGAGGGCGTCCAGGACGTGCTGCTGGGCCCGCTGGGCCGGGACGAGGCGGCCCTCGTCCTCAAGCACTGCTCCGAGTACGTGCTCCAGCACTTCGGCCGGGGCGTCCGCAACTTCCCCGCGCTGGCCGTCGCCGAGCTGACCGGGGTGCCGGTGCCCGCCGCGGGTCCGGACGGCGGGACCGAGCCGCCCCGGCTCCCCGCCGCCCGGCTCCCGCAGGCCTTCGCCCAGGTGTCCGCGAAGGTGGTGCGCCGGTACGTGCCGCAGCCGCCGGCCGTGGCCGACGGGGCGGAGGACCGGCACACCCCGGCCCCGACCCGGGAGGAGGCGCTGGCCATCGCCCGGGACCGGCTCGCCGTGTTCCACCGGGACGGCAGCCGCAACGCCCTGCACCAGGCCGTGACGGTGCTGCGGCGGGCCACCGCCGTGCCGGCCGGGCCCGGGAACACCGCGGGGGAGGCCGAGACCGAGCTGGCCGGCGCGCTGCTGACCCTCTGGGGCGCTCAGCGCGACCCCGAACTCCTGGCCGAGGCCGAGCGGGTCACCCGCACCGTGTCCCACCTGCCCGGCATGGTCCGGGCGCGGGCGGTGCTGGGCCGGGTGCTGTACGAGCGGGCCACCGACCCCGCCGCCGGGGCGGCCGGGGATCCCGGGGCCGCGGCGGAGCTGCTGGCCGCAGCCGACCGGGAGTTCACCGCCGTCGGTGCGGTGCCGGGCGTCGAGCGCGGGCTGCGGCGGGACTGCGTGCTGCGGCGGGCCGGGGCACTGGGCCGGCTGGCCGGGCTGCGGGACGACCCGGAGGCCCTGCGGGAGGCGCAGGCCGCGCTGGAGGAGTTCGAGCGGGCGGAGCGGGCCCTGGGCGGTGCGCCCGATGCGGGGCTCGACCTGGTGCTGGGGCGGGTGCTCCTCGGGCTGGCGGACCGCGCCGGGGACGACGACGAGCGGGTGGAGCTGGCCGGCCGGGCCGCGGTGCGGCTGGCGGCGGGGCTCGCCGGGCTGCCCGGAGCCGGTCCCGGCGGTGACCCCGGGGGCGGCCGCGATGCGGGTCCTGGGGTGGCGGAGCGGCTGGAGCGGGCGCGGGCCCGGCTCGACCTGGCCACCGCCCTGAGGCACCTGCCCGAGCGGCTCGGTGAAGCCCCCGGGCTGCTGGCCGAGGCGCTGGACGAGGCGGAGGGTGACCCGGAGCTGCGGCTGGCCGGGCTGGTCTGCCTGGCGCGGGTGCACCGGGCCCGGTACGCGCGGGACGGGGTGCCCGGGGCGCTGGAGGAGGCGGCCGACGCGTACGCCAGGGCCCGCAGGCTGATCCCGCGGGACGCCGAGGCGTACGGCGAGCTGCTGCCCGAATGGGGCGACGTGCTGCTGGAGCGGGCCCGGGCCGCGGACGGGCGCCGGTTCGTCTCCGCCGCCGTCCGCGTGCTGCGCGAGAGCCGCGCCGCCGTGCCCCGGTCCGACGCCCGCGCCGCCCGGCGGCTGTCGCGGCTGGCCGCGGGACTGCGGCTGCGCCACGCGCACGAGGGGGACCTGGTGGATCTGCGGGAGGCGGAGTACCTGCTGGAGCTGGCCGTACGGCAGAGCCGGAGCCCCCTGGAGGAGGCAGGGGCCTGGCGCGAGCACGGCGACCTCCAGCAGGAGATCCACGCCCACACCAGGTCCGCGGACCGCCTGGAGCGGGCCGCCGACTCGTACCGCCGGGCCTGGCGCGCCGCCCTGGAGACGGACCAGGGCGACCGGCGCGGCACCGCCCAGGCCCTCGCGGCGCGCGTGCAGGAGCTGCGCGGCGAGGTGCTGGAGCGGCTCGGCCGGCCCCGGGCCGCGCTCGACGCGTACCGCGCGGCGCTGGAGCTGTGGCAGCGGCTCGACCCGGGCGGCACCGCGACGGGTCCCGACGCGGAGCGCCGCGCGGCCGTCCGTGCGCGGGTCCGTGCGCTGGGAACCGCCTCCTGAGCGCCGCTGTTTCCGGGGGCCGGAGCTTGGGAAAGTGGACTGGACCGTACAGACGGTCGATTCAACAGGGGGAGAAGGAGCTGATGGTGACAACCCGTCATGAACCGGCCGGGCGAGCGTGCCGCGGGCTGCTGCCCGATCTCTCCGGGCTGGATCTGGCCACGCTGCGCGGCATCGACCACGCGGTCCTGGCGGAGGTGATCGAGGGCATGGTGGAGCGGGTCAGCCACCCCGCCGAAGTGCTCTGCGACTACGACCAGAAGGCCTCCTGACCCGAAGGCAGTTGACCGCTTTCCGCCGTTAGGGGGCCGGGGGCGCAGGGCAGGGATGGAACGTCCGCGGGGGGAGGGGCAGCCGATGAGGACCAGCGCGGGAGGGGGCGCCGCCACGCCGCGTCCCGTCGGGGAGGACGCCGGAGCCCCGGACGCCCCCACGCAGCACGGCCTCGACGCGGACGCACGGGCGGCGGCCCCTCTCACGGCCGGGGCCGCGTGCGCGCGTACGGCCGCCGGCACGGCGGGCGAGCCGACCGGTGGGATCCCCGGCGCCTTCGGGCAGTCGGGTCTCGGGGCGTCGGCGCGGGCGGCCGCGGATGTCGTCGCGGAAGCGGGCCCCGGCACGCAGGCGGACGCCCACGCGGCCGCGAAACCGGCCCGGGGGGTGCACAGCGCCGCCCTGGACGTGCCCGGGTGGGGCGGCCCCGACCCCGATGCGCGTGCTGCGGCCCGCCCCACAGCCGCAGCCGTGCGACCGGACGCACGCACGGCGCGCGCGCCGGCCGCTGACGCACCCCGCGCGGTCCACGACGCCTCTGGCCGGGTGGGCCTCGGGCCGCCCGCGAGGGCAGCCGCGGAACTCTTCGCGGGCGCGCTTCCCCCCGCGCATGCCGATGCCTGCGGGACGCCGGAACCGGTCGGCGGGGCGAACGGCCGGGCTCCGAACGCTTCCGCGCAGGCCACCCCGGCCGCGGAGACGCGGGCGCCGGCGGACGTCCGGGCGGCGGCGGAACCGGCCTGTGGGGTGCCCGGCGTGCTGCCGGACGCGCCCGCGTGGGGCGGGCTCGACGCGGACGGACGGGTGGCGAGGCCTCTCGCCGCCGGGGCCGCAGGCGGGCAGACGGACCTCCGGGCGGCGGCGGAACCGGCCGGTGGGGGGAGCGGCAGTGCTCCGGGCACCCCGGGGTGGCGCGGGACCGGTGGGGAGGCGCGGGAATCCGAGAGGAGCGCGGCGGCGGGCCCCGCCACGCGCGCCGCGGGGGTGGACGCCGTGCACCGGCGGCAGGCGGCGTGGCCCTACGCGCGGCTCGACGTGCCCGCCCTCCGCGCGGCCGGCCACCGGCCCCACCCGCTGCGCCAGTTCGTCCTCAAGACCCACAGCCGGTGCAACCTCGCCTGCACCTACTGCTACGTCTACACGATGGCCGACCAGTCCTGGCGCGCCCGTCCCGCCGTGATGGCCCCCGCCACCCAGGACCTCGCCGCCCGCCGGATCGCCGAGCACGCCCGCGCCCACCGCCTCCCCCGCGTGGACCTCGTCCTGCACGGCGGGGAACCCCTGCTCGCCCCCGCCGCCGAACTCACCGGGCCCGTCGACCGGGTACGCGCCGCCCTCGACCCCGGCACCCGGCTCACCGCCACCGTGCAGACCAACGCCACCCTTCTCACCCCCCGCCGCCTCGACGCCCTCGCCGCCGCCGGGATCAGGGTCGGCGTCAGCGTCGACGGCGGCCTGCCCGGCCACAACGCCCGCCGCGTCGACCACTCCGGCCGGCCCGCCTTCGCCGCCATCGCACGGGGCCTGCGCCTGCTGGCCCGGCACCCCGAGAGCTACGCCGGACTGCTCTGCGTCGTCGACCTGCGCCAGGACCCGGTGGAGACGTACCGCTCCCTGCTCGCCTTCGGCCCGCCCTCCATCGGCCTGCTGCTGCCCCTGGCCAACTGGAGCACCCCGCCCCCGGGCGCCGTACCCGGCCGCACCCCGTACGGCGACTGGCTCACGGCCGTCTTCGACCAGTGGTGGCAGGGCGAGGTACGGCGTACCCGCGTCCGGCTCTTCGAGGAGGTCATCGCCCTGCTGCTCGGCCTGCCCAGCGCCAGCGAGGCCCTCGGTCTCGCACCCGCCGCCACCGCGGTCGTCGAGACCGACGGCGGCCTCGAACAGGCCGACACCCTCAAATCGGCCTACGAGGGCGCCGCCGACACCGGCATGCGGCTCGACACCCACAGCTTCGACGACCTCCTCGACCACCCCGGCCTCGCCGCCCGCCAGCTCGGCAGCGCGGCGCTCGCTCCCGAGTGCCACGGCTGCGAACTCCTCGCCGTCTGCGGCGGCGGCCTCTACCCGCACCGCTACCGCGCCCGCTCCGGCTTCCGGCACCCCTCGGTGTACTGCGCCGACCTCCAGGTCCTCATCCGGCACATCGCCGGCGCCCTCCACGCGGCCGCCACCGCGGAACCCGCCCAGGAGCTCGCCTCGTGACCGGCACGTCCCTGCCCGCACCCCTCAGCGCCGACGGCCCCGTCCTGCGCGACCTGGCCAGCACCGAACCCTCCGCCGAGGGCGCCCGGCTGCTGCGCCACGCCCGCCACAGCAAGCGCCTCCTGCTGCTGCGGGCCGTGCTCGACGCCGCGCCCGGATCCGAACCGGCCGACCACTGGGCCCTCCTGGAAGAGGCCGAACGCCACGACCCCACGGCCGTCCACGACGTCCTGCACTACCCCTCCACCGGCGTCTGGGCCGAGGAGACCCTGCGCCGCCTGCACGCCCCCGACGGCGACGCGCCCCCGCCCGACCTCGGCCACCTCGGCGCCCTCGCCGTGGCAGCCGCCCTGCGCGCCGGAGTCTCCTTCAAGACCGCCCTGCGGCCCGTCCAGGGCCGCCTCGCCCTGCCCACCCTCGGCCTCCTGCGCCCGACCCGCCCCGGCACCTTCGCCCTCACCGAACGCTCCTGGGACCCGCAGGACCCCGCCGCCCTGCCCCTGCACGTACTGCCGGGCGGCCGGACCGTCCTGGACGACCTCGACCCGTACCGCGCACCCGCCGGACACCACGCCACCCAGCCGGCCCGCCGGCTCACCCCCCGCGGCCACCGCCGCTGGGACACCCAGTGGTCCGCGGCCCTCACCCTCCTCGACCGCTACGACCCCGCCCGCGCCGCCGAGGCCGCCGGACTGCTCCGCTCGATCGTGCCGCTCGCCGGCGCCTCCCGCTCCAGCGGCGCCACCCTGCCCGCCGCGCCCGGCACCGTCCTCGTCCGGGTCCAGTCGCCGCCCGCCCTGGCCGCCACCCTGGTCCACGAACTCCAGCACGGGAAGCTCGCCGCCCTCGGCGACCTGGTCACCCTCCACACCGCCGACCGCACCCCCCGCCACTGGGCCCCCTGGCGCAGCGACCCGCGCCCGTTCGAGGGACTTCTCCACGGCACGTACGCCCACCTGGCCCTGGCCCGCTACTGGCAGCGCGCCGCCCTCTACGGCGCCCGCGGCGCCTGGGCCGCCCACGCCCGCCACCGCGCCCAGGTGGCCGCCGTCCTGCCCGGACTCCAGCGCTCCCCGCAACTCACGACAGCCGGACGCGAGTTCACCCGCGCCATGGCCGAGGCCGAGACCGCCATGGACGAGCTGCCGCCCCCCGGCGACCAGTACGCCACCGCCCGCGCCGCCCTCGCCCGCGAGCGACGGGGCTGGGCCGAGGCCCACCCCGAACTCGCCGCCGTCACACCGGGTTGACCTCCCGTGACCTGCGGTATCTTTCCCCCCGTCCAGGCCCCTCCCCCGCACCACCGTCCGGGGGAACCCCACTTGGAGACGGTCGCATGACTGGTAGTCGGCAGGACCGCGAAGGCGCACCCCAGCACTTCGTCATCAGCTTCGCGGGCTTCAACCGCCCCTGGGCCGCGTGGATCGCCCACCGGCTGGAGGAACACGGCCACCGCGCGACCCTCCAGCGCTGGGACCCCCAGCGCAGCCCCGGACTCACCGAGGCCCTCGAAGACCTCGCCCGCGCCAGCGGCCGCGTCCTGATCGTGCTCAGCGAGCGCTACTTCTCCGTCGGCACCCACACCGTGGAGGAGTGGAACGCCGCCCTGCGCACCGTCACCGGCAACCACCCCGACCGCTTCGCCGCCGTCAGCCTCACCGACGCCCAGCTCCCCGCCGCCACCGCCGCCCTCGAACACGTCGAACTCTGGGGCATCGACGCCTACGAGGCCGAGTACCGCGTCCTGCGCCGCCTCGACCTGCCGACCGACCGCATCGGCACCGAGTCCGGCCGCCGCGGCCCCCGCTTCCCCAACGACCCGCCCGAGGTCTGGGGCCGCGTCCCGCGCCGCAACCCCCGCTTCACCGGCCGCAACGACGTCATCGGCAACCTCCGCAACGCCCTCGTCCAGGCCCCGTCCGGCGCCGCCGCCGTCACCCTCCTCGGCCTCTCCGGCGTCGGCAAGACCCAGGTCGCCACCGAGTACGCCTACCGCTTCGCCTCCGAGTACGACATCGTCTGGTGGGTCCCCGCCGAGGACCGCCCCACCCTCCGCGAACGCCTCGCCGACCTCGCCCCCGCCCTCGACCTGCCCCTCGGCACCGGCAGCTACGGCGAGCAGATCCGCGCCACCCTCGAAGCACTCCGCCGCGGCAGCCCGTACGGCCGCTGGCTCATCGTCTTCGACGGCTGCGACAACCCCGACGACCTCACCGACCTGCTGCCCAGCGGCCCCGGCCACGTCATCATCACCTCGCGCAACCGCGACTGGGCCGCCCGCCACACCAGCCTCGTCGAGGTCCCCCTCTACGCCCGGCCCGAGTCCATCACCTTCATCCGCCGCCGCGCCCAGCGCCTCAGCCCCGACGAGGCCGACCAGCTCGCCGAGGCCCTGGAGGACTACCCCCTCGCCCTCGACCAGACCGCCGGCTGGCTCGCCGCCTCACCGCTCACCGTCGGGGACTACCTCACCCTCCTCCAGCGGCGCCTGGACTCGCCCGAGGCCGTGACCCTCTCCGAGGACTACCCGCTGCCGTTCCCCACGGCGCTGGCCATACTCCTCAACAACGTCCGCGAGAACTACCCGGACGCCCTCGCCCTGCTCCGGCTCTTCGTCTTCTTCGCCCCCGGCCCGGTACCCCTGCGCCTGCTGCGCGAGTTCACCGCCGACGACGTCCCCGAAGAGCTCTCCGGCCTCATCAACGACCAGATCCGCTGGAACGCCGCGCTCAACAAGCTCGTGCAGTTCTCCGTGGTCCGCCTCGAATACTCCGACCTCGCCGTCGACGAGGGCGGCGGCGGCCTGGAGAGCGTCCAGCTGCACCGCATGGTCCACACGATCGTCCGCGAGAACCTCGGCGAGGAGGAGGCCGTACCGCTCGCCCGCGCCGTGCGCCAGGTACTGGCCGCCGCCGACCCCGGCCGCCCCTCCGACTCCCGCCGCTGGCCCCGGTACGCCGAACTCATCCCGCACCTCGAACCCTCCGGCGTCATCAGCAGCACCAACCCGCGGATCCAGACCTTCTTCCTGCACTGCCTGCGCTACCTGCTCCTCGCCGGCGAGTACCGCACCTGCCTCCGCCTGTCCGAACTGGCCGACGGCGTCTGGCGCGCCATGCTCGGCGACCAGCACGACCAGGTACGCGAACTCAGCTACCACTACGGCGGCGCCCTGCGCATGCTCGGCCACGTCAAGCGGGCCGAAGCCCTCAGCCGCGCCCGCGTCGAGCACCTCACCGCCGAACGCGGCGACCGCGACCTGGAGACCCTGCGCGCCCTCAGCTCCCACGGCGCCGTCATGCTCCGCATGGCCCGGTACGAGAACGCCCGCGAGCTCTTCGCCGGCATCCTCGACACCTACCGCGAACTCCTCGGCGAGGACGACTCCACCACCCTCAACGAACAGAGCAACCTGGCGTCCGCCCTGCGCCTCCTCGGCCGCTACCAGGAGGCCTACGACCTCGACCTGGACACCCTGCGCCGCCGCGAACGCGTCCTGAAACCACGGCACATCGCCACCCTCAGCTCCGGCATCGCGTGCGCCATGAACCTGCGCCTCACCGGGCGCTACCGCGAGGCCCTCAGCCGCCTCGAACAGGGCCTGCGCCTCAACGTCCAGGTCCTCGGGACCAACCACCCGCAGACCCTGCGCGCCGAGCACAACCTCGGCCTGTGCCTGCGCCGTACCGGCGACATCGCCGGGGCCGGAGCCCGCCTCAGGAGCGTCCTCGAACGCTCCACCCGGGTGTTCGGCTCCGACTACCCGTGGACCCTCATGGTCGCCTCCGACTACGCCACCTACCTGCGCGAGTACGGGGACATCGAGGAGGCCCGGCGGATCTCCGAGGACGTCGTACGCGGCTACCAGACCCAGCTCGGCCTCGCCCACCCGTTCAGCATCGGCACCGTCGGCAACCTCGGGCTCGTCCTGCGCGCCCAGGGTGAGCGCGAAGAGGCCCTCAGCCTCAGCGAACAGGCTCTCGTCGGCATGCGGGGCGCCCTCGGCGACCGCCACCCGTGGACCCTGGGCTGCGCCATCAACGCAGCCGGCTGCCGCAACATCACCGGCCGCCTGGAGGACGCCCTCGACCTCAGCCGCGACACCCTGCGCACCGCCGAGTCCGTACTCGGCGGCGAACACCCCATGGTGCTCAGCGCCCAGATCGCCCTCGCCGCCGACCTGCGCCTGCTCGGCCGCATGGAGGAGGCCGGCAAGCACGAGGACGACGCACTGCGGATGCTGACGCGGACGCTGGGCACCCAGCACGTCCACACCGTGTCCGCCCGCCAGCGGGTGCGGCCGTACTGGGACTTCGAACCGCAGCCGTAGGCCGCTCCCTTCCGGCCCGGCCCGGAAACGCCGGAAGGCCCGGTCCCTCGGGGGACCGGGCCTTCCGCACGTGCTGCCTAGGCCTCGAAGACCTCGGCGACCAGCTGCGCCTGCTCCGCCTGGTGGCGCTTGGCGGAACCGACGGCCGGGGACGAGGAGTGCGGACGCGACACGCGCCGCAGCCGCTCGCCGGCCGGGATGTCCGCGCCGACCGCCAGGTCGAGGTGGTCGATCAGGTTCAGCGCGATGAACGGCCACGCACCCTGGTTCGCCGGCTCCTCCTGCGCCCAGATGTACTTCTCGGCGTTCGGGTACTTCGCGATCTCGGCCTGGATCTCCGCACCCGGCAGCGGGTACAGGCGCTCCAGGCGGATGATCGCGGTGTCCGTGACGCCGCGCTTCTGCCGCTCGGCGTCCAGGTCGTAGTAGACCTTGCCGGAGGTGAAGACGACCTTGCGGACCGCGTTCGGGTCCACCGAGGAGTCGCCGATCACCGGACGGAACGAGCCCGAGGTGAACTCCTCCGCCTTGGACGCCGCGGCCTTCAGACGCAGCATCGACTTCGGGGTGAAGACGATCAGCGGCTTGTGGTGCGGGTTGTGGACCTGCCAGCGCAGCAGGTGGAAGTAGTTCGACGGCAGCGTCGGCATGGCGACCGTCATGTTGTCCTGCGCGCACATCTGGAGGAAGCGCTCCGGGCGGGCGGACGAGTGGTCCGGGCCCTGGCCCTCGTAGCCGTGCGGCAGCAGCAGCGTGACGCCGGAGGTCTGGCCCCACTTCTGCTCGGCCGAGGAGATGAACTCGTCGACGACGGTCTGCGCGCCGTTGACGAAGTCACCGAACTGCGCCTCCCAGAGCACCAGCGCGTCCGGGCGGGCCAGCGAGTAGCCGTACTCGAAGCCCATGGCCGCGTACTCGGAGAGCAGCGAGTCGTAGACGTTGTAGCGCGCCTGGTCCTCGGAGAGGTAGAGCAGCGGGGTGTAGTCCTCGCCGGTCTCGCGGTCCACGAGCACCGCGTGGCGCTGGCCGAAGGTGCCGCGGCGCGAGTCCTGGCCGGACAGGCGCACCGGGGTGCCTTCCAGCAGCAGCGAGCCGAACGCGAGGGTCTCGCCCATCGCCCAGTCGATCGTGCCCTCGTCGATCATCGCGGCGCGGCGCTCGATCTGCGGGCGCAGGCGCGGGTGGACGGTGATCCGGTCGGGGACGTTGACCTGGGACTCGGCGATCCGCTTGACGACCTCCTGGGAGATCGCCGTCGGCACCGACACCGGGAACTGCGGCTGGACGGCCGGCGCCGGGGCGGCGACCGCCGGGTTGGCCGCGGCCTCGCGGACCTCGGCGAACACCTTCTCCAGCTGGCCCTGGAAGTCCTGCAGCGCCTGCTCGGCCTCTTCCAGCGTGATGTCGCCGCGACCGATGAGGGACTCGGTGTAGAGCTTGCGCACCGAGCGCTTCTTGTCGATCAGGTCGTACATCAGCGGCTGCGTGAAGGACGGGTTGTCGGCCTCGTTGTGACCGCGGCGGCGGTAGCAGATGAGGTCGATGACGACGTCCTTGTTGAACGCCTGGCGGAACTCGAACGCGAGCCGCGCGACACGGACCACGGCCTCCGGGTCGTCGCCGTTGACGTGGAAGATCGGCGCCTCGATCATGCGGGCCACGTCGGTGGCGTACATGGAGGAGCGCGAGGACGTCGGGGCGGCGGTGAAGCCGACCTGGTTGTTGATGACGATGTGGACCGTGCCGCCGGTGCGGTAGCCGCGCAGCTGCGACATGTTCAGCGTCTCGGCGACCACGCCCTGGCCCGCGAACGCGGCGTCGCCGTGCAGGGCGACGGGCAGGACGGTGAAGTCCGTGCCGGCCTTGCCGATGACGTCCTGCTTGGCGCGGACGACGCCCTCCAGGACCGGGTCGACGGCCTCCAGGTGGGAGGGGTTGGCGACCAGCGAGACCTTGATCTGCTCGCCGTCGAGGCCCGTGAAGGTGCCCTCGGCGCCCAGGTGGTACTTCACGTCGCCGGAGCCGTGCATCGACTTCGGGTCGAGGTTGCCCTCGAACTCGCGGAAGATCTGCGCGTACGACTTGCCGACGATGTTCGCCAGCACGTTCAGGCGGCCGCGGTGGGCCATGCCGATGGCGACCTCGTCGAGGCGGGCCTCGGCCGCGGAGTCGATGACCGCGTCCAGCAGCGGGATGACGGACTCGCCGCCCTCCAGGGAGAAGCGCTTCTGCCCGACGTACTTCGTCTGCAGGAAGGTCTCGAACGCCTCGGCGGCGTTCAGGCGGCGCAGGATGCGCAGCTGCTCCTCGCGCTCCGGCTTGGTGTGCGGGCGCTCGATGCGGTCCTGGATCCACTTGCGCTGCTTGGGGTCCTGGATGTGCATGAACTCGACGCCGGTGGTGCGGCAGTACGAGTCGCGCAGCACGCCGAGGATGTCGCGCAGCTTCATCATCGACTTGCCGGCGAAGCCGCCGACCGCGAACTCGCGCTCCAGGTCCCACAGGGTGAGGCCGTGCTCGGTGATGTCCAGGTCGGGGTGCTTGCGCTGCTTGTACTCCAGCGGGTCGGTGTCGGCCATGACGTGGCCGCGGACCCGGTAGGAGTGGATCAGCTCGAAGACGCGGGCGGCCTTCGTGACGTCGTCGTCGTGCGAGGCGTCGATGTCCCGGAGCCAGCGGACCGGCTCGTACGGGATGCGCAGCGACTCGAAGACGTCGTCGTAGAAGCCGTTCTCGCCGAGCAGCAGGTTGGCGACGATGCGGAGGAACTCGCCGGAGGCCGCGCCCTGGATGACCCGGTGGTCGTAGGTCGAGGTCAGGGTCATGACCTTGGAGATGCCCAGCTTGTTCAGGGTGTCCTGGGAGGTGCCCTGGAACTCGGCGGGGTAGTCCATGGAGCCGACGCCCATGATGACCGACTGACCGGGCATCAGGCGGGGCACGGAGTGGACGGTGCCGAGGCCGCCGGGGTTGGTCAGGGAGACCGTCACGCCGGTGAAGTCGTCCATCGTCAGCTTGCCGACGCGCGCGCGGCGGACGATGTCCTCGTAGGCCTGCCAGAACTCGAAGAAGTTCAGGGTCTCGGCCTTCTTGATGCCGGCGACGACGAGCTGGCGGTCGCCGTTCGGCTTCACCAGGTCGATCGCGAGGCCGAAGTTCACGTGCTCCGGCTTGACCAGGGTGGGCTTGCCGTCCTTCTCCTGGAAGGAGTAGTTCATCGACGGCATGGCCTTGATCGCCTGCACCATCGCGTAGCCGATCAGGTGCGTGAAGGAGATCTTCCCGCCCCGGGCGCGCTTGAGGTGGTTGTTGATGACGATGCGGTTGTCGAACAGCAGCTTCACCGGGACGGCGCGGACGGACGTGGCCGTCGGGACGTCGAGGGAGGCGTTCATGTTCTTCGCCACGGCCGCGGCCGGGCCGCGGAGCGTCACCAGTTCGGGGCCTGCGGGGGCCTCGGTGGCGGGCGTGGCCGCAGCGCCGGGCGCGGCGCCAGCCGCTCCGGTGGAGCCGGTGCTCGCACCGGGGGCAGCGGGGGCAGGGGTGGCCTGAGCAGGCGCGGCCGGTGCGGCGGCCGGGGCCTGAGACGTGACAGTCACAGCGGGAGCACCAGAGGGGGTGGCAGGAGCAGAGGCAGGAGCTGAAACAGAAGCAGGGGCCGGCGCGGGCGCGGGCTCCTGGGAGGTCACCGTCGTGGTCGCGGCGCCGGCCGCCCCCGTGGCGGTGGCGTCGGTGCCAACGAAGGGCGCGGTGTCAGCCGCTCCGGTGGAGCCGGTGCCCGCACCGGGGGCGGGTGCAGCCTGCGCGGGAGCGGCCTGTGCGGAGGCGCCCCCACCGGGCTTGTAATCGGCGAAGAAGTCCCACCAGGCACGGTCGACCGAATTCGGGTCCTGGAGGTACTGCTGGTAGATCTCGTCGACGAGCCACTCATTCGCGCCGAAGCCCGAGGCGGGGTTCTTCCCGCCCTCTGGTTCGGACGTGGTGCTCGGGTTACTCGGGGACTGTGGCGACACGGCGGCAACCGCCCTCTTCCGCTTCACAAGGTGGTGGACAGCGGGAATAAAGGCTACGCCTCCCCCGCGGGGTCATGCAGGCCGGGCGGGACTTACGTCGTGCAAGTCACATCGAACGGCGGGTTTCACCGCTGGAAATGGCGGGAAACAAGCCTGGTTTGCGTACGCGCGATCGAGGTTGCGGCCATCTGGCCGCACCCTTGACCTGATCCCCGGCACGGTGTGGCCGAGATCATGAGCTTCCCTGTTCGAACCCTACGTCAACCTGCTGCTTTGGGTACTCCCGGAAGGGTGACCCGGATCCGGCAACCGCGCGAGCTTTCGGCCACGCCTATGTCACCACCGTGCAGCCCGACCGCCCAGCGGGCGATCGCCAGACCGAGCCCGGTGCCTCCGTCGCCGCCCGTGGCGCTGCCCCGGTTGAACCGCTCGAAGACCCGGTGCCGCTCGGACTCGGGGATGCCGGGGCCCTCGTCCAGGACCTCCAGCGTCAGGCTGCCGGGCCGCTCGCCGCGCCGGGCGCGGACCGTGACCCGGCCGTGCGGGGGGCTGTGCTTGATCGCGTTGTCGACCAGGTTGGCCACCACCTGGTGCAGCCGCTCGGCGTCCGCGTGCGCGGTCAGCTCGGGCGGGAACACGTCCAGGTGCAGGTGTACGTCGGCCCGCGCGTGGTTCCCCGAGCCCGACACCAGCCCGCGCCGCCCCGCAGCCAGGCCGGCCTCCTTCAGCACGCCGGACAGGTAGGGCCACACCTCGAAGCGGCGGGCCCGCAGCGGGACGACGCCGTTGTCCAGCCGGGACAGGTCCAGCAGGGTCTCGACCAGGCCGCCCAGCCGCTCGGTCTGCTTCAGTGCCGTCCGCATGGTCTCGGGATCGGCCGCCGAGACGCCGTCCACCACGTTCTCCAGCACCGCCCGCAGGGCGGCGATCGGGGTGCGCAGCTCATGGGAGACGTTGGCGACCAGCTCCTTGCGGTGCCGGTCCACCGCCTCCAGGTCGTCGGCCATGCTGTTGATCGTCACGGCCAGGTCGCCCAGCTCGTCGCGGCGGCCCGCACCGCTGACCCGGCGCGTGTAGTCGCCGTGGGAGATGGCCCGGGCGACGGTGTTCATCTCGTCCAGGGGCGCGGTGAGCCCGTGCGCCACGAACTGGGTGATCAGCATCGAGGCGATCACCGAGAAGACGGTGATGAACCGCAGCTCGGTCTCGGTGCGCAGGGCCACCATCAGCAGGCCCGTGGTGATGAAGACCGAGACGACCACGAGGGTGCCGAGCTTGGTCTTGATCGAGAAGGGGCGGAGCCCCGGCCCGGGCCGGGGCGTCATGACGCCGGGGTCTCCAGCGCGTAGCCCACGCCGTGCACCGTGCGGATCCGCTCGGCGCCGATCTTCCGGCGCAGGGCCTTGATGTGGCTGTCCACGGTCCGGGTGCCGGAGGCGTCGGCCCAGTCCCACACCTCGGCGAGCAGCTGCTCGCGCGAGAGGACCGCCCGCGGGGTGCCGGCCAGGCAGACCAGCAGGTCGAACTCGGTCGGCGTGAGGTGGACGTCCTCCGCGGAGACCCGCACCCGGCGCTGGGCGTGGTCGATCTCCAGGTCGCCCAGGCGGAGCGTGCCGCCTCTCGGCGTGTGGGCGGCCAGCGCCGCCCGCTCGACGCGGCGCAGCAGGACGTGCACCCGGGCGGCCAGCTCGCGCATCGAGAACGGCTTGGTCATGTAGTCGTCGGCGCCGACGCCGAGGCCCACCAGCATGTCGGTCTCGTCGTCGCGCGCCGTGAGCATGAGGACCGGCAGCGGGCGCTGGGCCTGCACGCGGCGGCAGACCTCCAGCCCGTCGAAGCCGGGCAGCATCACGTCGAGGACCAGCAGGTCGGGCCGCCAGCTCTCGGCGGCCGCCACGGCGGCCGGGCCGTCACCGGCCGTCTGCACCTGGAAGCCCTCGGCCCGCAACCGGGCCGCGATCGCGTCGGCGATCGTCTGGTCGTCCTCGACGACCAGGACGCGCCGCTGGGCGCCGGGAGTCGCCGCAACGCCGTTCTGGGTGGTCTGTGTGTGTTCCATCGCCCCGCCCCTGGGAGTTGCCTAGCAATGATCCGGCGTGTTCGGTGAGCAGCGTAGAGGACCCGTCGGCCTGCGGCTATGCGGGGTTGCGACCGAGATGCACCACGTCCGGGACGCCTCGGGCAACCGGCACCTCTTCGGTCCGTACCTGCTGGAATCCGGCATTCCGCAAGGCCTCCTCGAAGGCGGCGGACGGTTGGGCCGACCAGACCGCCAGTACCCCCCCGGGGTTCAGCCGCGCCCGGCAGTCGGCCAGTCCCGACGGGCCGTAGAGCCCCTGGTTGTCGTCGGTGACCGTCCAGTCCGGGCCGTTGTCGATGTCCAGGCAGAGGGCGTCGTACCGGTCGGCAGAGGTGTGCAGGTGGGCCACCAGGTCCGTGTGCAGGATCACGACACGGGGGTCGGCGAGCGCCCCCGCGGTCAGCTCGGCGAGGGGGCCGGTGCGGTGCCAGTCGATGATCGCGCCCTCACGCTCGGCGACGGCGATCCGCCCCCAGCGCCCCTGGCCGGCGGCGTGCACCAGGGAGAAGCCGACGCCCAGCCCTCCGATCAGCACGGCCGGGTCGGTCACGGACGGGTCGAGGCCGGCCAGGGCGGCGTCCACCAGCAGGCGTTCCGAGCGGCCGTCGGAGGTGTCCATGAGGAAGCAGCCGTTCGCGATGATCTCGTACCGGCCTTCGTGCCGGCGCAGGACGACCTCTCCGTACGGGCCCTCGCGCCGGTCCAGCGTCACCGCCGTCGTCATGCCTTTTCCTCCCTGTCGCCCGGGTCGGTCCGGTCGGCCCGGTCGGCCCAGTCGGCCTGGGTCGGCACCAGGCACAACGCGGCCCCGGCGCCGGGGGTTCCGGCGAGGGGGCCGCGTTGTGCGGGTGGCCGGGGCCGCGGCCGCCGTGCCGCGGGTGGGGGGCGACGGGCCCCGGCACGGGCCGGCGCCCGTGCCGGCCCGGGTCAGGAGCGCGGGGCGCCCCCTTCGACGTACCGCTCCAGGCGCTTCAGTTCCCTGCGGCCCTCGACGGAGGTGCCGTAGGTGCGGTCCCAGGTGAGCGGCGCGACGGTGATGTGGCCGCGCTGCACCCAGGTGGAGTCCGCGTCGCGCCGGGTCTCGGCACACTCGCCGGTGCCGTCGCACAGCCCGAGCACGATCCGGAAGGCGTCGCCGGCCCCCTGCTGCTCGTACGCGTGGAAGGCGACCGCCCCGTCGCCGACACGGGTCCACACCGGGGGCCTGGCCCGCTGTCCCTCGCTCACGTCGGGGTAGTCGACCTTGACCGCGAACTCGTCGGTGAGCAGCCCCTCTTCCTTCAGGCCCGCCACGAAGCGGGCGCCGAACTCGGCGTGGGCCCGGTAGTTGACCAGCGGAAAGGAGGCGAAGTCCCGGTCGCCGGAGGAGCTGAAGGCCACGGCGGGGACGCCCGCGTCGATGGCGGCCACGGCCGCGCCCACGGTGCCGGAGTCGTTGACCGACGCGCTGACGTTCCAGCCCGAGTTGATGCCCGTCAGGACCAGGTCGGGGCCCTCCGTCCAGCCGGCCTTGGCCGCCAGGCCGCCGCGCAGCGCCAGCTTGACGGTGTCGGCGGGGGTGGCGCTCGGGGTGTCCGGCCCGCAGGGGCCGTCGGCCAGGCAGACGCCGAAGACCTTGCCGCCCGAGGGGGCGCCCGAGCAGTCGCCGCGGTAGGCGGCGGGCAACTCGGTGCGCTGCCGGACGTGGAGCACGCCGCCGTTGGTGACGGCGGTGCCGCGGCCGCTCTGCACCTGCCAGGGCGCCATCACGACCACGTCTGCGCCCGCGGCGCAGATGGCGCGGCGGAGCTCGTAGAGGCCGAGGCCGTCGGAGTTCGAGGCCTTGGCCGCCTGCATGGAGTCGTCGTTCGAGATCAGGATGCGCATGCCGGCGAGGGGGCGGGCGGGTGCCGTTGTGGGGGCGGGCGTGGGCGGGGTGGCGTAGGCGGTGGTGCCGAGTCCTGCGATCAGTGCGGCGGTGGCGGTGAGGGCGGTGGTTCTGGCGCGCATGGGGTGGCGGTCCCTTCAGCGGTACGGGTGGGGTGGGGTGTCGTGTGCCGGTTCGGGTGGGGTGCGGTGTCGTGCCGGGTGCGGGTCGTTGCCCTGCGGGGCTGGGAGGTGCCCCCAGGGCTTCGCCCGGACCCGTTGCGGGGGCTCCGCCCGCCCGGGTCTTGAGGGCGGAGGGGGTCCGGGGCGCGCCCCGGTGAACGGGAGAAGGGTGGGGTGGGGCCTGCCCCGCAGGGCGACGACCCCCAGCGGCCGGCGTCCGCGCGGAGGGTCCGCGGGTGCCCGTCGGCGTGGACGGGCACCCGCGCGGCGAGGCCGTCAGGTGCCTCGCGGTCCGGGGGCGGGCCGGCCGGGACACGGCGGGCGGTGCCGGGCGGCCGGCCGGCCGGTCGGGACGCGGCGGAGCGGTAGCCGTATGCCGATGTGGGTGAAGGCGTGGCGCGGTTCGGTCGACACGGTGACCGGAATGCCCAGGCGGGTCTGGGCGGCCGCCTCCTGCACGGCGTTCTGCCAGCGGGCCATCTCGCGGGCTTCGTGGGCGAGCAGGCCGAAGTGGGTGAGCAGCCGCTCGCCGGCCGGCTCCGGGGTGGTGTACCGGAGCAGGGAACAGAGCTGGCAGGCCTTGCCCTCCGGTGTCATGCGGGAGAGCAGGTCCTCGACGCGCGGGTCGACGGGGAGGGCGGCGTCCCGGTAGGCGGGGGTGGTCATGGGCGTACTCCTGGGCTGGCGGGGCGGCGGGCGCCGGAGGTCGGCGAACGGGCCGATGGGGCGGGCCAGTCGGGCGGGCCGAGGGGGCGGGGCGGCGGGGCGGATCGGCCGGGGCCACAGGCTAAGTGCGAAAACCGAGCAGGTGCTAGGTTTTGGAAAAGCGATCCAGATCACGCCCGAAACCGGACGAACGGGTGCGGGCGGGGGGCATTTCCGGCACCGCCTAAGGTGTCGCGCATGGCACAGGACAAGGGGCGGACGGCCCGGCCCGGCGCAGGCCGGGGGACCTACGCGGTGGGCGACGCCCGCCGGCAGAAGATCCTCGACACCGCGGTGGAGCACTTCGCGCGCTTCGGGTTCCACGCCTCGTCACTGGCGCGCATCGCGAACGACTGCGGGATCACCCAGGGCGGGCTGCTGCACCACTTCCGCAGCAAGGAGGACCTGCTGCTGTCCGTGCTGGAGCTGAGCGAGCAGCACGACATCGAGCGGCTGTTCACGAAGCCCCCGGCCTCCGTCGCCGAGCACTTCCTCCGGGTGGTCGAGCTGGCCGGGGACAACACCCGGCGCCCCGGCATCGTCCGGATGTTCAACAACCTCGTGGGGGAGTCCGGCGACCCCGGCCACCCCGCCCACGACTACTTCAGGGAGCGGTACGCGCGGGTGCTCGGCGACACCGTCGAGCTGCTGGAGTCCGGGATCGCGAGCGGTGAGCTGCGCCCCGGCACGGACTGCGAGGGCGTCGGCCGCGAACTGCTCGCGATGATGGACGGCCTCCAGATCCAGTGGATCCTGGACCCGGCCGCGCTGCCGGACATGCCGCAGCGCCTGCGCGCGTACCTCGACCTCAGGCTGCGGTCGGTCTCCGCGGACGGTACGGGGCTCCCGGCGGCCTGAGGCGGTGCGGCCGCGCCGCGGGCCCGGCGCCCGCGGACCCTCAGGAGAACGGGGGCAGGGCCTCGATCACCCGGGCCAGGGACGGCGACAGCGGGTCGGCGGCCCCGATCTCGTACCCGCCGTGCACGATCTGGTACGTGAAGCCGTCCCGCACCGGTTCCTCCGGGAACTGGACGCGCTCCTGGCGCGGGAAGTCGGCCGCCGCGAGGGCGGCCCGCAGCCGGGCGAGCGCGGCGGGCGTCATCCGGCCGCCGTCGGTGGGCTTGGCGCTCGCGAGGCGCTGGTAGGCCCCGTCCTCCTTGACGAGCACGCTCTCGTGCACGCCCGCGAACCCCCCGGTACGGGTGACGGACACCAGCCGCTCGGCGGCCTTGGCGGGGGAGGCGGAAGGGGTGTCGGACGCGCCGGTGGACGGCACGGCGGACGGTGCCGCGGACGACGGCCGGGAGTCGTCCGGGGAGGGGGTGCCGCCCGAAGTGGCCGACGGGGAAGGGGACATGGCGGCGTCCCGGTCCCCCGCCCCGCACCCGCCCGCCCCCGCGACCGCCGCGCCGACGACGGCCGCGACCGCCAGCGAACGCCGAACGAGGGACACCGACCGGAACGCGCTCACGCCCCACCTCCGCACCGTGGATCCTGGCCGACCACCGAGTATGGAGCCACCGCCCGCGAACGGAAACCTCCCGGAGGCCGTCATCAGCCGGACAGCAGACGACCCCGCCCCGTGGCGGGAGTTCGACGGGCGGGCCGCCGCGTGGCGTGCAGCCGTGCGCCGCGGCATCGTGCGGCGCGGCGGCACCTGGCGGCTCGCCCTGCCCCTGCTGCCCGGGCTCGTCGCGCTCTGCCTCGGCGTCTGGGGCCTGGAGCGGGGGCCCGCGATGTGGCGGGACGAGTCCGTCACGCACCAGGTGGCCCACCGCACCGCCGGCGAGCTGTGGGCGCTGCTCGGCAACGTCGACGCCGTTCACGGCCTGCACTACTTCCTCATGCACGCCGTCTTCGGCGTGTGGGACGGCGGCCTGTGGGCACTGCGCCTGCCCTCCGTGCTGGCCACGGCCGCGGCCGCGTACGGGGTGGCGGCCGTCGCGGGGACCCGCGCCGGGCCGAGGGCGGCCGCGGCGGCGGGGACCGCGTACGCGGTCTTGCCGCCGGTGCAGCAGTACGCGCAGGAGGGGCGCTCGTACGCGCTGGTCGCCGCGGCCGTGGTGTGGGCGACGTACGCGCTGCTGCGCGGCCGCTGGGTCGCGTACGCCGGCCTGCTCCTCCTCGCCTGCTGGCTGCACCAGTTCGCGCTGCTCGCCATGGCCGCACACGCCGTGGTGGCGTGGCGGAGGCGGGCCTGGCGGTGGTGCGCGCTCGCCGTCGCGGCCGGAGTGCTGCCGCTCGCCGTGGTGGCCGCGGGCCAGGCCGGGGCGCAGCTGGGGTGGCTGGGGCGGCCGGGCCGGCAGGACTGGCTCGCGTACGCGGTGGCGGCGGGCGCGGGCCTGCTCCTGGCGCGGGGCGCGGAGCGGGAACGCGCGCGCGTGGCGCTGCCGTTGCTGCTGCTGCCGCCCGGTGTGCTGCTGGCGGTCTCGCTGGTCCACCCCTGGTACGTCGACCGGTACGTCCTCTACGCCCTCGCGGGCCTTGCCCTGCTGGTGTCGCGGTGGCGGGTGGTGCTGCTGGTGGCGGTGCTCGGCCTGCCGTGGTCGCTGTGGCTCCGGACGCCGGAGAGCCGCAAGGACGACGTGGTGGCGGTGGCCGCCGCCGTCCGCGAGCTGTCCCGGCCGGGGGACGGGGTCCTCTTCCTGCCGGCCCGCCGCCGCGAGTGGCTGCTCTCCTCGCCCGAGGTGTACGGAGGCCTGCGCGACCTGGCGCTGGCCCGCTCGCCGGCGGCGTCGGGCACGCTCCAGGGCACCGAACTGCCCTCGACGGACCTGCGCGCCGCCCTGCTGGACAGCCCCCGCGTGATCGCCCTCTCGGACCCGCCGGACCAGCCGCGCGACCGCCTCCCGAGGGAAGCCGTCAAACGCCAGACCCTGATCACCCACTTCGACCTCTGCACCCACCGCCGCACCCACGGCGCCGCCATCACGCTGTACGCCCGCCCGGGCGAATGCCCCCGCCCGCCCCGGGGCCGCTGACCGGCAAGAACGGCACCGTCACGCTGTGTTCGCCGACGGCGAACGGGGGGTGGGGAACATGCGGGGGCTCACACGCATTGAGTCGGCATAGCTCAACTTCACTGCCGGAGGGAAGATCATGGCTTCGACGTCCGCAACGCTCACGCTGCCCGTTCTGCCGCTCGACGACGAGGTCGTGCTGCCCGGCATGGTCGTGCCGCTCGATCTGACGGACGGTGAGGTGCGGGCCGCGGTCGAGGCGGCGCAGGCCGCCTCCGGCAGCGGGAAACCCCGGGTGCTGCTCGTGCCGCGGGTCGACGGGACGTACGCCGCGACCGGAGTGCTCGGCACCGTCGAGCAGGTGGGCCGGCTCTCCGACGGCGACCCCGGCGCCCTGATCCGCGGCCGCGGCCGCGTCCGCATCGGCGCCGGCACCACCGGGCCCGGAGCCGCGCTCTGGGTGGAGGGCGAGACCGTCGCCGAGCACGTGCCCGATCCGCTGCCCGGCTCGGTCGCCGAGCTGGTCAAGGAGTACAAGGCCCTCGCCACCAGCTGGCTGAAGAAGCGCGGCGCCTGGCAGGTCGTCGACCGGGTGCAGCAGATCGAAGGCGTCGGCGCGCTCGCCGACAACTCCGGCTACTCGCCCTTCCTGACGGTCGCCCAGAAGGTCGAGCTGCTGGAGACCGCCGACCCGGTCGCCCGCCTCCGCCTCGCCATCACCTGGCTGCGCGAGCACCTCGCCGAGCAGGACGTGGCCGAGTCCATCGCCAAGGACGTGCAGGAGGGCGTGGAGAAGCAGCAGCGCGAGTTCCTGCTGCGCCGTCAGCTGGAGGCGGTGCGCAAGGAGCTGCGCGAGCTGAACGACGACGCCGAGGGCGAGGAGTCCGACGACTACCGCGCCCGCGTGGAGGCCGCCGACCTGCCCGAGAAGGTCCGCGAGGCCGCCCTCAAGGAGGTCGACAAGCTGGAGCGGTCCAGCGACCAGTCGCCCGAGGGCTCGTGGATCAGGACCTGGCTCGACACCGTCCTCGAACTGCCGTGGAACGAGCGGACCGAGGACGCGTACGACATCAAGGGCGCCCGCGCCGTCCTCGACGCCGAGCACGCCGGCCTGGACGACGTGAAGGAGCGCATCACCGAGTACCTCGCCGTGCGCAAGCGGCGCGGCGACCGAGGCATGGGCCTGGTCGGCGGCCGTCGCGGCGGCGCGGTGCTGGCGCTCGTCGGTCCGCCGGGGGTCGGCAAGACCTCCCTCGGCGAGTCCGTGGCGCACGCCATGGGCCGCAAGTTCGTACGGGTGGCGCTGGGCGGCGTACGCGACGAGGCCGAGGTCCGCGGCCACCGGCGCACCTACGTCGGCGCGCTCCCCGGCCGGATCGTCCGCGCGATCAAGGAGGCCGGGTCGATGAACCCGGTGGTGCTCCTGGACGAGATCGACAAGGTGGGCTCCGACTTCCGCGGGGACCCGGCCGCCGCCCTGCTGGAGGTCCTGGACCCGGCGCAGAACCACACCTTCCGGGACCACTACCTGGAGGTGGAGCTGGACCTCAGCGACGTCGTGTTCCTGGCGACGGCGAACGTGCTGGAGGCCATCCCCGAGGCCCTCGCCGACCGCATGGAGCTGGTCAGGCTCGACGGCTACACCGAGGACGAGAAGGTCGTCATCGCCCGCGACCACCTGCTCCCGCGCCAGCTGGAGCGGGCCGGGCTCGGCGCCGACGAGGTGACCCTGGGCGAGGACGCGCTGCGCAGGCTCGCCGGCGAGTACACCCGCGAGGCGGGCGTCCGCACCCTGGAGCGGTCCGTCGCCCGGCTGCTCCGCAAGGTGGCCGCGCAGCACGAACTGGGCGAGCGGGAGCTGCCGTTCCACATCGGCGCCGACGACCTGCGGGCGCTGATCGGGCGGCCGCACCACGTGCCGGAGTCCGCGCAGGACCCCGCCGAGCGGCGCACCGCGGTGCCGGGCGTGGCGACCGGGCTGGCCGTCACCGGCGCGGGCGGTGACGTGCTGTTCGTCGAGGCCTCGCTCGCCGACCCGGAGACCGGCGCGGCCGGGCTGACCCTCACCGGCCAGCTGGGCGACGTCATGAAGGAGTCGGCGCAGATCGCGCTGAGCTTCCTCCGCTCGCACGGCGCCGAGCTGGAGCTGCCGGTGGCCGACCTCAAGGACCGGGGCGTGCACATCCACTTCCCGGCGGGCGCGGTCCCCAAGGACGGGCCGAGCGCGGGCATCACGATGACCACGGCACTGGCCTCGCTGCTCTCCGGGCGGCAGGTCCGCACCGACGTGGCGATGACCGGCGAGGTCTCGCTGACCGGCCGGGTGCTGCCGATCGGCGGGGTCAAGCAGAAGCTGCTGGCCGCGCACCGGGCCGGACTGACCACGGTGATCATCCCGAAGCGGAACGAGCCGGACCTGGACGACGTGCCGGCGGAGGTGCTGGACACCCTCGACGTGCACCCGGTCACCGACGTGCGGCAGGTGCTGGAGCTGGCCCTGGCGGAGGCGGAGGTGCCGGTGGCGGCGGCCGCCTGACGGGCCGGTCCGCCGGCCGGGGCGGCGTACGCCGTCCGGGGCCGCGCGGCCGATGAAGGTCCCAAGGGGGGCGCGGGTGTACGGACACCCGCGCCCCCCTGCCCGATACTGGTGTTCCCCGGCGGCCGGGGACACCACGTGAGGGGAGCGGGACGTGCAGGGCAGCGGAGACCAGGAGTTCCTCGCGCTGGAGCGGGAGCTTTCCGTCTTCCTCCGGCGCGCCCGCGCCTCGTCGGGCGAGATGGCCCGGGAGCTGCATCCCGAGCTGGAGCCCGCCGCGTACGGACTGCTCGTCCGCCTGGAGGACGCGGGCCGGCAGCGCGCCACCGACCTGGCGGCGTACTTCGGGGTCGGCAAGGCCACGATGAGCCGGCAGCTGAGGGCCCTGGAGGACCTGGGGCTGGTGGCCCGAGAGCCGGATCCGGCCGACGGCCGCGCCTTCCTGGTGGGGCTGACCCCGTCCGGGCGGGAGCGCTTCCTGCGGGTGCGGGACGCCCGCCGTGAGCAGTACCGGCGGAAGCTGGCCGGCTGGGACCGGGGCGAGGTGGCGGAACTGGCGCGCCTCCTGAACCAGCTGAACGAGGGCGGCGAAGCCTGACGCTCCGCTGCCGGTCCCGTGCGGGTCCCGTGCCGGGTGCGGTTCGTTGCCGGGGGCGCGGGGGGACCCGGCACGGGAGCGGCATGGTCAGAGGGTGGCGTAGGCCACCGACGCGTCGTCGTGGCGTTTGCCGCGGCCCGCGCCCGAGGAGCCGCCCTCCAGGGCGCGGACCCGGTCGATCAGTGATCTCGCTCCCTCCTTCTGGAGGAGGCGGAACAGGTCCGCCCAGTCACCCTCCCCGAAGGTGTCCACCCATCGCGTCGCCCCGTCCGTCAGGGCGGCCAGCGCCGACACGGCCTCCCGCGGCGTCGTGCCGGTGACCGCCCGCGCCGCCACCGACGGGTCCGACGCCGCAGTGAAGAAGCCGCCCTCCGCGTTGCGCAGCGCATCGGCCGCCGCCACCGAGCGCAGCACCTCCCGCGGCACCCGGTCCAGCCGGTCGTCCCGCACCGCGGTGACCTCCCCGAGCGGATCCCGCAGCAGCAGCACCGAGTCCGACAGCACCAGGTGCTCCACGGACCGCTCGTCCCAGCGCGCCATGACCACCGTCGCCTGCGGCGTACGGACGTGAGAAAGGTCACAGGTCTCGCGGTGGGCGTCGGCCGTCGCCGAGATCGCCTTCGCCAACACCTGCGAAAGCGTCATGTCCCGCCGCGATCCGGACAGTTCGGTCAGCCGGCCGCCCAGTCGCGCCGTGAACCACGGGACCCCGTGCGTGCACCCGTCGTCCCCGCGCGGCGGGGTGACCCCGTCCAGCGCCACCACGACCCCGCCCTGCCCCGACGCGGGCAGGACGGCCGACAGCCAGTCCTCGTTGGGGTGTTGCGGATCCCCGGGGGCGGAGGCGAGGTCGATGCGCATATGGACAGTCTGCCCGGGATGTCCCCGCCGGGCCGGAGTTTCGCACCAGGGCCGCGAATTGGTCCGTACCAGGCCGGGGTGCGCCTTCACGGACCCTCCCCTCACGGAGGCGCCGGGTCCGGTGTGATGTGGGCGGGCATACTGCCAAAGCCCCCTTGCGGTTTCAACCACCCGCCCGACACCACCCCCCGGCGGCGGGCCCCCCGAGTTGATCGCCAACTCTTCCCTGATGTTCACTCGTTCGAGTGGCCGGGCAGGCGATGCGTGCCTCTCTCCCAAACACACTTGGAATGGTCTGAAGCGGTACGAGGGGGCGGAGGCGTTTACTTGTTGACCGGCCGTCACCTCGGCCACGGGTCCCCCCGGACGAAGCCGGGGGCGAGTAGACGAGCACACGTACAGGATTGCGAGCACCGGTGCAGAAGAAGCGGTCTCGGAAGAACGGCAGCGCCCCAGCGGGAGCGGAGCGCACCGGAGACGCGGCGGGCACCGGCGGCAGCGCCGGCCGCCCCGTGCGCGTACGCAGCCGGCTGGTCCTCGGCGTCGCCGTAGTCGCCCTCGCGGTCGCCGGCGCGGGAGCACCCGCCCTGATCGCGGCCTCGGCCGAACTCAACGACTCCCAGCGGCTGGTCACCCTCGCCGAGCACACCCGCGCCACGGTCACCCTGGCGCACGCCCTCGCCGACGAGCGCGACGCGGTGGTCGCGTACGTCGCCGCCGGCCGCGCCGGCAAGGCCCAGGCGCAGGTCAAGCAGCGCGCAGAGCGCGTCGACGGACAGATCGAGGAGGCCCGCGACGGCGCCGACGCCGACCTCGCCCGCACGCTCGACCGCGTCGCCGCCGTCCGCAAGGCCGCCGTCTCCGGCAAGGGCTCCGCCACCGCCGCGGAGACCGCGTACTCCGAACTCCTCGGGGAACTCCTCGCCCCCGCCGGCGAACTCGCCGGGCGCACCCCGCCGCGCGCCGCGGCCGCCCTCGCCACCAGCCGCGCCCTCGACCCGCTCAGCCGGGCCGTCGAGCAGGCCTCCGCCACCCGCGGGCTCCTCCTCGCCGCCCTCGCCGTGCCGGAGGGCGAGGAGCCGGGCACCGTCTACAACCCGGTCACCGGCCGGTACGAGGACGCGCCGCCCAGCGGCGAGGAGAAGACCCGCGACGAGCTGACCGCCGCCGCCCAGCGCGCCCGCGTCCGGGAGCAGGCGGCCCTGGAGGACTTCGACCGCGCGGCCCGGCCCGACGTGCGCGAGACCCTCGCCGCCACGGTCAGCGGCCCCGAGGTCAAGGCCGCCGAGGCCTTCCTCGCCAAGCTCACCGACGGGCCGCGGCTGTCCGCCGCCGAGCGCAGGCTGGACGCGGAGACTGTCTCCGCCGCGCTGAGCGCCCGTATCGACCGCATGCGCTCGGTCGAGTCGACCCTCACCGCCGAGCGCGCCACCGCCCTCGCCGCCCTCCGCGACGACGACGTGACCTCCGGAGAGGTGCTGCTGGGCCTGGTCGGCCTGCTGGTGCTGGTCTCCGTCGGCGTGTCGACGGCCGTGGCCCGCACCCTCACCCAGCCCCTGTCCGTGCTCCGGCGCGGCGCGGAGCGGCTGGCGTCGCCGGACCACGAGGGCGGCTCCGACCCGGTCCGCTTCACCGGCCGCAACGACGAGTTCGCCGCGGTGGTCCGGTCCCTCAACGAGATCCACGCGCGGGCCGAGGCACAGTCCACCGCCCTGCACACCCGGATCGCCGGCCTCGACGCCGACCGCCGCCGCCTGATCGGCCGCAACGACGCGCTCAGCGCCGCCAAGACCGCCCTCGACAAGGAGCTCGCCGAACTCAAGGCGAACCTGGAGGAGCACCGCAAGATCCTGCTCACCACCTCGGTGTCGCTGTCACTGCGCACCCTCGGCCTGGTCGAGCGGCAGCTGACGGTCATCGAGCAGCTGGAGGCCAAGGAGCAGGACCCGGACCGGCTCGCCACCCTCTTCAAGCTCGACCACCTGGCGACGGTGATGCGCCGCCACAACGAGAACCTCCTGGTCCTCGCCGGCCAGGAGCACGGCCACGGCCAGTCGGGCCCGGTGCCGCTGGTGGACGTGATGCGGGCCGCGATCAGCGAGATCGAGCGGTACGAGCGGGTGGACCTCCAGGCCCTCCCCGCCTACACGCAGGTCGCCGGGCACGCCGCCGACGACGTCTCGCACGTGGTCGCGGAGCTGCTGGAGAACGCCACGACCTTCTCACCGCCGGACGCCAAGGTGAAGGTGTCGGGCTGGACGACGGACGACGGCTCGGTCGTCGTGTCCGTACAGGACGGCGGTATCGGCGTCACCGAGGACCGGCTGGCCCTGCTGAACGCCCGGCTGGCCGACCCCGAGGCCTTCGAGCAGGAGGACGAGGCGGAGCACGGCCTGGGCCTGGGCCTGTACGTCGCGGGCCGGCTGGCCGCGCGGCACGGCGTCACCGCCGAGCTGCGGGCGCAGCGGGGCGGCGGCACCGAGGCGCTGGTCGTCGTACCGCAGGCCCTGCTGCCGGCGACGCCGCCGGCCCAGCCGGAGTACCGCCTGGGCGTGCCGGGGGCTCCGGAGCTCCAGCTGCCGGGGATCGTGGCCGAGGCCAACTCGAACGTCCTGCCGCCGAGGTTCCGGTCCGTGGCCGAGCCGGCGGGCTCCGGGTCCGCGGGCTCCGTCCCCGGCGCCCGGGAGGCCGAGCACGCGGCGGCCCCGGAGGCCGGTGCCGTGCCGGAACCGGTACGGGAAGCCCGCCCCGACCCGGAGGCGCCGGAGCCGCAGCCCGTCCCGGGCACGTCCGACGTCTTCGTGGTGCCGGGCACCGCGGCCGCGCACGAGGCACCGGCCGAGCCGGAGCCGGTACGGGAGGACCGCCCCGAGCCGGAGGCTCCGGTGGCCGTCCCCGGCACGGCCGACGTGTTCGTCGTACCCGGCAGCCGGCCCGAGCCCGGGCCTGCGGCGCAGGCGGACGACTGGCCACTGGCCGACGCCCGGCCCGAGGCCGAGCCGGAGGCCGATGCGGCGCCCGTCTCCGACGAGCACGCGGCCGAGGCCGCGACGGGGGCCGACGCCTGGCCGCCGGCCCACGCCGAACCTGTGGCCCACACCCAACCGAAGGCCGACGACCGGCCGCCGGCCGAGCCTGAGCCCGTCGCCGAGGCCGCGGACCCCACGGGGTCCGACCTTGTGGCCGGCGGCCGTCGTTCGCGCCGTGCCGGCGACGACGACTGGCCCTTGGCCGATGCCGAGTCCGACGCCGACGCCGAGGGCGTTGCCGAGCCCGAGCCCGAGCCCGAGCACGTCGCCGAGCCCGAGGCTTCGGCCCGTGCCGCGTCCGTGGCCGGCGGCCGTCGTTCGCGCCGGGCCGGCGCCGACGACTGGCCGTTGGCCGAAGCCGAGCCCGTTGTCGAGTCCGAGACCGAAGCCGAAGCCGAGGTGCTCACCGCGTCGGAGGCCGACGACTGGCCGCTGGCCGAGCCCGGGCCCGTTGGTGAGACCACCTCCCACGTGGGGTCCGAGTCCGTCGCCGGTGGCCGGCGGTCGCGCCGTGCCGGTGGGGACGACTGGCCGCTCGCGGGCGCGGAGCCCGTCGAGGCCGAGGCGCCTGCCGAGCGCGAGGGCGACGACCGGCCGCCGGCCCAGCCCGGTGCCGAGCCCGCGGCGCACGCCGCGTCCAGGGTCGACGCCGAGCCCGAGGCCGGTGCCGAGGCCGGTGCCGCGGCCGCGGCCGCGCCCGCGGCCGGCGAGGGCGCCGAGCCCGACGCGTGGGTGCTCGCGGCCCCGTTGCCGCGCCCGGCGGCCGCCGGCGACGACGACCCGCACCGGCACGACCGGGCCACCGCCCGGCCCGAGCAGGAGTCCGACGAGGACACCGAGGAGCTGGAGCGCCCGCTCGTCACCGACAAGGGGCTGCCCAAGCGCACCCCGCGTGTCGTCGAGCACGGCACACAGGACGTACGCAAGCCTGCCGCGAGGGTCGACGCCGAGGAACTGCGGCGCCGGCTCGGGGGGTTTTACCAGGGGGCCCGTGACGGGCGCCGCGTCGTGGACGCGGAGCTCGCCGAAGAAAGGCAGCGGCAGCGGGCCGAGGACGAGGGGGACACCGTCGAGGAGGCACGCACGTGACCGCGCCCAGTACGTACGGACTGAGCACCCAGGCCCGCAACCTGCAGTGGCTGTTGACCGACCTGGTCGAGGAGGTGCCAGGGCTGCTCTCGGTGGCCGTGGTCTCCTCTGACGGGCTGCTGCTGCTGTCCTCCGACCCAGGACAGGCGGACGCGGAACGACCCGAGACCAAGGGGCCGCGGGGGGCCTCCGCCGATCTCGCCACCATCGTGTCCGGGCTGGGCAGCCTGACCGTCGGTGCCGCCCACCTGATGGACGGCGGCGGCGTCAAACAGACCATGGTCTCCATGGAGCACGGCAGCGTGTTCGTCATGGCGATCAGCGACGGCTCGCTGCTCGGGGTGCACGCCACGCCCGACTGCGACATGAGCGTCGTCGCGTACCACATGGCCCTGTTCGTCGGCCGCGCCGGACACGTCCTGACCCCCGAAGTCCGCAGCGAGCTGCGCCAGTCCATGGAGAGAAACCCGTGACCTCCGACCGGCTGCCGATACGCGGGGCGGACCGCCGCCCCGCCCGCGTCCGGCCGTACTCCCTGACCGGCGGGCGCACCCGCTTCGGTCACGTCCTGCTCGTCGAGACGTTCGTCGCGACCCTGGACGCCAAGGAGGGCCCCACGGCCCGCACACCCGAGATGCGCGCCATCGTCGAGGTGTGCCGCCGCATGCGTACGGTCGCCGAGATCGCAGCGCTGCTCAAGCTGCCGCTCGGCGTCGTCCGCGTGCTGCTGAGCGACCTCGCAGACCAGGGAAGGATCCGCGTCTACGGCACCGGACACGGCACCGGCCGCCCCGAACGCGCACTGCTGGAAAGGGTGCTCGATGGGCTCCGCCGTCTCTGAACCGATGCTCACCGTCCCCGCGGAGGCCGACGAGGGCGTACAGCCCTGGCAGTACGACCGCTCGCGCGCGCCCATCGCCGTCAAGGTGCTGGTCGCGGGCGGCTTCGGCGTGGGCAAGACCACCTTCGTCGGCTCGGTCTCCGAGATCACCCCGCTGCGCACCGAAGCGCTGATGACCGAGGCGAGCGTCCCCACCGACGACCTCACCTCGACGCCGGCGAAGAACACCACCACGGTCGCGATGGACTTCGGCCGGATCACCCTCGACGACGACCTCGTGCTCTACGTCTACGGCACCCCGGGCCAGGAGCGCTTCTGGTTCATGTGGGACGACCTGGTGCGCGGCGCCATCGGCGGCATCGTGATGGCCGACACCCGCCGGCTGCCCGACTGCTTCCCCGCCCTCGACTACTTCGAGAGCTGCGGTCTGCCGTACGCGGTGGCCGTCAACCACTTCGAGGGCAGCCGTTCCTTCGAGCCCGAGGACGTCCGCGAGGCCCTCACCATCCCGCCCCACGTGCCGGTGGTGATCATGGACGCGCGGAGCCGGGTGACCGTACTGGAGTCGCTGCTCACGCTCGTCTCCCACGCGCTCGACAACACCCCCGAATAGCCCGCGGGCCAGGCCCGGCCGAGCCCAGCGGAACTCGGCCCGGCCCGGCCCGTCCAGCCCAGCGCCCAGCCCCCACAGCCGGAGAGACATCGCCATGCGGAAGATCCTCATCGTCGGAGCCGGACAGTCCGGCCTGCAGCTCGCCCTCGGCCTCCAGGCCAAGGGGTACGAGGTCACCCTGATGTCGAACCGCACGGCCGACGAGATCCGCTCCGGCAGGGTCATGTCGACGCAGTGCATGTTCGACACCGCCCTCCAGCACGAGCGCGACCTGCAGCTCAACTTCTGGGAGAGCCAGGCCCCGAAGATCGAGGGCCTGGGCGTCTCGGTCGCCGCCCCCGACGGCAGCCGCCCGGTCGACTGGCTCGGCAGCCTCAACGGCTACGCGCAGTCCGTGGACCAGCGCGTCAAGATGGCCGGCTGGCTCGACACCTTCGCCCAGCGCGGCGGCCAGCTCGTGATCCACGGCGCCGCCGTCTCCGACCTGGACTACTTCGCGCGGACCTACGACCTGGTTCTGGTCGCCGCCGGCAAGGGCGAGCTGGTCTCGATGTTCGGCCGCAACGCGGCGCGCTCCCCGTTCGACGCCCCGCAGCGCGCGCTGGCCGTCTCGTACGTGCACGGGCTGGCCCCCCGCGCCGAGCACCCCGAGACCGAGGCCGTCCGCTGCAACCTGGTCCCCGGCGTCGGCGAGCTCTTCGTGATGCCGACGCTGACCACCTCCGGCCGCGCGGACATCCTCTTCTGGGAGGGCCTGCCGGGCGGCCCGGTGGACGCCTTCCAGGGCGTCAAGGACCCGGCCGAGCACCTGGCGCTCACCCTGGAGCTGATGGAGAAGTTCGTGCCCTGGGAGTACGCCCGCGCCACCCGGGTCGAGCTGACCGACGCCGGCGGCACGCTGGCCGGCCGCTACGCCCCGGTGGTCCGCAACCCGATCGGGCGGCTGCCCGGCGGCGGCCTGGTGCTGGGCGTCGCCGACGTCGTCGTCGCCAACGACCCGATCACCGGCCAGGGCTCCAACTCGGCCGCCAAGTGCGCCGCCTCGTACCTCTCCTCGATCCTGATGCACGGGGACAAGGAGTTCGACGAGGCCTGGATGAAGGCCACCTTCGACAAGTACTGGTTCACCACCGGCAAGCCGGTCACCCAGTGGACCAACGCCATGCTGGGCGTGCCGCCCGAGCACGTGCTGGGCCTCATCGGCGCGGCCGGGCAGCTCCAGCCGGTGGCCGACCGGTTCGCCAACGGCTTCGACAACCCGGCCGACTTCGACCACTACTTCTACGACCCGCAGGACGCGGCCGACTACCTGGCCGAGGTGTCCGCCTCCGTGGCCCCGGCCGCCTCCCCGGCGGGCGCCTCCTCCGACGAGGGCGCGTCGTCCGACGAGGGCGCCTCCTCGGACGAGTAGCCGGCGTCGCCGTCCGCCCCTTCGCCGGACCCCGCCTCCGCCGCCCCCTGGGCGGGCAGCGGCGGCGGGGAGAACTCGGCGAGCGGCTCGCCCAGCGGGTCCGGGCGCACGGCACCCAGCAGCGGGTTCGCGGCGATGGGGGAGACCTTGACCTTCGCGCCGGGCCGCGGGGCCTGGATCACCTTCCCGCCGCCGATGTACAGCGCCACGTGCGTGGCCTTGGGGAAGTACAGCACCAGGTCGCCGGGGCGCAGCCGGTCCAGCGGCACCCGCGGCAGCTGCGCCCACTGCTCCTGGCTGGTCCGGGGGATGGACCGGCCGGCGTGCGCCCACGCCTGCGAGGTGAGCCCGGAGCAGTCGAAGGACGCGGGGCCCTCGGCGCCCCAGACGTACGGCTTGCCGATCTGCTCGACCGCGTACGCCAGGGCCCGGCCGCCCTCCGAGGTCGGGTTGCGGGTCGTCTTCCCCTCGCCCAGGCGGCCCGAATCCTCCAGCTCCTTCTGGGCCTTGTCGTCGCCCGCCTTCTCCAGGGCGGTCAGCGCCGCGATCTGCTCGGCGCTGAGGGAGGCCAGCAGCCGCTGGACCTCGGCGAGCTGCCGGTTCACCTCGTCGCGCTGCTTCTTCCGCTGCGCGGCCAGGGTCTGCTGGGCGTCCAGCGCCTTGCGGGCCCGGGTGGCGAGCGCCCCGGCCTGCTTCTCGGCGCCGGTGAGCCGGGCCAGCAGGCGGGCCTGGTGCGCCGCCTCGCGCCGGGCCAGCCGCCGTTCGTCCACGGCCTGCTGGGGACTGCCGGAGAGGAGCATGCGGACGTACGGGGAGAACGCCGCCGACCCCTGGTACTGGCTGCGCGCCAGCCGGCCGGCCGCGGCCCGGGTGGCGCCGAGGGCGTTGCGGGCCTTCCCCAGCTCCCCGCTCAGGCGGCGCTCCTCCGCCTGGCTCGCCTTCAGGGTGACCTCGGTGGCGTTGTACGCCTCGCTGGCCTCCTCCGCCTTCTGGTACAGGCCCTGGAGGCGCCTCAACAGCCCGGCCACGGAGCCGTCACCGGCCGCCGGGCCGCCGGCGGGGCCGGTGCCGTCGGACGTCGGGGCGTCGACCGGCGTGACGTCGGCCGTCGCAGCGGCGGGCGCGGCGGTGCCGTCGGTCTCCGACGAGCCGCCGCCGGCCGTGTCCCCTCCGTAGGGTGCGGCGCCCGGGCCCGGCTCGCCGGGGGTTCCGTACGCGTCCTCCGCCCCCGGTCCGGCCGGTCCGGGGGCCCGGAGCGCGGCCCGGGGGCCCGTACCGGCCGCCACCGGGGTCGGGGTGGCGAGGGCCAGCGCCACGCTCGTGGTCGCGGCCGCGCAGACGAGCCGAAGGAGCCGTCCCGGCATGTGATCACCTCTCCGTGTCTCGGGAGGGGATCGTGGCACGCGAAGTAGTACGAATCGGCCAACCGGGTCGGCGGTGCCGGGGTCATCACCCTTCCGGCGCAGGCGGGGTGGGCTTGGACCAGGGCCATCTGAGGCGCCGCCGCTCACCCGTCGGGTCCCACTCGTACTTCCAGCCGGTCTGCAGGCCCAGGCGTTTGGAGTAGCCCGCCGGGACCCGGCGGTAGACCAGGACCGTCGGGGGGCCGCCGTCCGGGTCCGGCACGGGAATCTCGTACGTCTTCGGGGGGTGGCCGGTGGGGCCGACCAGCACCGGCAGCACCCGGCCGTCCATCGGGCCGCCCTCGAAGGGGGTGTTCTCGCTCTTCACCGCACCAGTCTCACAGCCCCGGCGGCCGTACGGCCCCCGGCCCAGGCGGTCCGGCCGCCCCGTGCCCCAGGCGGGCTGACCACCCCGCGGCCCAGGCGGTCCGGCCGCCCGTGCGGCTCACAACAGGTGCGCGGCCTCCGAGACCACCGGGATCACCCGCCGGGCCAGCACGCCCACGGGTCCGTCGCCCTCCTCCAGGGCCAGTGCCACCCGGGCCACCTCGGCGGTCTCCGGGTCGGTCGCGGCGGTCACCGTCAGGAGGGCCACGAACTGGTCGACCAGCCAGTCCCGCAGCTCCTCCACCGGCGGCTGCTTGCCCTCGTCCAGCCAGATCAGCGAGGCCGCCTCGACGGCCGTGATCCAGGTGCGGACCATCATCCGCAGCCTGGGGCCCGGCCGCTCCACGGCGAGGTGCACGAGTATCTGCTCGGCGGCCGCCCGCCGCACCCCGTCCACGGTGGCCGTGGTCCGGGAGGTCTCGGCGACGCTGCCGCCCTGCAGGAGGGCGGCGAAGCCCGTGGCGTGCTCGTCGACGAAGGCCAGGTAGCGGTCCAGCGCCTCGGCCAGCCGGCGGCTCAGCGGGCCGGTCTGCGGCTGCGCGAAGCAGTGCTCCAGCGCGTCGGCCGCCGTGCGCAGCGCGGCCTCGTACAACTGCTGCTTGCCGCCCGGGAAGTACCGGTACACCAGCGGCCGCGAGACCCCGGCCGCCTCGGCCACGTCGTCCAGCGACACGTCCTCCGGCGCGCGGTGGGCGAAGAGCGACAGGGCCGCCTCCAGCAGCTGGCCCCGCCGCTCCTCCACGCTCAGCCTGCGGTACGTCGTCCGGGTCGTCATGCCCGGCAGCGTAGCCGCCAGGGCTGGTGCGCGGGGGTGTCCCGCCGTCAGGCGAGCAGCCCCGAGCTCTTCCACAGCCGCCGGCCGACGCCGCGCAGCACGCCGATGTCGTCCAGGAAGTCGGTGAGCCGCTTGGCGCCGGTCTGCATCACCTCCCGGCGGTGGCCGCTGGCCCTGACCTGCGCGACGGCCTCGCGGCGGTCCAGGCCGACGTTGTCGTAGACGGCCGGGTTGACGAAGGCGAGGGAGAAGACGCGGGCCGCCTCGCCGCAGCTGATGCGGGTCAGCTCCTGCTCCCAGCGCGGGGCGGTGAGCATCTGCCGGCGCAGCTCCTCGCGGGCGTACCGGACGTGCCGGGCCTCCTCCACCACGTGGATCCGGGTGACCCCGCGCACCAGCGGCTGGATCCGCTCGTCCGGGAAGGTGAGCCGCTGCATCCAGTCGAGGATCTCCTCGCCGAGCAGGGTGCAGGCGAACGAGCCGGGGGTGGTCGAGATCGTCTTCAGCACCCGGGCGAGGTTGTGGTTGACCCGGGACACCGGGTACGCGGGCGCCCCGCCGGCCTTGATCATGCGGGCGAACATCATCGAGTGGCGGCACTCGTCGGCTATCTCGGTGAGGGCGTAGCGGACGTGGTTGCTGGTCAGGGACTTGTCGTAGATGTGCCGGACCAGGAGCTGCATCAGGATGATCTCGAACCAGATGCCGAGGGAGGCGAGGGCGGCCGCCTCGTGGCGGGCCAGCTCCATGCGCTGTTCCTCGGGCATCTTCTTCCAGAGCGGGGTGTCGTACAGCGACACGAGCTCCGGCGGCCAGTACCACTTGCCCTCGACGGGCGGCGCCTCCCAGTCGAGTTCCCTGTCGGGGTCGAAGGAGTGCTTGGCGGAGGACTCCAGCAGCCGCTCGGCGATCTGCTCACGGTCCTTCAGCAGGCCGAGGGCGTCGCGCAGGACGGTGCGGTCGGTCACGGTCGTCATGGGGTCGGACACCTCGTGAGTGGGTTACCAGCGGTCACCCACTTATGAGACGCCCTGTCAGCAAGGTCGTCAATCCCCCGCGCACGAGTTGTTGACCCCGCGTCTACCAACGTGTGAACCTGCCAACCATCCACTCCTGTACGGCAGTCCGCGACCGCAACGCGAGACAAGGGGGCGTCAGTGTCGACGCACGAGCTCTACACCACCCGTCCGAACGAGGGGATCTGGCAGATCCCCTCGTCCGGTTCCGCCCGCTTCACCTGGGAGTACGCCGACGGCCGCGAGCGCCTCCTCGCCCTCTACCAGAAGGGCAAGGACAAGCAGTGGGACGGGGCCAAGCGCATCGACTGGGACATCGAGGTCGACCCGTACGACCCCCTCGGCACCCCGGACGAGGTGCAGACCCTCTACGGCACCCGGCACTGGGCGAAGCTCACCGACCGGGACAAGGGTGAGCTCCGTCGGCACTACGCGGCCTGGAACTTCAGCCAGTTCCTGCACGGCGAGCAGGGCGCGATGGTCTGCGCTGCCCGCATCGTGGAGTCCGTGCCCGACCTGGACGCGAAGTTCTACTCCGCCACCCAGACCATGGACGAGGCCCGGCACGCCGAGATCTTCTCCCGCTTCCTGCACGAGAAGGTCGGCATGCTCTACCCCGTCAACGACAGCCTCCAGGGCCTGCTGGGCGACACCCTGCGCGACTCCCGCTGGGACATGCCCTACCTCGGCATGCAGGTGCTGATCGAGGGGCTCGCGTTGGCCGCCTTCGGGATGATCCGCGACACCACGGACAAGCCGCTGCCCAAGCAGATCCTCGCGTACGTGATGCAGGACGAGGCCCGGCACGTGGCCTTCGGCCGGATGGCCCTGCGCGACTACTACCGGCAGCTCTCCGACGCCGAACTGCGCGAGCGCGAGGAGTTCGTCATCGAGGGCTGTCACCTGATGCGCGACCGGCTGCGCGGCGTGGAGGTGCTGGAGAACTTCGGCATCCCCCGGAAGGAGGCCGAGGAGTACTCCGAGCAGTCCGACTTCCTCCACCTCTTCCGCAAGCTGCTGTTCAGCCGGATCGTGCCGTGCGTGAAGGACATCGGCCTGTGGGGCGAGCGGCTCCAGAAGGCCTACCTCGACATGGGCGTCTTCGAGATGGGCGACTCCAACCTGGACCTGCTGATGGCCCAGGACGAGGAACTGGCCGAGGCCCTGGACCGCGAGCGCTTCGCCGCCGAGGAGGCCGCCCGCGTCGCGGAGGTCCGCGACGCCATCGAGGAGGGCGCCCGGCCCTAGTCCGGGCCTTCCGGGCCGTGCGGTCCGCCCGGGCCGTGCGGTCCGTGCGGATCAGGCCGGGTGGGTGGGCTCCGGTGCCGGGCCGGGCTACGCCGGCGGTGCCGCGTGCGCGCCCCTGGCGCCGGGCCGGGCTACGCCGGTACGGGGCCGGGCTGAGCCGGTGGCGGGAAGGGGGTGCGGAGCGAGAAGGCGTACGGGCTCGGGCCGTGCTCGCGGAGGTGGCGCAGGCGCTCCTCCGCGTCCTGCACGGTCGGGCGTACGCCGGCCTCCACCCACCACAGGGCCGTGACCGTCTCGGTGAGGTGCTCGAACCACTCGCGGCGACGGGCCAGGAAGCTGCGGTGCAGCCCCTGGTACATGAAGGCACCGAGCGCCTCGGCGTCCCGCCAGACCGACATGTTCACGATGAGCGAGTCGTCGCCCAGCACGGACACGGCGGTGGCGTTGCCGGAGTCGTCCTGGAGCCGCCACACGAAGCCGTCGGCCGCGTCGGCCACCGCGTTGACAGGGTCGAGCCCGTCCATGAACTCCTTGAACTCCGCCGAGTCCAGAGGGTATTTGGGTCGTCCTATGTTCACCTGGGCCAGTTCGTGACGGGCGGATTCAGTCATGCCCGCACCCTAGGCACGGACCCGGGCGTTCCGGCAGCGCCTGATCAAGGAGTGGGACGCCGCGGGTCGGTGGCGAGCGCGGCCTCCATCACGGCCCGCGCGATCGGCGCCGCGCTGCTGTTCCCGCTGATGTCCCCCCGGTCCGCCTCCGCGTCCTCGACCACCACGGCCACCGCCACCGCCGGCAGCGGGGAACCCTCCGGCCTGGCCCAGGCGATGAACCAGGCGTACGGGGTGCCGGCGTTCCCCACGCCGTGCTGCGCGGTGCCGGTCTTGCCGCCGACCTCCGCGCCGGGGATGGCCGCGTTCCGCCCGGTGCCCTCCTCGACGACCCGCCGCATCAGTTCCTGGAGCCGCAGCGCGGTGGCCGGGTTCATGGCGCGGCCGAGGGTGCGCTGGCCGCTCTGGCGGACGACGTCCCCGTCGTCCTGGGTGGTCCGGTCGACCAGGTAGGGCTGCTTCAACTCGCCGCCGTTGGCCACGGCCGCCGCCACCATCGCCATCTGGAGCGGGGTGGCCTTGGTGTTGAACTGCCCGATCGAGGACAGCGCCAGCTGGTCCCGGCTCATGTCGGTGTCGAAGTTCGAGCGGGACACCCAGGACGGCACGCGCAGCCCGGCGTCGTTGAAGCCGAATCGTTCCGCCGCCTCGACCATCCCGCGCAGGCCCACCTGGACGCCGATCTTGGCCATGACCGTGTTGCAGGACCACTGGATCGCCTCGCCCATCGAGGCGTCCTCGCACCCGGTGGACGCGTTGGGCAGCACGGTGGTGGTGCCCGGCAGGACGTACGGGTCGGGGGTGCCGGTCGGCGCGTCCACGTCCGTGACCACCCCGGCGTCCAGGGCCGCGGCCGCGGTGACGACCTTGAAGGTGGAGCCCGGCGGATAGGTCTCCCGCAGCGCCCGGTTGAGCATCGGCCGGGTGGGGTCCGCGTTCAGCCGCGACCAGGCCTCCCGCACCGACGCCCCGGTGCCGGAGAGCACCGCGGGGTCGTACGAGGGACTGCTGACCAGCGCGAGGATCCGGCCCGTCGTGGGCTCCAGCGCCGCCACCGCCCCGCGCCGTCCGGCCAGGCCGGTGAACGCCGCCAGCTGGGCCTGGGCCCGGATCGTGGTGACCGCGTCCCCGCCGGCCGGGCGGCCGCGGATGAACTCGTACCAGAGCGGGAAGGCCGTGAGGCCCGGGTCGGTGCCGGACAGCAGCCGGTCCTCGGCGCGCTCGACGAAGCTGGTGCCGTAGGTCTGCGAGGAGAAGCCGGTGACCGGCGCGTACAGCGGTCCGTTCCTGTACGTCCGCTCGTACCGCAGCTGCTGGCCGCTGTCCCGGGAGCCGGTGACCGGGCGGCCGTCGACCAGGATGTCGCCGCGCGGCTCGGCGTACCGGGCGATGCTGCCCCGCTTGTTCGCCGGGTTGTCGGTGAGGGAGCCGGCCCGCCAGATCTGCAGCCGGGTCGCGTTGACCAGCAGTGCGACGAGCAGGACGAGGCAGAAGACGGCCGACCAGCGGATGTAGCGGATCACGCGGGATCCTCGTTCCAGGGGACGGGGCGGCGGGCGCAGTCGCTGATCCTGACCAGCAGCGCCACGATGAGCCAGTTCGTCACCACCGACGAGCCGCCCTGGGCCAGGAACGGCATCGCCATGCCGGTCAGCGGGATCAGGCCGGTGACCCCGCCGGCGATCACGAACACCTGGAGGGCCACGATGGCGCCGAGGCCGGTGGCGAGCAGCCGGCCGAAGGGGTCCCGCAGCGCCAGCCCGGCCCGGAAGGCCCGGGCGACGAGGAGCGCGTACAGCAGCAGGATCGCGGTGAGCCCGACCAGGCCCAGCTCCTCGCCCGCCGTGGCCAGGATGAAGTCGGACTTGGCGGCGAAGCCGATCAGCGTGGAGTGGCCCTCGCCGAGGCCGGTGCCGAGGGCGCCGCCCTCGGCGAAGGCGAAGAGCGACTGGGCGAGCTGGCCGGGTCCCTGGCCCGCCTCGATGGAGGCGAATGGATTCAGCCAGTCGTCCACCCGGCTGTTCACGTGCGGTTCCAGGGTGCCGACCGCGAACGCGCCGAGGCCGGCCAGCAGCAGTCCGATGGCGATCCAGCCGATGCGCCCGGTGGCCACGAACAGCATGATCACGAAGAGGCCGAAGAAGAGGAGTGACGTCCCCAGGTCCCGTTCGAGGACCAGGACGCCCACGCTGAGCAGCCAGATCGTCAGGATCGGCGCGAGCACCCGGCCGGGCGGCAGCCGGAACTTCCAGATCCGGCGGCCGGTGAGCGCGAGGGCGGTGCGGTTCGCGGCGAGGTACGAGGCGAAGAAGACGGCCAGCAGCACCTTGGCGAACTCGCCCGGCTGGAAGGAGAGGCCGCCGAACCGGATCCAGATGTGGGCGCCGTTGATCGGCGGGAAGAGCACCGGCACCAGCATCAGCAGCAGCGCGGCGGCCACCGACAGGTAGGCGTACCGCTGGAGCACCCGGTGGTCGCGCAGCAGGCAGACCGCGGCGACGAACAGGGCGAGGCCCAGGCCCGACCAGACGAGCTGGTCGGGGGCGGCGACGCGGCCCGGCGTGGCCAGGTCCAGGCGCTGGATCAGGACCAGGCCGAGGCCGTTGAGGAGCAGCGCGATGGGGAGGAGGAGCGGGTCGGCGTACGGCGCGAAGAGGCGTACGGCCAGATGGGCGACCAGGGCCGCGGCGGCCAGCCCGGCGGCGAAGCGGCCGGCGCCCTCGGGGACCGCGCCGCGGAGGGTGAGGCCGACGCTCGCGTGGCCGAACCAGACGATCAGGACGGCGCCCGCGAGCAGGGCGAGCTCGGCGCCCCTGCGCTTGGGGTGGCGTACCCCGGGCGGGGGTGGCGGCGGGGGACTGTCCGCGGCCACCTTTGCCGTCAATGCGGTCATATCGGCAAGGTAGCAAGTAGCCGAAGCTTATGTCCCTTTATGTCATAGTGTGCTGAAGAAACGTCAGGAGTGGTTGCCGGATAGGCCGGAGTGGACATGGGCCCTGTGGAGTTCATCGTGCTCGCGTGGAGTTCGCGGCCGCCAAGTCCCGGCTGCTGGGCCGCGAATAGACGGGCGGGGGCGCCCTCCGGTGCGCAAGGGGCGCCCTCGCCGTACTGCTTTGCGGGGTTGGCCTTGGGTTGCGCGGCGCGGGTTGGGTTGGATTGGGTTTGGTTGGGTCGGCGCGGGTCGGCGCGGGTCGGCGCAGGTCGGCGCAGGTCGGCGCGGGTTGGCTTTGGTCAGGGTTCCGGTGTTTCCGGGGGCGGTGTCGGGAGGGTCAGGACTGCCTCTGCGCCGCCGTCGGGCGCGTTGCGGAACTCCAGGCGGGCGCCGATGACCTCCGCCTGACCGGCCGCGATGGTGAGGCCCAGGCCGTGGCCCTTGCCGCCTGCCTGCGGTTCCGTGCGGAAGCGCTGCGGGCCGTGCGCCACCAGGTAGTCCGGGTAGCCGTCGCCGTGGTCCCGTACCGTCACGACCGGTCCGTGGACCGTCAGGACCACCGGTGCGCGTCCGTGTTTGTGCGCGTTCCCGACCAGGTTGCCCAGCACCCGCTCCAGCCGCCGCCGGTCCGTCTCGACGCACAGGTCCTCGACGATCACGACCTCGGTGTCCGTGCCCGACGCGCGTACGACCCGTTCCGCCAGCGGTGCGAGCCGGTGCACGTCGTTCTCGACCTGCTCGCTGCCCGAGTCCAGCCGGGAGATCTCCAGCAGGTCCTCGGTCAGCTGGCGCATCGTCCGCACCCGCTCCTGCACCATCTGAGTCGGCCGGCCCTCGGGCAGCAGTTCGGCCGCCGCTGACAGCCCCGTCAGCGGGGTGCGCAGCTCGTGCGCCACGTCCGCGGTGAAGCGCTGCTCGCTCGTCAGCTTCGCCTGGAGCGTGGAGGCCATGGTGTCCAGCGCTCCGGCCACCGTCGCCACCTCGTCCTGGTGCCGCGAGGGGTCCTCGGCACGGGGGTCCGCCACCCGTGCGTCGAGGTCGCCCTGGCTGATCCGCCGGGCCACGGTTGCGGTCTGGTGCAGCCGCCGGGTGACCCGGGTGACCGCGAAGGCGCCGATCAGCAGGGTGCCGCCGATGGCCAGCACCGAGGAGCCGATGATCGCCTTGTCGAGGCCGCTGATGGTCCTGGCGCTCTGCGCGTAGTCGATGGTGGTGGCCAGGGCCCGGCCGTCGGCCGGAGCCGCCGCCCACATGGTGGGGCTGCCCCGGAAGTCGGCCACCATCGTGCCGCGCGACCCTGCGACGGCCAGGGCGCGCAGCGAGGCCGGCAGCTCCGGCGGGTCGATGCCCGAGCCGGGCGGCAGGGCCTCGCCGGCCTCGTACGCGCGGGAGGCGTCGGTCAGCTTGGCGAGTGCCTTGTCCCGGGCGGTCTGCACGGTCTGGCGGGTGACCTCCACGTGCACGAGTACGCCGAGCACGGCCGCCAGTGCGCAGCACATCACGACGATGAAGCAGGCGGACTTCCAGGTGAGCGTGGCCGTCCAGGCGGGCAGGCGGGGGCGAGGGGGGCGACGGGGGAGCCGGGAGTGAGGGGGGAGACGGGGGTGCCTGGGCCTGGACCGTGGGGCGTGTTTCCGGCGGGGGGTGGGTGCGGGTGTGGGTGTGGGTGCGGGTGCGGGTGCGGAGGTGGATGCCGGTGCGGGTGCGGGTGCGGGTGCGGGTGCGTGGGCGCTCGTGTCGTCGGTGGTCACGGTGCGGTCCCGGGAGAGGCGGTGGGAGACGTGGCGGGTCGCTTCGGGCCGTGCGGCTGTGCCACGCGCACGATCTGGTCACGGGTGGGCAGCATCGTGCGCTGCTTCTCGTCCCAGGACCAGGCGATGATCCACTCGTAGCCCGCGTTGCCGCCCGGCACGCGGATGATGACGTCCCGGCCGGCCAGTTCCACGCCGATCACGGAGTCGATGGTGCCCATGATGCGGTTGAGCCGGCCGTCCGGGTCGGCGGTGAAGGCGCGGACCGCGAGCTGCCGGTCGGGCAGCTCGATGCCGATGATCAGTTCGTCGCGGCCGTTGCCGGTCAGGTCGCGGTAGTACGGGGCGAGCACCGGGCACTTCGGGGCGCCGGCCCGCGTACAGGTGCCGATCGCGGCGATGGTTTCGGGCGGCATCGCGTCGGGACCGGTGACCGTGCTCGTGGCTTCCTTGATCTCGGCCTTGACCAATGCCACGGGGTCGACCTGGTGCACGTTCTGGGCGGTGACCGGCGGGATGCCGGTGACGTACTCGGGCGGGGCGCCGGCCGGATCGGCGGGCAGCACGGAGGCGCCCTGGCGCTGCGGCCACAGGTGCACCGGGCCGCTGGCGATGGGGGTGGGCCCCGCGCTCTCCAGCCGCCCGGAGCCGCCGCAGCCGGTGGTGAGCAGGGCCAGGGGGAGGGGCAGGGCGAGGGTGAGGGCGAGGGTGCGCGTAAGCGTGCGAGTGCGCGGGTGAGTGCGGGTGTGGGTGTGGGTGTGGGTGTGGGGGTGGGGGGTGCCTGGGGTGCCTGGGGTGCGGGTGGTCCCGGCAGGGGGTTGGGGGGTCCTGGTCGGGGTGCGGGCCGCTTTCGAGGCGCGGGCCGCGGTCGGGGTGCGGTCGGGGGGCTGGGTCGCCCCGGACGGCGTACGACGCGGCTTCACGGGCCTCCTGGGTGCGGCTCGGGGCCTCCGCGCGGGGGTAGTGGTCGCCTCGGCGACGGCCGGGCGATCAGGTCGCGCCCGCGTGGGGGACGGTGTGGTGCTGGTGCTGGTGCTGGTGCTGGTTCTGCTGTTGGTCCGGGCGGTGGTCGCCGGGGGGCTAGCCGCCGAGGGTGATCGGCCGGGGCGCCGGCCTCTCGATGGCACCGTAAACCTTATTCGGCGTGAAGTCCTTTTTGTCCATCTGCTGGATTCCGGGACGGCCGGGGGCGCGCGGGGCCGCTGTTCGGGCAGGAGGTCGTGCCGGTGGGCCGAGGGCGGGCGGGCCGGTGGGCGGGCGGCGCGACGCTGCGAGGCGTTCTGCCTTGCCTTCCCGCGCGTGCCGGTGCCGAGTCCGGTATGCGGGAGGCGCAGCAGACACACGAGACGCAGCGACCGCGACACGCACAGCCGCTGCGCGGCCGACCCTCGCTTCGGTGGTGGGTCGTGTGGTGTGTGGGTCCCCTCGGTGCTTGACGCGTCGTGGCCTGCAGGCCCAGCGGCAGGCCCACCCCTGGGGCTTTGGGGCTTCGCCCTGGCCTTCGGCCACCCCAGGCCCGGGCCTGCCTCCGGACCAGCCTGCCACGACGCGTCAAGCACCTTCCCCACACACCACACGACCCACCAGGGCAGCCAAGGGGAGTGGCGGCCGGGAGCGGGGCCGAGGCGAGGGGTGCAGTGCCAACGGCCTGACCATGGACTCGGCGTGGAGAGCAAACATGAGCCGGCTGATCTGGTGCCGGTTCCGTACGCAGGCCGTCTGCCTCCGAGGCGGAATGACCACGGCTCGGTGTGTCTGGGGCGAGGCGCTGGGGCGGGGGAACACCCGGCATCCGGATGGTTGGCAGGGCTGGTCAGGAGGGCGTCCGGCCTCGGCGGAGCATCGCGAAGCCCAGGCCGGCGGCGCCGGCGGCGGCCATGCCTGCGCCTGCGCCGATCAGCACCAGGCCGTCGCCCGAGCCGGCCGGGCGCAGCGCCTCGACACCGGCCCGGACCCCGGTGCGGGCTGCGGCGGCGGTGATCTCGTGGCGGTCGGCGGTGGCCGCGGACACCAGGGCCACGCTCTGGACGGGGGTGTCGGTGCCCGGTGTGTCGGCGAGGGCGGCCGCGGCCGGCAGCGACAGCAGCCCGCCCGCCACGGCGGCGACGGCGGCGGCCCGGGCGGTGGTGCGGCGGAAGGTGCTGTTCACGGGAGTCCTCGACGGTAGGGGTTCGGCTGGTGACCCCACGCTAGGAGTCGGGCGTTGCGGCACCGCCGCGGCCGTGTAACGGCCACCCGTCGCCGACCGCGCGAAGTCGTTACACGACCGCGCGCTTGCGGATTGCTGGAAGGGGTGCCGTCCTGCCCGGGGCCGCCGCCTGGCATCTCGATTCCCTGCCCGGGGGCGGGGGTGGGCCGAGCCGCTGCGGGATCCCGCAGCAACGCAGCCTCCGGGCGGTGCCCGGTCGGCGGGCCCCACGTCGGCGGGCGGCCCCGGGCGCGCCAATCGGCTGGCGGTGTGTGCCGAGGAGGGCGAGGCGCGCCGGGGGTGGTGGCGTTCGGCGCTGTTGTCGTGCGCGCGCCGCTGGCAGCCTCCTGCGTCCCGGTGTGTCCCGCGCCGTCGGCACCTCCTGTGCCCCGGGCATGTCCAGCCCCTCCGGCGTTTGAGGAGCGGGGGTGCGGGGGCGGAGCCCCCGAAGGGTCAGGGGCGGAGCCCCTGGGAACGGAGGAAGGGCGGGGCGGGGATAAGGCCCCGCACGGTAGCTGGGGAGGCAACGGCACGGGGCCGGTACGGGGCTTGCACCCGGGGCGGTGGGCTGCTCACATGGCGGGAGCGGGACGTCGAGGGGGGTCGGGGATGCGCGGACTCACGGTCACACCGGCACGCGGCAACGGGCTGGACCGCCTGTACGTCAGCCTGCCCGACGGCAGGAGCGTGGCCTGGTACGACCGGGACACCGGCCGCGTGAGCCTGCTCGGCCGGGAGCACGAGGAGGCGGTGCTGGCCGTGCTCGGCCCGTACCTCACCCGCTCGTACACGGTGGGCCCGCCGCCCGTGCCCGGCCGCGCCGAGCTGTTGCGGCTGGCCCTCCCGCCGGACGACGACCTCGCGCCCAACCGGCCGGGCGAGACGCTGCTCGGCGAGTTCGCGTACGGCACTCCAGGCCGCCGTGCCCGCGGCCTGCGGTACGAGCTGCTGGCGCAGCAGCGCTTCGGGGCCGAGCTGGACGGGCTGGAGCCGATGGGCTGGCGGGTGCTGCATTCGGTGCCGCTGCCGGGCGCCGGCCCGGCCGGGATCGACCACCTGCTGATCGGGCCCGGTGGCGTACTGGTCGTCCGTACCGCCGCCGGCCGCCGCCAGCGGGCCTCCGTCGGGGACCTGCTGCTCGCGGTGGGCCGCGCCGAACCGTCCCCCGGCCCCCGCTGGGTACGCCGTGCGGCCGCCCGTGCCGGGCACGCGCTGACGGCCGCGGTGCGACCGGTGCTGGCCGTGATCGACGCGTCCCGGGTGGACGTGGCCCCCTCGCTGCGGGACGTCGAGGTGGTGCGGGAGGGCGGCGCGGCCGGCCTGGGCCGCCTGGCCGGCGTCCTGAAACCGGCCGACGTCGAAGCGCTGTACGGGCTGGCCCGCGACCGCCGGACCTGGCTCCGCGCCTGAGCGCCGGGCGTGCGGCCGGCGGTCCGTGCCGCCTCACCCGTCCCCGCGGATCCGCAGCACCTCCGGTGGCGGGTGGCGGGTCGTGGCGTGGCGGACCTCCACCGTCAGCGGAGGGTCCAGGAGGCGGTACGGGAGTTCGCCGAGGCCCACCGCCGTGACCGTGCCCGCCGCCTCGGGCGGGTGCTCCCGGCCCGCCAGCGCCTCGGCGGCAGCGGTGCGCAGGGCGCCCGTCAGGGGGCTGGAGACCACCGGGGTGTCGTCGTTGGGGAGGACCAGCACGAGGGCGCTGGGCCGGTGCGCCGAGCCGGTCCAGCCGACCGCCGCCGCGTCCGTCGTGTCGGTGTGGCGCAGCTTCCGCCAGGCCCGCCGCCCCGCCGGGTACGGCTGGTCGAGCCGCTTGATGACCAGGCCCTCGATGCCGCTGGCGGGCAGGGTCTCGTACCAGGTGGCGGCCAGGTCCGGGTCGGTGGTCATCGGCACCGGCTGGAGCGGCGGTCCCAGCGGCAGCAGCAGGTCGACGAGGAGGGCGCGGCGCTGCTCGTACGCGCGCGGCCGCAGGTCCAGGCCCGCCAGGTCCAGCACGTCGAAGGCGGCGTACGAGGCCGGGAGCGTCCGGGCCAGGGCGGCGGCCCGCGCCGCCGTGGCCGCCGCCCGGCGCTGCACCAGCGCGAAGTCGGTGCGCCCGTCGTGCCAGACCACCACCTCGCCGTCGAGGGTGGTCTCGGGGGGCAACTTCCTTGCCGCGGCGGCGAGATCGGGGAACGCCGCGGTGATGACGCGCCCCGAGCGGGCCTGGAGCACGACGTCGTCGGCGGTGCGCAGGACCACCACCCGGTGCCCGTCGAACTTCGGCTCGTACGCCAGCCCGGCGCCGCGCGGCAGCGCGCGCACGGTGGCGGCGAGCGCGACGCGGATCACGGCGCGGCGTCCGGGTGCCGGGGGAGCGGCCGGGCGAGGCCGGGGTCGGACAGGGGTGCGAAGAGGTCCCCGTCCCGGCCGAGCCGGGCGGTCACGTCGTCGGCCAGGAAGACCAACTCGGCGGGGTCCCGGCAGGCCTCGACCTCCGCCCAGTCCACCGGCGCGGAGACGGTGGGCAGCGGCCGGGCGCGCAGGGTGTACGGGGCCGCGGTGGTCTTGGCGGCGGCGTTCTGGCTGTGGTCGACGAAGACCTTCCCCGGCCGCAGGGCCTTGGCCATCCTGTGCACGACCAGCTCGGGCAGCTCGCGCTCGGCCTCCCGGGCGAGTGCCTTGGCGTACGCGGAGACCTGGGCGGAGGGCGTGGGCTCCAGCGGGACGGAGAGGTGCAGGCCCTTGGAGCCGGAGGTCTTGGCGTACACGTGGAGACCTTCGGCGGTGAGCCGCTCGCGCAGCCACAGTGCGGCGGCGCAGCACTCCACGACCGTGGCGGGCGGGCCGGGGTCCAGGTCCAGGACCAGCCGGTCGGCGACGCCGGGGTCCCCGGCCCGCCACTGGTGGACGTGGAACTCGACCACGAGGTTGGCGGCCCAGACGAGGGTGGGCAGGTCCTGGACGAGCACCTGCTCGGCCCGCTCGTCCTCGGAGCGGGGGACCCGGGCCGTCTTCACCCAGGCGGGCGTGCCCGGCGGCGGGTTCTTGCTGAAGAACCGCTGGCCCTCCACCCCGTCGGGGTAGCGCAGGAAGGAGACCGGCCGGTCGCGCAGGTGGGGGAGCAGGGCGTCCGCGACCACGGCGTAGTAGTGGACGACCTCGGCCTTTGTGTAGCCGGTTTCGGGGTAGAGGACCTTGTCCAGGTTGCTGAGCGCGAGGCGACGCCCCTCCACCTCTGTGATCGGCGTCATACGATGAGACTGCCACGAACCCGGCATACAGGCACGAAAGGGAACCCATCGTGCGATCCATCTGGAACGGGGCGATTTCCTTCGGGCTTGTCAGCATTCCGATCAAGCTCGTCAACGCCACCGAGAGCCACTCGATCTCCTTCCGCCAGATCCACACCGCCGACGGCGGCCGGATCCGCTACCGCAAGGTCTGCGAACTGGACGGCGAGGAACTCACCGCCGACCAGATCGGCAAGGGGTACGAGGAGGCGGACGGCTCGATCATCCCGATCACGGACCAGGACCTGGCGTCCCTGCCGCTGCCCACCGCCAAGACCATCGAGATCGTCGCCTTCGTGCCCGCCGCGGACATCGACCCCCTCCAGATGGACGCGGCCTACTACCTGGCGGCCAACGGCGTGTCGGCCGCGAAGCCCTACACCCTGCTGCGCGAGGCGCTGAAGCGGAGCCGGCGGGTGGCCATCGCGAAGTTCGCGCTGCGGGGGCGGGAGCGGCTCGGGATGCTGCGCGTGGTGGACGACGTGATCGCCATGCACGGGCTGCTCTGGCCGGACGAGATCCGGGCGCCGGAAGGCGTGGCCCCCGAGACGCAGGTGACCGTGCGGGAGGCCGAGCTCGACCTCGCGGACGCCCTGATGGCCACCCTCGGCGAGGTCGACCTGGAGAGCATGCACGACGACTACCGGGAGGCGGTGGAGGCGCTGATCGCCGCCAAGTCCTCGGGCGAGGTGCCGGAATCCCCTGCGGCGGAGCCCCGCGGCCAGGTGATCGACCTGATGGCGGCGCTGGAAAAGAGCGTCCGGGCGGCCCGGGAGTCCCGCGGTGAGGCCGGCGCCGAGGGCGGAGAGGGGGAAGCGGAGGAGGAGCCGGCCGCGGTCACCCCGATCCGGCGGACGGCGGCCGCCCCGAAGGCGGTGGGCGGCAAGAAGTCGACGGCGGCGGGGACGAAGCGGAGCGCCGCGGCCGTGAAGGACACGACGGCCAAGAAGACGACCGCCAAGTCCACGGCGAAGAGCACGGCGAAGACCGCGAAGAGCACCGCGAAGAGCACCGCGAAGAGCACCGCCAAGAGCACCGCCAAGACGGCCTCGAAGGCCGCCGCCGGCAAGACCGCCGGTACGAAGAGCGCCGCCGCCAAGACCACCGCGAAGAAGGCGGCCGCCAAGAAGACGGCCGCCGGGAAGACCGCAGCAGGCACCCCCCGCAGGCGCTCGTCCGCCTGAGGGGGGTGCCGGTGGGGCCGGGGTTCAGACCCCGGTGGCGCCGAAGCCGCCGCTGCCGTTGGCGCCTCCGCTCGCGTTGGCTTCCCTCCGCTTGCGCACCTCTTCCGGGTGCTCCGACGTGCGGGACCCGAAGTTCCCGTAACCCTGCATCTCGTGCGGCCGCAGCCCCTCCGGGGGGATCTCGACGGGATCCCGCTCCTCGCGCACCTCGTACACGGCTCCGCCGTCGGGCAGGTGCGGCTGCGTCTCGGGCTCCGGCGGCTCCGGCTCCCGGTCGCGCACCTTCCTTCCGAACCAGAAGGCGAGCAGGAGGAATGCGGCGATCGCGATCCCCACGAACAGGAACGGCACAATCTCACCGAATGTGTCCATATCTGAGTATTACCCCAGATAGCCGATTACTACCTTGGATGGTCATCGATGGCGGTTTCGTCCGGGGCGCGCAAGACTGGCAGCGCACGCCCGCCCCCCACCCGCGAGGGAGATGACGAGCATGTCGAAGCGAGGCAACAAGCGGCGCGCCCGCAAGAAGAAGGGCGCGAACCACGGCAAGCGGCCCAACGCCTGAGCCGTCGGACCCGCGTACGAGGGACCCCGCGCCCGGCACGAGCCGGGCGCGGGGTCCGTCATGTGGGGGGTCGGTTCACCGGCGCACGGGTCCGTGCACCGGTGGGGCCGCAGGTCAGTTCACCGAGTCGAGCTTCGTCCGCTGCTCCGGCGTGAGGTCGAGCTCGACCGCGCCGAGGTTCTCCTCCAGCTGGGCCACCGAGGAGGCGCCGACCAGCGGCAGCACCGGGATGTCCCCGCCCATCAGCCAGGACAGCACCACCTGGTTGACGGTGGCGCCCGTCTCGGCCGCCACCTCGCGCGCCGCGCGCAGCCGGGGCTCGGTGCCGGCGTGGTCGAAGCCCGGGCCGAGCGGCTTGTCGTCCCGTACGTACGCGCCGGAGATCAGCGGCGAGTACGAGACCTGGGTGAGCGAGGGGTTGGCGCGCAGGTGGCTCAGCAGGTCGCCGCTGACCAGACCCTGGTTGCCGTCGGGCGAGCGCAGGCTCGGGACGTCGGTGCGCTGGCGGAGGTAGCTGTGGTGGTGCTGGAGCACCTCGTAGCCGGGTACGCCCGCCGCGGCGGCCAGGGCCCGGGCGCGCTCGATCCGCCAGGCCCAGTGGTTGCTGGCGCCGAGCAGGCCCGCGACGCCGTCCGCGACCACGTCGGCGAAGCCCTGGACGGTCTCCTCCAGCGGGGTTTTCTCGTCCATGATGTGCGCGTGGAGCAGGTGGATCTTCTCGATGCCGAGGCGCTCGCGGCTGGCCTCCGAGGACTCCCGGATGACCTTGGCCGACAGGCCCTCGACGTCCAGGCTGAAGCCGCTGGTGGGCTGGTTGGGGCGCGCGCCCAGCTTGGTGGCGATGGTGATCTCGTCGCCGATGCCACGGCTCTTGATCCAGCGGCCGACCAGCTCCTCGCTCTCGCCGCCCTGGGTGCCGTGGACCCAGAAGGCGTAGTTGTCGGAGCGAGATCCGCGTCGGCGGCGCGGGGGTGGCGCTCGGCTACCCCGGCCAACCGGACCTCACGGCCCAGCGCTTCACGGAGGACCCGCACGCCCTCCACGCCCTCCAGTACCAGCCGCGACCTCGGCCGCCTCCGCCCGGACGGCGCCCTGGAAACCTCGGCCGCATCGACGGCCAGGTCAAGATCCGCGGCTTCCGCATCGAACCGGACGAGATCCGCTCGGTCCTCCCGGAGGCGATCCGCGAACTGGCCGGGACGGACACCGATGCGTGCGTACGAGATCACAGCCGCCCCCCTCCACACGGGCCCGCCCCCGCAGGGCGACGACGTGGCGGTCTGGTGGCTGAACACCAGCTCCGACGTCGTCGGCGGCCACCCGGTGGACGGGGACCACACCCCCCTCTCGGCAGCGGAACGCACCCGCGCCTCCCGCCTCCGCCGCCCCGGCGACGGCCACCGCCACCGTGCCGCCCACATCGCCCTGCGCCTGGTCCTGGGCGGCTACACCGGCCAGGCGCCCGAGTCCGTCACGCTCTCCCGCGAACCCTGCCCGTGCTGCGGCGACCCGCACGGCTCCGCCCGGCCCTGGCGGGCACCGCCAACCTCCACTCCTCCCTCTCGCACAGCGACGACCTGGCCCTGATCGCCGTATCCGGGGTCCGCATCGGCGCCGACGTGGAGGGCATCCGCCAACAGACCATCGTCGGCGAACTCCTCCCGTCCCTCCACCCCGACGAACACACCGCCCTCCGCGCCCTCCCGGACGCCGGCCGCCCCCGGGCCCTCGCCCGCCTCTGGACCCGCAAGGAGGCCCGCCTCAAGGCCACCGGCCAGGGGGCCTCGCCTACGGCTTCACGGACCCGTACGTGGGCATAGCCGAAACCCCGGCGCCCGTAAGACACTTCACGGTCGTGGACCTCAAGCCCCACCCCCCTACGCGGCGGCGATAGCCCTGAGCGCGGCCGCCTGACGGGACGGGAGGGATCCCCGCGGAGGCCGGGGCGCCGGGGTTGACGGACGTACGCGTGCGACGCCGGAGCGGAACCGGCGCACCACGCCCCCGGCGTCACCCGTTCAGGCGGTGATCACCCGTCAACCCCGTCTCTCGGACCCGGGTGGACACGGAGCGTGACATTCTCGATGCCCCACGTAACGCCAGCCCGGCGCAAGCGAGTTGAGAGGCACCCATGTCGCGCACCGCATCCCGTAAGCACCTCGCCACGGCCCTCGGCGGAGTTCTCGTCTTCACTGCCTTCGCGGAGACCGCCTCCGCCGTGAACTGGGGGCACGTCACGGCCATGTACGACGGGAGGCAGCGGGCGACGGCCTACGGAACCTTCTTCAACGACCGCGACGTGAACGCGAAGAACAAGGTCCTGTCCAAGGACCTGGCACCGGACGGCAATACGGTCTACACGGCCGGGCACTGGTATTACGAGGGGGGCGGCGAGGTGTTCCCCCTGAACACCCCCGAGCACAACCACACGTACTACGTCGCCCACTACCGGACGCACCCCCTGGACCCGAAGGCCAAGTCCGTCCGCGGTGGCACGCGCGCCTGCGTCCAACTCGGCTGGCCCGTACCGGACACCTGCTCCGCCGAAGCGCTCCCCACGTTCTCCTACTGAGCCGGGAGCATCGACGTGATCACCAATTCCCCAAGCGCAGAGGCGCGCATGCGCATCCGCACGCTCCTCGTCCGGTACGGCTCCAGGGTCGTCCTCGACGTACCGGACCTGGTCCTCGGCACCGGCGTGACCGCCCTCACCGGCGCCAACGGATCCGGCAAGACCACCCTGCTGAAGACCCTGGCCCTGCTCATCCGCCCCTCCGCCGGCACCGTCGAACTGGAGCAGGACGGCTCCGACACCGGTCCGCGGACCGCACTGCGCCGCCACCGCGCCGTCGTCGGCTTCCTCCCCCAGGCTCCGGAGTTCCCGGGCCATTTCACGGTGCGCGACGCGATCACGTACTCGGCCTGGCTCCGCGGCATCCCGCGAGCCCGCCGCGGCGAAGCCGTGGACCGAGCCGTAGAGGACCTGAACCTCACCCCAGCCGCCGACACCCCCCTCCGCAACCTCTCGGGCGGCAACCGCCAACGAGTCCACATCGCGCAGGCCCTCGTCCACGAACCGGCAGTCGTCCTCCTCGACGAGCCGACCACCGGCATCGACATCGAGCACCGCATCGCGCTGCGGGAGTACCTCGCCCGCTGCGGAAGCACGCGCTGCGTTGTGATGAGCACGCACCACACGGAGGACGTCGAACTGCTCGCGGACCGCGTCGTCTCACTGCGCGAGGGATCGGTCGTCTTCGACGGCACCCCGGAGCAGCTCATGGCAAGGGCTTCGAACGGCACGCCCGCGGCCCGTTCCATCGAACGCGCGCTCCATGACCTGGGAGGGGCGAACGCATGACCACGACCCGCGCAGACGAGACGCACGCGCCGACCCCCGCGGAACGAACGCCCGCACCCCGACCGGTCGCCCGTACGAGCACGACGGCTCTCCTCCTCCTCCGCCGCTCCGCGGGCCGGACGGCAGCCCCGTTCTTCCTCCTCCTGGTCGTCCTCAACACGGTCCTGCGCTCGATGACCTGGAAGCACGAACCCATGTGGGCCGTGTACCAGTACAACTTCACCGTGATGCTCCTCGGCCCACTCCTCGCCGGCGTCGCCGGCTGGGAGGGCTACCGCCTCTCCCGCGCGGAGACCTTCCTCGCCGCGCACCACCGCCCCCTCACCATCCTCGCCACGGCCTGGGCCGCCCTCCTCGCCTGGTGCGCCGCCGCGTTCCTGACCGGCCTCGCCGTAGTGATCGGCATCGTCATCTGGTCCGGAACTCCCCTCACCATCGGCGTGCCCGAACTCCTCACCCCCCTCCCGGCCCTCGGCCTCCTCGGCCTCGCCTGCGCCGCAGGCCTCGCCGCCGGCTGGCTCGGCCGGGGCAAGCTCGCCGCGCCCATGGCAGCAGTCAGCGTCTTCCTCGCCTTCCTGCTCCTCTACGCGGGCGACCTGTCGGAGTTCGTCATGGTCGGCGGCGCCACCAGCTCCCTCGTGGGCCTCCGCCCCAAGGCCGACACCCAGCTCGCCCAGCTCGCCTTCTACCTCGCCGCCACGCTCCTCACCCTGTGCGCAACGGCGTGGAGCGCCGCGTGGCACTACCCCCGCCGCCTTGGCACCGCCGTGGCATGCGCACTCCTCAGCGTCACGACCGCCCTGAACCTGGCCTCCGTCGACCCCCTCTACCTTGAGGCCCGTCCAGGCGACGTCAGGTGCTACGGCAGCCGGCCGGAAATCTGCCTCGGCCACGGCTACACGCAATACGAACCCCGCCTGCGAGCAGCCCTCGCCCCCATGGTCCAAGCGGTCTCATCCCTCCCCCTCCCCACCCCCAAAGCCTTCCGCCAGGACGCGCTCTCGACCTCGACCGACCTCGGCCAGCTGTCGACGGACACGGTCACCGGCGATCCGGACCTCCTCCTGGACATGTTCCTGGGCACGTACTACGGCTCGACCTGCGACATCGAGCCCGGCAGCGCAATGGACCGGAACTTCACCAACGCCCGCTTCTGGCTGGCCGGCGCAGCCGGCGCAACCCCCTTCGAGGACCCGGCCCTCGACCCCCGTCTCCGCACCGGCACGCCGTCGGAACGCGCCGCCATCGCCCGTACCGCCCTCCAGGGCCTGAAGGCCTGCCGTGCCCACTGACGCCGCCGCCCTGTACGTCTACGCCCGGCGCTGGCACCTACGCCGCCAGGCCCTCGTCACCCTGGCCTGCGCCTTCCTCTGGGTCGCGACCCCGCTGCGCCTGTACGACGTACCCGCTCGGGACGGCGTACAGGGCGCCCTCTGGCCCCTGGTCCCAGCCCTCTTCGCGGCCACCCTCCCGGCAGTCCTGGCCACTGCGGCCGACACCCAGGAACGCATCACCCCCACCGCCACCCGCGTCCGCGCCCTCACCACCGCCCTCGTCGCCGCCCTGGCCCTCGCCCTGGCCCTCACGGGCGCCCTCAACGACCCGGCGGTCGCCTTCCGCAACACCCTCCTCCTCACGGGCCTGGCCTTCGCCGGAGCCTGCCTCCTCCCACCCCCCGCAGCCTGGACCCCACCCGTGGCCACCCCGATCGTCATGTGGCTCCTCGGCACCAAACCACAGGCCCAGGTGGAACCCTGGGCCCTGCTCCTCCTCCCGGCCGACACCCCCCACCCCTGGCCCATCGCGGTAGCGGTAGCGGCCACGGGTACCACCGCCTACCTGATCCGTGGCCCCCGCTCCGGCTGAACCGGCAGGGCACCCGGTCAGCCAGTACCCGCCTCGAAATGGAGGCATCCGAGGAGTACGGGCAGCGGTCGGGCCGGCGCCGGGGCAGCGGTAACGCTGGTGCGCGAGGCCGACGGGACCGGGTAACGTCGGCGTCATGTTCTTCCAGACACCGGTTTACGAGTGAGAGCGTGACGGGCCCCGCCACCCTTCGGCGTCGCCGCCCGTCACCCCCCGATGAACCCCCGAATCACTCCACACCATCACCGGGAGAACCCGTGACCAAGAGCAAGAACATCAACAACCCCGTGGGCCAGGGCGGAGGCCAGCGCAAGCGGCTGTCCCGCGCCGAGCGGGCGAACAACGGCCCGCACCGCAACCTCGACCGCCAGGGCGCCGCCGACAAGAAGGCTGAGCTGCTGCGCAAGATGCGCGAGAAGACGGGCACGACCGAGCCCGCCGACCAGCAGGGCGACGACACCACCCAGAGCTGACACGCCGCCGCCCCACGGCGGCACCGCACGGAGCAGGGCCCGCACCGCGAAAGCGGCGCGGGCCCTGCTGCCGCTCACGTGACATGCGGCGACCCTACGCGCCTCGCGTGCCGCTTCGTTCATCCTCCGGGGAATCTCACCGGAGGGGACCGGGCGGCCAGGCCGCCCCGATACGCTGCCGGGGTGAACATCGCCGTGCCGCTGCTCCTCGATATGGACACGTTCCTCGCCCGGGCCGAAGAACGCGGAACCCCGCTGGAAGCACGGGCAGCCGAGGCCGTCCTCGGCCTGCTCGCGCTGTGCGAGGCACGCCGCCGGACCGGCTTGCCCGAGCCCACCGAGGAGCTGGCGGCGGAACTGCTGCACACCCTCCTCCCGCTCTACGCGAGCGCCACCGAGGAGGAGCTCCCGGACTACGTGGCGGCGCTGGTCGCGCTGGCCGACCACACCCGCGAGGCGGGCCGGCTCAATGCCAAGCGGCATGCGAGGCTCGTGGCCAGGGTGCACGAGCTGGCCGGAGGTTTCCGCCAGGCGATGACCAGCCCGCGCCGCATGACCTGGCCCCGGCTGTACGGAAACCTGCTGCGAGCAGACGGAGTGGACACCACCGATCCCCAAGCGGTGCGCGATTGGCTGGACGTCTTCGCCACGCGCCCGTACGCGGAGCGCCGCGCCGCGTTCGCCTTCGCCACGTCCTCCGCGGAGGAACCGCTCGCCGAAGCGGCCTATGCGGAGGCGCTGTGCGCGGAGCGCTCCAGGCAGGCCCGGCTCCTGCTCGCCGGACGGCTGGAGGCAGCAGCAGTGGCCGAGCGGGTGCGACCCCGACCGGGCGAGGGCCGGTTGGTCGCCGATGCCCCGGCCGACCTGTCCGACGACGAGCTGGACGACTGGTACGACGAGCAGGCGGCCACGCTCGCGGACCGCTGGACGGCAGCCGGGCTGGACGCGCTGTTGCACGGCCCCTTCGCGTACCTGTCGCCTGGTGGCGGGGCGGTTCCCGGGTCTCTCCTCACCCTCACCGAGGCCATGGCCGGGACGCACCTGGAGATGGTCGGTGACGAGTTCGCGCCGCTTCCCCCGGCCCCGCTGCCCCTCTCCCCGGAGGATCAGGCCGCAGGGCTGCGTGCCACCGCGCTTCCCCAGCTCCTGGAGCGGGCCGCCGCCGACCCGGAGGGAGCGGACGACCGGACGCGTGAACTGGCGCTGACGACCGGTTTTCTGGTGCACGGGCAGGACGGCGTACTCGCCGCGGGGCCGTCTGCCGAAGCCTGGCGCGACGGCGGTCCCGCGGAGGTGACCGGACTGGCGCTCAACATGCTGGGCGCCCTGCTGGCGCAGCTGGCCGAGGACGAGGAGACCGCGGAGGAGTACGACGGCGAGCACCTGCTCACGCTCTACCTCCTGTGCGGGGAAGCCGGAACGGCACAGTCGTTGGCCCGCCTGGCCGCCCTCGGAGACATGTGGCTCGTCCCGCCCCAGCACGAGAGTGTCCCCGTGACGTCGGCCGGCCCGTCCACCGGGGACTACGAACTGCCCGACGTCCAGGCCCTGTCCGCGATCCTCGGCATTCCCACGCTCGCCGAATCCGACCGTGAGGACCTGCGGCCGGCTGCCGCCCGCCTGGCCCGCCTGATGGACGGCCTGGCCACGCTGGGCGTCACCGAACGCACCGGAGACGCCCTCAGCCTCACCCCGATCGGCTCCGCCCTCCTGCGCGAGGCCCTCCTCCTGGGCACCGGAGGCGCGGCCGCCGACGTCTTCCCCACCCGGGAGCAGATGCGCGGCTGGGACGCGGGGCGCCTGGTGGAGGCGGCCCGGCACTGGCCGCAGCCGGTCGCCCGGCAGACCCTCGGCGACTGGCTGGCCGCGCGCGGCACTGCTGGATGGCCCCCTCTGCTCCAGGCAATCGCCACCCCCTGCCGCCCGGGACCGGAGCCCGCCAGGAGGCGGTCCCTGCTCACCGCACTCGATACCACCCTCGTGCCCGATGAGACCTTGCACGGGCTGCTGGCCGACTCCGTGCTGGGCGGCTGGGCCGAACACCTCCTGTCCGCACGAGGGCAGGAACCGGCCACCTCTGCCGTGCCCCTTTCGGCCCGTGCGGTGCTTCTGGTGGACGAGCTCGAAGCCGTGCGGCTGGCCGCGTCCCTCGACCACCGCCTGACCGCGGACGAGGACCAGCCGGAGCCCGATCTCTTCGACGGGCTGCGAGCCGCCTTCGACAAGGCCGCGGCGGACTGGCCCGGTGGCGGCCCGGCCCTGCTCACCGCCCTCACCGCGGCGGACCCGCACACCACCGCCTCCCTGGCGCAGCAGCTCTCACACCACCCCGACCGCGCCACCGCCGAACAGGCCGGCCGAGCCTGGCGGACCTTCCTCACCAGCGGCGCGTCTCACGCCGGCTCCCGGCGGACGAAGCGGCCCGCGCGGCGCGCCCGTGGGAAGCGCGGGCGGAGCTGACAGCAGCGCCGGCCGGAACACGGTCCCCGAGGGACCGGGCCGCTGAATAAGCTGGTGCGGTCCGGTCTCCACCAGGTCATGTCCGATCCCTTGTTGCGGGTGCCCCCGGCGGGCACTCGGAACATGGGAAGAACGAAAGCCGCTGGTCAGCGGGGGTGAGTTGGTGATCTCTGAGGTCGTCTGGCTTGAGTGAGGTTCACCCCCAGGGCGTGCTCCTGTGGGCGTGGGCGCGCAGCCGCAGCGCGGTGAGGGCGGCGGCGCGGCCAGTGGCGGTGAGGGTGACGGAGGAGCGGCGGCGGTCGAGGTATCTCAGGAATCCGAGGGCCTCGCCGGGGCGCAGCCACATCCACAGAAGGTGGCGGATGTCGTCCGGCCCGGGGGCGCTGCCGTCCGCGAGGGTGAACGCCTCGGCGGCCAGGCTGTGCGCGGCGGTGGCGAGCTCGTCGAGGGTGCGTTCCCCCTCGATCAGGGCAGTGGTGGCGGCTTCGGCGAGATCGGCGGTGACGCCGTCGCCGAACCATGCCCGGGCCGCAGCTGTCTGCAGCAGCACCGGATCGGCCAGGTGCTGCCGACCGCGGGAGGTGAGGGCGAGCTTGCGGTGCCGTTTGGCGAGCAGCCGGGCTTTACGGGCCAGTTCGTGCAGCTCGGCGAGGCGAGCGACATCGTGCTCGGAACGCGGCACCATGCCGGGCAGGTACCAGTCGTAGCGTTCGGCGGCCTCGATGACGAGGGCCCGTGGCAGGTAGCCGGCCTGGGTCAGGGGCACGCCGTCGCCGACCGAGTTCAGCAGCCAGCACAGGGGTTCAGCTGTGCGGTCGGGCACCTCGGGCGCCACGGCCGGCAGGTCTGCCAGGCGGCCGCGCAGTCGGCGCCCGGCGGCGGGCGGGGCCTCGGCCCAGGTGCGGCGGCGCTCGATATGGATCGCGTCCAGTGGGGTCTGGCCGCCGTGCGCGGGGTGCGGGGTGGTGAGCTTCTACGAGACGCCGGGTGACTGGCGCCTGTCCCATGCGGCCGTGAGCGCGGTGACCGGGTCAGGGGCAGAAGCCGCGCACGGCCACCACTCGCCGTCCTCGCGTGCGTACGGGTACCAGTGGGCGTCCGGGCCGAGACGGAGCTGGAGCCCGGCATCGTCGAGGGTGAGACGGTTCCGCCAGGCCCGCAGGCGGGGCGGGGCGGCCGTGTCGGTCATCTCGGCCAAGACCCGGTCGAGCGCGCCCCGGGCCGCCTCCATGAGCGCGGGCTCGGGCGTCAGGGGCTCCAGGGCGGTCGTCACACCGGTATCGCCGCCGTACCGCCACGCGCGCACCAGGCGGGCGAACTCCAGCGGGCGCAGTCCCGTACCGGCCTGTAGAGCGTGGAACCACTCCGGGCTCCGATGGCCGGCGGCCAGCCGCAGGGCGTCGGCGCGCCGGGTGAGGTGCGCGCAAGCGGTGTCGCCGGCCAGGAGGCGGGCGGCGCGGGCTGCGGTGTCCGCGGCGAGATCTCGCAGTCCGTTGGCGGTCAAGCCGGAGTCCGAGGGCGGGTCCGCGGCCAGACCGGGTGCCCGGTACGGGGCGGGGGAGGGCGGCTCGGGCAGCGCGGGGCGCTCGGCGGCCCAGCTGGCGTAGGCCGCCGCCGCTGGGACACCGGCCGGGGCGGCGGGCGCGGATGTGGGCGCGGGGATGCGGCGGCGGCGCAGCTCGGCGAAGACCTTCTCCTTCGTACGGCCGCGCAGCGCGAACAGGACGAAGGGGTCCGCGTCGATGCCCGAGGCGATCGCTTAGCACAGGGCGGCGGAGTGCTTGCAGGGGTAGCCCCAGTCGGGGCAGGAACAGCCGGGGTCGAGTTCGGTGGGGAGCGGCAGCAGCGGTACACCGGCGGCGCGGGCGTCCTCGACGAGGTCCTCGGGCATCTCCCCGTCCCGCAGCGCGGCGGTGTGCCCGGCGCGGGTGGCGATCGTGTTCAGCAGCGTGTCCCACTGGCGGTCGGTCAGGGCGGGGACGCGTACGGAGGTGCGGTACGGGTAGTAGTCGCTGCCCTGCACGGGTGCCTTGATCACGCCGGAGGAGACGGCGACCTCGCCGACCTTTCCCTGGCGGGCGTACGTACGGCCGCGCGAGAGGCGCCCCGCGTCCAGGGTGGAGTCCTCCAGCGCGGCGACCCAGGCCCGGCCCCACCAGGTGTCGGCGACGGCGCGCCGGCCGCCGGCGGGCGCGCGCCGTGCCGCCGGGCTCATGACTGCCCGCTCAGGGCGACGAGTTCGGCGAGCTCGGCGTCACCGAGCTCGGTGAGCGCCCCCTCGCCGGAGCCGATCACCGACTCGGCCAGCGCCCGTTTGGCTTCGAGGAGCCTGGCCACTTTGTCCTCCACGGTCCCCTCGGTGACGATCCGGTGCACCTGCACGGGCCGGTCCTGGCCGATGCGGTAGGCGCGGTCGGTGGCCTGGTCCTCGACGGCGGGGTTCCACCAACGGTCGTAGTGCACGACATGGGTGGCGCGGGTCAGATTGAGCCCGGTGCCCGCGGCCTTCAGAGACAGCAGGAAGACGCGCGTCTTTCCGGTCTGGAACTCCGTGACCATCTCCTCGCGACGGGCCACCGGGGTACCGCCGTGCAGGAAGAGCGGAGCTGGCCCCGCGCGGCCAGGTGCTTTTCGAGGAGCTTCGCCATGCCCGTGTACTGAGTGAAGACCAGCACCGACTCGCCCTCCGCGGTGATGGTCTCCAGCAACTCGTCGAGGAGTTCGAGCTTGCCGGAGCGCCCGCCCAGCGGCCCGGACTGGCGCAGGTACTGGGCGGGGTGGTTGCAGATCTGCTTGAGCGCCGTGAGGAGCCCCAGGACCAGGCCGCGCCGGGCGATGCCCTCGCTCCCACGGATACGGTCCATGGTCTCGCGGACCACCGCCTCGTACAGGCTGGTCTGCTCCGTGGACAGCGGCACGATCCGGTCGGTCTCGGTCTTCGGCGGCAGCTCGGGCGCGATCCCGGGGTCGGATTTCTTGCGGCGCAGCAGGAAGGGGCGGACCAGGCGGCCCAGGCGCTCGGCGGCCTCGGGGTCCTCACCGGCTTCGATGGCGCGGGAGTACCGCTCCCGGAAGGCGGGAAGCGGGCCGAGCAGCCCGGGGGTGGTCCAGTCCAGCAGGGCCCACAGCTCGGAGAGGTTGTTCTCGACGGGGGTGCCGGTCAGCGCCACTCGCGCCTTGCCGGGCAGGGCGCGCAGTTCGTGGGCGGTGGTGCTGTACGGGTTCTTGACATGCTGGGCCTCATCGGCGGCGACCATGCCCCACGCCACTTCGGCGAGCCGCTCGCGGTCGCGCCGCAGCACTCCGTACGTCACCAGGACGATCTCGCCGGGGGCCAGGTCGTCCAGGTGCCGGTCGCCGCCGTGGAAGCGGCGCACCGGGACGCCGGGCGCGAACTTCTCCACCTCGCGCTGCCAGTTGCCCAGCAGCGAGGTCGGGCAGACCACCAGGGTGGGCCCCGCGGTCGCCGGGTCCTGCAGGCGATGCAGATGCAGGGCGAGCAGAGTGATGGTCTTGCCCAGGCCCATGTCGTCGGCGAGGCAGCCGCCGAGGCCGAGTTCGCACATGTCGGCGAGCCAGGCCAGCGCGCGCATCTGGTAGTCGCGCAGGGAGGCCTTCAGTGCTGCGGGTTGCGGGATGGGTTCGCGGGTCTGAGGGTCGCGGATACGGTCGATGAGCGCGGCGAAGGCTCCGGTCGCGGCGACGGGTACGCTCTCGCCGTCCGCCTTCACCTCGCCGGTCAGCGCAGCGGTCAGCGCTTCCATGGGGGAAAGGGGTTTCCCGCGGCGGCGCTTGGCTCGGGCCACCAGCTTCGGATCCGCGATCACCCACTGGTCGCGCAGCCTGATCAGCGGGCGGCGGGCTTCGGCGAGGGCGTCCATCTCGGCCTCGGTGAGCTCCTGGCCGCCGAGTGAGATCTGCCAGCGGAAGTCGAGCAAGGCATCGGCGCCCAGCAGCGAGGGTGCGGCGGAGCCGGGGGCTCCGGGCTGCCCCACCTCGGCCTGCGCGGTGAGCGCCTTGACCAGCTCGCGGGGCCAGTGCACGTCGATCCCCGCGCCGCGCAGGGCATCGGTGGCGTCTCCGAGCAAGTCAACAGCCTCGTCGTCGCTCAGGTGCAGCTGATCGGGGGCGGTCTCCTGGAGCAGCCGGCCCAGCGGTGGCCAGGCGCGGGCGCCGCGGCGCAGCGCGAGCAGTGTCTCGGTCTCGGCGTGTGGTCCCAACTGCCGCTGCACGGTGGTGGGATCGGCCCACAGCCGCTCGGCCTCAACGACCAGGGCCGGGTCGTCGGCGGTGTGCAACTGTACGACCGCGCGGAACTGCCCCCGCCGTCCGGCGGGCGGCTCGGCGCGCAGACTGACGGTGACTTTCGCGGACAGTCCCGCGTCGGTCTCCTCGGCCCACTCGCGGAGGGCCGGCACCGGGCGTACGTCGCGCCACGCGTAAGGGAGCCGACCCAGGGCGAGCGCGGCGGCGGGGGTGCGGGCCAGCGCATCGGTGACAGCATCGGCGAAGTCCCGGACGAGCGGGGCGGGTTCGACGATACGTACCGGAGAAGTACCCGGTAGCGGGAGGCAGTGCGCGTGTGGCGGAAAGGCGGCAGCCAGTTCATCGACGGCCTGCCGGGCCGCGGTGTCGTACGGGCCGATGCGCCAGGCGTCGTACCCCTGCGCGGTGAGCGCCGGATACAGCCGCCCTTCGGCGAGCATGCGCAGCGCGAGACGGGCGGCCGCCGCCCAGGCGGCGGTGGAGGGGTGGAGCGCGGTGGCGTGCGGCCGTATCTGCGAGCGCCGGGTCGCGTCTGAGTGCGGGAACCCGGCGGTGCTCGACGGTTCCCCGGGGTGTGGCGGCGGGACGGCGTCCACCAGCGCGATCGTGGCCGTCGCAGGCTGCACGGCGTACGAGTCGACCGTGCGGCGGCGTACGGAGCGTCCGTGCGGCAGGACCAGTTCGACCCGCTCCACGTCGACGCCGGCGGGCCGCGGCCTCGGCGCCTCCGGGGCGCCGGCGGGCTGCCACAGATGCAGCCGCCCGAGGCGGTCCGGCTCCCCCGGCACGAACACCGCGGCCCAGCCCGCGCCGAGGAGCCCCCGCACCCAGGCCGCGCATTCCGCGGACACCAGTGGCTCGGACGCGGGGGCATGAGAGGGCCCGACCGGAACGATGATGCGGGCCATACGAAAGATCCGTCCCCTGCCGACGGCCGTTGCCGACCGTCACCGACACGACGAAACGATTGCAGCACAGCACAGCGCACGGACGGCGGACAAACCCTGCCCAGAACTGGGACTCGCCGTCAACGAGCAGTGTTCATGCGCCGTGATAGAGGCGGTCGATGTCGATCAGCTGGATCGTGGGGTCGTTCTCGGCGAGGTGGCGCAATTCGTTGGTGAAGCCCGCGCCGCTGAAGCACTGCAGTCGGGTGTCCTCGGTGGCGGTGCCATGTGCGCTGAGGAGATCTCGGATGTGCTGGAGGCGCTCCAGGTGGCCCGTCCCCATGATGTCGTTCCACTTCGCTTCGCCGATGGCGAGCAGCGATTCACGCCCGGTGCCTGCGTCGCCGTAGACAGCGGCGTCGACCTCGTGGCTGGTCCTGGCCGCGGGATCGTTGACGGTGCCGCTGGCGACGCGGGAGGCCTGACCGCCGTGGGTTTCGGGGGCTGCGTGCCAGCGGGCCCATTCGCGGCACACCTGTTCGAAGTGGGGGCCGATGACCTTGCTGCGGAACGTGGACTGGGCACGGCGCCATACGGCGGCGGCGCGCCCCGGACGTTCCAGATCGCCCCAGAACGGGCGCATGACCGCGTGGTAGAACGTCACCAGCGGTTCGGCGATGCGGTATGCGGAGCGGTTGCGGCGGAAGGCGTCGGTTTCGTGGGTGATCATCCCGACGTCCTGGAGGACGCTGAGCGGATGGGCCAGGTCGGTGGATTTGCGGCCGAGGTAGTCGGCGATGCCGCCGCGCGAGGAATTGCCGTTCGCGATCGCGGCCAGCACGGAGTGGTAGAGCGCGACGTCGTGGAGTTCGGGTTCTTCCGCCAGGAGGTAGCGGGCTTCGCGGAAGAGAGGGCGGGCGGGGTTGAGGACGGCGCGGGCGACCCAGGCGTCGAAGTCGTCCGGTCCCTGCGGGGTGTCTCCCTGGGTGAATTCGCGGCGGTATGCGGGGGTGCCGCCCACGATGGCGTTGGTCATCAGGGCGGTATGCGGATCGGAGATCTCCCAGAACTCGGCGGCGAGCCGGAAGTCCAGGGTGGGGACGACGAGTTCGAGGCCGGCGCGGCCGCGGAGCGGGGCGTTGCCAGCCAGCAGTTTGCCCATGAAGGACAGCGCGGAGCCGCACAGCAGCAGGCGTACCGGGGTGTTGGTGTGCTGGGCGGCAGGGTCGAGGGCCCGCTGGATGATCGAGGGAAGAGCGGGGGAGGACTTGGCGAGGAAGGGGAACTCGTCGATCACCGCAACGGTGGGACCGTCGTCGGCGATCCGCATGAGTTCGGTGACGGCCTCGTCCCAGTGCGTGAAGCGGAACGGTGTGGGCTGGCCCCGGTAGCGGGCAAGAGCCTGACCGAACTGGCGCAGGGCATCGGCCTCGGTCGTCTCGGTGGCGGTGAACATGAAACCGCCGCTGGCGCGGGTGACTGCATCGAGAAGGAAGGTCTTGCCTTGACGTCGGCGTCCCGAGACCACCCCGAGCGTGGCCCGCAGCCCGGGCAGGCTGGCGAACCGGGTCAGCTCGGCCCACTCGAAGTGGCGGTCGAACATTTCGGCAGGCTTTTCCACACCACTCCTCGTTTAGATAGACGCAGCTATTGTAGCTGAACTTATACAACAAGAAGTGATGCTCGTGTCACTCCTTGTGATGTTCGGGAAGGCTGACACGGACCGCCCGGCGACTATCGGCCGTCGTCTGGCGGTAGGCATCTGCCGGACGGGAAGTGCCTCGTCGGCTTCCCGAGCCCGGCGTGCGCAGGCGCGACGTCGGAGCGGGAGGCTCTTCGTTGTCCGGGAGGCAATCGTGCGCGAGGGTGAACAGAAGCAGCCGGGGCGGCGCCGGCAGGGGGACGGCCTGACCGTCAACTGCGAGTACGTCGTGGTGGACGGCCCTGAAGGGGAAGAACTGGGGCGTCGCCAAGCTGCGGCGATCCTCGAAGTAGTGCGGTACCTCTATGAGCAACAGGGCGGGCGCGTAGGAGGCGACGAAGGCCCGTGCTTCCGACCGGACAGCCCCTGACTCTGGGTTCCCATGTTCTGGGTCCCCCTGGGGGTTCGCGCCCGCGCAAGCACCGCTGTGCCTCCCGGCTGCCCTGAAGGCCCGGGTGGCCTGCGGGTTTCTGTGCGGCGACGGCCATGAGTCGCGTGTCGCGACATGTATCGCGAAAAAGCCCGCTCCCCTGGGGGAGCGGGCTTAAAGGCGCGCTGACCTGCGAAAACGCAGATTTGTCAGAGTGCCCCCGGCAGGATTCGAACCTGCGCACACGGCTCCGGAGGCCGTCACTCTTTTCTGCGTTTACCGCAGGTCAGCGGCCTATCTGACGGTCCGTTAGTGGCGCGGTCCCAAGCATGTCCCAGGGGGTTTAGATGTCCTTTTCGGGCTACATGCCAGTCTAGTCCTGTCCGGCGGGGCGGGGGTGCCTTTCGGGAAATAATCTTCGCCCTCCGCGACGTTCTCGCTCGGCAATCGCTGAGTGGGGGTGGCTGGACCTGAAACTGTTCGACACGAAGAACGGCATGACCGAGGTCACGCCGTGGCTGGCTGAGGCCGAGGCCGATGTGCAGGCGCTCGTCGAGAGCGCGATGGAGCCCATGCTCGGGGTCCGCTTCCTGGCCACCGAGTACAGCACCGGGCCCCTGCACGGTGGGCGCATCGATTCGCTCGGGCTGGACGAGAACGGCTCGCCCGTGATCGTCGAGTACAAGCGGGCGACCGATCCGGGCGTGCTGTCGCAGGGCCTGTTCTACGTGGCCTGGTTGATGGACCACCGGGAGGAGTTCGAGGCCCTGGTCCGTGAGCGGCTCGGGCCGGCGGCAGCCGCCAGTGTCCTGTGGAGCACACCCCGGCTGATCTGTGTGGCCGGTGGCTTCACGCGCTACGACCTGCACGCGGTGCGCGAGCACCGGCGGTCCATCGACCTCGTGCGCTACACGATGCTGGGCGAGCACCACATCGCGCTGGAGACGGTCGCGTCGGTCGCTGCCCAGGGCGGCGGGACACGGCGGCGGAGCCTGCGCGGCGGGCGGGGAGCGTCGCCGCATCGGCGGACTGACGCCATGGCGGAGCTGGCGGCCGTGGTCGACGAGGCGCTGCTCGGGCTGGGCGAGGGTGTGACGAAGGTCGAGCGCAAGCAGTACGACGCCTACCAGCGGCTGCGGAACTTCGCCTGCGTCACGCCGAGGCAGGACAAGCTGCTGGTGTACCTCAAGGTCGCGCCGGCCACGGTGGAACTCGTGCCGGGCTTCACCCGGGACGTGACCGGGCTGGGCCATCACGGCACGGGTGACCTGGAGGTCCAGCTGCGCTCGGAGAAGGACGTGGAGCGGGCGCTGGAGCTGTTCCGGCTGTCGTACGCCGCGGCGTAGCGCGTGGTGGGGCGAGGATCTCGGTGGGGGAGGCGCCTTTCGACGGAGGGGCGGGGGAGTGGCGGTGGTGTCGTCCATCCTCCGCAGGATCCCCGGTTTCGGAAACCGGGGATCCTCGCCTATATTGCGCCCGCGCCGAGGCCGGGCGGGGTCACCAGCCGGAAGGCTTGGTGGGTCCCAGGGCGCGGGTGACGGTGATCTCGATGACGACCCGGTTGGGGTTCACGCGCGGGGTCTTGTACCGCTCGGTGTAGCGGCGCTCGGCGTCGGCGACGGCGGCGGGGTCGTCCTTGATGACGGCGGTGCCTTCGAGAGTGGACCAGCGCCGGCCTTCGGCCTGGCTCACGCTGACACGGGCATCGGCCCCGGCCGCCAAGGCGGCGCGGATGTTGCGGACCTTCTTGTTGCCGCCGTCGGTGATGACGCGGGCGGTCCGCGTCTCGGGGTCGTAGGTGACGCCGACCGGGGTGGTGTGCGGGGAGCCGTCGGGCCGGAGAGTGGTCAGGAAGCAGGTCCGGCGCTCCTGCCAGAACAGGTTCCCGTCAGTGTGCAGAGGGGCGGTGTCCAATGATCGGTCTCCTCGGTGCGATGGCTCGGACGCCGGAACGGCGCCGCGCAGGTGACTTCGACCGTAATGCGGAGCGAGCCGCGCCCGGGACAGGTGCAGCGGCCGTTCCCCTCACCGCGGCGACGCCGTGGTGAGGGGCATGTGGGCGGAGAAGCTCGCGTACTCCTCGGTTCAGTCCCCCCCGCACAGCGCACCGGCCGCTCGTCCAGGGCCTCCCGGTACGGGCGTAGCTTCGGCAGCGAGGCAGGGGCGGGCTCCGGCGCTCGGCGCCGCTGAACTGTCACAGGAGCCACACCCGTCACGATTTCGCGCAACGCCGCCGTCTTCTGACTCGAATTCCGACTCGAACGTTGTAGAGGTAAGAGCCGCCCAACAGGGCGACGCGAGCGAAGGAGCAACCCCGTGGCTTACCCACAGCCGGACGACACCTGCATCCAGGAGTGCCTGGACGCCCAGCCCGCCGGGGCCGGCGGCATACCCCGCTGCATCTGCGAGCGGCTCATCGCCGATGAGGAGGTGTACTACGCGGAGCCCGACGACCTGTTCGTCCGGGAGTGGGGCGGATGAGACCTGGGGCCGCCAGCCGCTGGCCACTTAACGAGCGACGAGGCCGACGCGGTGCCGCCTTCGGCCAAAGCAGGTTCTCGCGGCCGTTTTCCGGTGCTCGCACCCCGCCACTGGCGGTTTCCGGGCAGGATGGAGACATGCCCCACACCCCGGCCAGAAATGCCGCCGACCCGAGTGCGTACAGCCTTGACCTGGAGATGAGCCTGGTGCTCCCCTCCTCTGCGCCGGCCCCGTGGAGCCCCGCGGTCCACGAGGCCGCCCGCCTCGTCGGGCGGTCGTGGCAGGAGGACGAGTCAAAGCCCATCGACCTGCTCACCCTTGCCCTGCTCTTGTTCGCCCGTACGCACACGGGCACCCGCGCTCCCCAGGACGTACCGGTCGCCGAGCTGCGCGACGCCCTGTCGGGCCCGGCCGATCGTGAGCCGCAGATCATCGACGAGATCGACCGGGCCCTGACCGAGACCGGACAGGGCTACGCCCCCGGGGCGGGGGACGCTGCGCTGTGGGAGCTCTTCAACGCCGCCCGGAACCAGTACGGCTCTGCGAGCGGGCTGGCCGACGACATCGAGCCTCCCCGGCCCGGTCCGTCCCCGATGCGTGCCGCCGTCGCACGCCTCGCCCGGCTCCTCGCCGGCTATTCCGACGGGGCACGCAAGGAAGCCACCGCACCGCTGCTGGAGCCGGGTGTCCTCACCGTCAAGGCCAACCGGTTCCAGATCGTGAGCCGCAATAGCGTGATCGCGCTGCGCTGCCCGTACGGCGACGAAGCGGCCGCGGTCTGCGTCGACGGCCCCAAGGCGATCATGGAGTGCGTTCAGGGGCACACCTCTGCCTCCCACCGGCTCGACGCCGGGCGCGTACGGATGGCGGTCGCCCGAGTGGCCGGGATCCGGCCCTCCGCATCGGGCAGCCATCTGGTTCCCGAGCTGCTGATCGCGTCCACGGCCCTGGCCCGGCACAGCGACTCTGCCGAGGCCAACGCATTCCTGCGGACGCCGACGCACCCGATCGTCGGCCGCGATGACGTTCTGCGGAAAATCAGCCGGATCATCGACCGTCGCGACTGACCCGCCGCTCGGCAGCCGCGAGGACGACCTCAGGCGTGCGCGCCTTCATGGACATGGGCAGGCCGCCGGCCCGGCGCGCCCGCCGGTACGTCAGCGCCCACCCCTGAGTGTGCCGGACCGATTCGTCGGGGGCGCGCTCCGCGCGCCACCACAGCCAGCCGATCATCCACTCGCGGCCGTCGGTGCCGGGCGCTGCGAGCGCCACGGCCGCCTCGCCAGTCTGGAGCGCCAACGCCTCGACGACGGCACGGTTCTGGCTGAGCGCGATCAGGTCGCGGCGGACCTGTTCCCGCGCGGACTGCGTGGCTCCCCGGAGCACGCCTCGGACGAATCCCCAGACGATCAGGCCGACGGCCGGGACAGCGATGGCGAGGAACAGGGTCCACCCGGCCGTCATCGGGGAGAACCGCCCAAGGGGATCTCGGCGACCGGTTCCCACGACATGCGCCATCCGCCGCTGACAGTGTCCTCGGTCCAGGTCACGGCGAGCAGGTGTACCCGGTCCACATGCAGTGGTGCCCGTCGTGGGGTGATCTCGTTCCTCAGGCGTGAGTTGAGCCGGTCGGACGAGCTGGTGCCGTCGGCGTAGCCGAGCGAGATGTGCTGCCGCCCGCCCTGGTGCTGGAGCGCGTCCTCGCCCCGCGCCTTGCGAATCGCCGTACGGGTCGCTTCCCGCAGCATCTCGGCGTCCGTCTCCGGCCACACGTCGAGCACAGCCCCCGCGATATTCGCGATCGGGGGACCTGCTTCGGTCGTGAACGGTGCGATGCTGGCGAGTTCCGTCTCCAGAGCGTCCACGAGCCGCTGGAGTGCCGGCCCGTCGTAGTCGGTGGCCGGGGCATCCGCCAGCATCTCCACCGTCAGGTGCAGCCACCCTGCCCCGTCGCCGGTGCCCGGGAGCTGAGGGTCGATCGGGTGTTCCGCCATCAGCGGGACACAGGCCCGCGCGAGCGACAGCAGCTCGTCATCAACTCCCGGGCGGGGCAGCACGTAGACATGCAGCACCGGTACCCCGCTCGGCCACGGGCGGCCCTGAAAACGCGGAACGAACCTCTCCACCACTTCCCTCTCTCGTTAGCTTGGTGTGGTCGGGCAAACGGCAGGACCCTTCATCCTCGCCCGGGATAATCGCTTCGCGCAGCCGAACGGATCAGCCAGGGGCGGTCAGCGCGCCCCGCGGAATGCACCCGGCGGTCGGCCTCCGTGGGCAGGGCGACGTCATCCATCCAGCCCTGGTCCCGCCGGCCGCGGCGGAGCGGAACAACGCGGCCGGCGGCACGTGTTCCTCTCTCCGCGGGGCGGACGGGCGCCCGCGGCCACTTATCGAGCGGAGGAGGGGCTGATGGCAGGTACCGAGACGAGCCCCGGAACTGGCAAGCTGGTGAGGGACCGGATCCCGCAGATCATCCGGAACGAGGGAGCCGAACCGGTCATCTACATCGCAGGGCCCGAGGAGTACCGGGCCCGACTGCGGGAGAAGCTGCGCGAGGAGGTCGCGGAGTTCCTGGACGCGGACGAGGGGGAGGCGCCCGGCGAGCTTGCCGACGTGGCGGAGGTACTGCTCGCGCTCGCTGCTGATCTCGGCATCAGCCCAGAGCAGTTGGAAGCGATCCGTGTCGCGAAGGCGGGCCAGCGAGGGGGCTTCGCCGGACGGACCGTCTGGATGGGCAACCGCTGATACACGAGGCCGGGCGCCGATGTCTCCAACAGGCGACCGTGAAGCCGGTCACAGAAGACCATAGGGATGACATCGACTGGCCGCCAGGGATCCGGTCTGCTGGAAGGGCCGAGATGCGCCCTCTCGTCACACGCCGAGCGGGATTTCTAGCCTTTCCTGCCGGGCTTGATGAGGTCAGCGGCCTTGTGCGTGCGCTGGGCGAGCCCGGCTTCGAACGCGAATGCCTGGTCCCGCAGATACCCGGACTCCTCCTTCAGTACTGCTCTGGCTTCCTGATCGCCGGGGGCGACCAGGAGCAGACGGCCGGCCGCGTTCATCACGCGCAGGTGCTCGGCAGCCTCGGCGCGCAGGTCCTCGGGCAGGCAGGTGAAGGCGACGTTGCCCACCGCGGCCATGGTCCTCTGGGACCGCTGGCTGTCCGGGAAGCGCAGCCCATGCCGGGCGACGAGGCGATAAGAAGCGGCAACGCAAACGGCGAGGGTCAGGTCGAAGGCGACCCAGACCGGCGCCCGGGCCCCTTTGCCGAGGAAGTACGCGGCCAGCTCGCCCGCGGTGCCGCCACCCGCGAAAGTGATGAGCAAGATGGCGAAGGCTGCTAGGAGGAAGAGGATCTCGTCGAGTTTCTCATCGATAAGCTTCGGTGCGAGGTAGCGGGCCGGGCCTGCGAGGGCGGGGGCGGGTTCGGCGACCACGATGTTGTCTCCCCAGCTGATCATGGGAGTCTCCTTCTGTAGTGGTGTTCGGGCTTGTGTGGGCGATATAGGGCAGCCTGTGCTGGTTAACCCTTTTGTCGGGTGTAGGCCCGTCACCTGCGCTGAGGCCGTGTCCGCGGCGCGGCTGCGGGGAGCTGGCGGGCGGGTGCCGGAAGCGGCCTCGGGTTCGGCCGTGTGGGTGACGGAAGCAGGTCGGCCGCGGTGCCGGCGAGCTGGGCCAGCAGAGGGTGGGGAACGCCGGAGGAGAGGCGGATGGTCCACGCCGCCCGGTCGAGGTCCTCTCCGCCGTACAGCGTCCATCGGTCTTCCACGGCGTGCGGGGTGGACTCGAAGGTGATGGTCCCGTCCGGTGCCGTCCAGGTGGTGCGTGCGGGGTGGCTCGCCGGGCGCCAGGCGGCGTCGTGGAGGACGTCGTCCAGGTCGTCGGCGGTCGTGAGGGGCGGGGCGTCGAGGTACTGGAGCATCGTGTGGATGAGGGGGACGGGGGTGCCGGCGGTGACGGTGGCGTGCCAGAGCCGTTCGCCGACCGGGCCGTCGTACTCCGAGATGGTCCAGGCGGCGTCGGTGCGGTGCCGGGCCTCGTGATCGAACTGCACCCGCACGGCGAGGGACTCGTGGGAGGCGATGGTCGCCTCGTCGAAGGGGCGGTACCTCTCCCACTGCTGCTCCTCGTCGAACAGGGCTGCGAGGAACGTCTCGTGCTCGCCTGGCTCCGCGACCGGCGGTTCGGCCGCGGACGCGGAGGGCTCCTCGGCGGCGACCGTCGCCTTGCCCGCGTGGAGCTGACGGATGGTCTGTTCGAGGTCGGTGAGCGGGGCGGGGCCGGGGCGGACGGCGACGGCGTAGAGCCGATGGAAAGCAGCGACTGCTTCCGCTTCGGTGTCGTACGAGGTGGAGATCTGCCGGAGGTGGTTCTCACCGTGGAGATGGACGTGCCGGCGCACGCCGGAGGCGTAGGAGCCGACGGCGACGGTGGTGTGGCCGTCGTGGGCGTGCAGATGGATGGTCAGGTGGCCGTCGGCGATGTCGTCGTGGATGCGCTGGGCCTGGGCACCGACCTCGCGGATCTCGTCGGGGTCGCACCAGGGGTAGGGGTGGTTCGCCCAGATCCACTGGTGGTCGATCTCCTCCTGGAGGGCGGGGGCGATCTCGGTGGTGAAGCCGTGCACATGGAGCAGCTCGTCGGCCTTGACGGTGTAGTGGGGCTCTTCGCGGTCGATGCGGGCCAGGACCATGGCCGTCGGGCCGATGCTGCGGAAACCGAGATCGTGGAGGTGGGAGCGGGCGGCGTCGGCCGTGGGGCCCGTCGTGGTGGCGATGACGGCCGGGTGGTGGTCGGGGTGGAGGGCGAAGTGGATGTGGGCGTCGGCGGGCGCGTACGGCATCGGGAGTCCTTCGGTTACGGGGTTCGGCCGGCGGCCCGTACGGCGAGGGGGCGCGCGGGCGGCGGCGAGACGACGGGGGCGCGGCTGGCGGGGCCGGCGCGTGAGGTGACGGGTGCGTCCGGTTCGGCGAGCGGGCGGGTGGCCTGCTGCCAGCGGCGGCGGATCGCGGTGAGGTCGGCCAGGGCCCTGCGTCCGCCCGTGATCAGCTGGTGAACGGTGTTCGCCGGGTCCTCGGTGTAGGCGGTGATCCGGCCGGCCGTATGCCGGGCACGGGCGAGCAGGGCGCGTTCGACGATCTGGAGGCCCCAGTGCTCCGGGGGAAGAGCGGCGGTCGACAGCATGACGACCAGGTCGGCCGCGGTGACGCCGGCCGCAAGGAGCCCGCGGTGCTGCGCCTCCCACATGACGGTGACCGGATCGAGCGACTCGCCGCGGTGGGCGAGCGTGGACACGCACTGCCACAGCCCCGCGTGCAGCGGGTCAGTGAAGTCCTCCGGCGCGAGCCAGCGCATCTGGCCCACGGAGGCCGGCCCGGACACGGCGCTGGCCAGCAGCATCCGTTCCTGGTCCTCGGCTTCGTCGTCCTGCGGTGACACGGACGGGCGCGGCAGAGGGGTGCGGGGCAGCGAGCCGGGATGGGCGGGAACGGTACGGGAGAGGGTGTCGAGGTGGAGGGCGAGCGCGTCGGCCGCGGCGAGGACGTGCACCGGCCGGTCGGGCACGGTGACGTCCTGGGCGGCCTGGGCGAGGGCTTCGGCGTGGATGCGGATGGAGCGCCGGGCGTGCCCGGAGCGCACCATCGCCGCGTACGTGCTGGCGTGCTCGGGGCGGGGGCAGGCGGAGATCAGCAGGTGGAGGTGGGCGGCGGTCAGGGCCGGCGCCTCCTGGCGGGCTTTTTCCAGGACGGCCCGCAGCCAGTCCAGGCCGTCCGGCGGATCCGGGAGCCCCGGCGCCCGCACGGTCCGCATGGCGGCGAACAGCGCTCCGTGCGCCGGGTGGGAGAAGGCGTCGTCCTCCAACCCGTCCGCCTGGGGGAGGCGCTCGGGCTGGAGGAGGATGGCGCCGAGGAGCGCCTGCTCGGCGTAGTACACCGGTTCGCGTTCGTCCGGCTCGTACGGCGGTTCCTCGTCGGAGAGTTCGGGGGTGTGGGGCATCAGGCAGCCAGGGTGAAGTCGTCGGCGCAGAGGGTGCGGTCGAGGTGCGGGGCGAGGAGGTGCGCGGCGAGACGCGGGGGGACGGCGTTGCCGATCTGGGAGAACTGCTGGCCCTTGTTCCCGGCCCAGGGGTAGTTGGCGGGGAAGGTTTGCAGGATGCCGGCCTCGGCGGCGGTGATCCGGATCGGATCCGGCGGCGGGCTCTCCTGGTCCTGCGCGGCGGCGGTCGGCTGGGCTACCCAGGTGCATTCGTTGGCGCGGTGCCCGAAGAACAACGTGCCTGCGGGCTCGGTGACCTCTCGGACGGTGGCGTTCGTCTGGTTGTTGCTGCGCAGGGCCCAGGTCCAGTTGGTGGCCTTGCTGGTGAACGCCGGGGCCGGCCCGGATGTCGGGCTGTCGCCGCGCGTGCCGTGCCGGGCGCTCCAGCCCTCCCCGCGGGTCTGCGGCTGGAGGACGATGCCCTCGACTACCGGCGCAGCCGTCCAGGTTCCGCGTTCGCGGGCGTCGGCCAGCGTCTTGCGGGCACCGGAAGGGAAGGGCTCGGGCCCGCCTCCGGGCCCGCCGCCGGCGCAGACCGTCGGCACGGGACGGTCGGTCGCGCCCCAGCCGAGCGCCTCCGCCATCGACACCCAGCGGGCGCGGCCCGGCCCGAACAGCGACTCGGGCTCGGCGACGCGGGCGTGCGTCGGTGCCGGAGGCGCGGCCGTGCGGACGCGGGAGGCGAGCAGGATCGCCCGGCGGCGGGTCTGCGGGACGCCGTAGTCGGCCGCGTTCAGGATGCCCGTCCACACGGAGAATCCCCAGTTGCGCAGGATCGCCGCGTACTGGCGCCACAGCGGCAGCACATCGGGGACCTCCTCCATCGCCACCCACTCCGGTTCACCCACGGTGTTCAGGGCGTGGAGGTAGCGCATCGGCTCGGCCGCGAGCAGGGAACGCTCGTCACGGCAGGCGGCCAGGAGCTTGGTGCGGGTGTCGAGGCCGACGGCGAGATCGGCGACCGCCTGGTGGACGAGCGGCTGATCGACCAGACCGAGCCGCTTGCCCGCCCTGCTCCATGCCTGGCACGGAGGGGAGGCGATGAACCCGCGGGTCCGACCAGCGAAAATCCAGGCGGGATACATCGCCACGTCCGTGCGGATGGTCAGCAGCCCGGCTGCTGCCCTCGTCTGGCAGGCCCACTCGTCCCATTCCAGCCCCACGTCCCGGATCCCGAAGCGGTGCAGGGGGACACTCCACCCGCCCGGGCCAGCGAACAGGTCGATCACGAGATCGCGGGCCTTGATCACGCCGTCAGCCCGAAGTCGCCCTGATCTGCCTCCACTTCGCCACGACACGACCAGGGGGAGCAGCCGTTGACGGTGCCGTCCTCCAGCTCGGAGGCGGTGTCCTCGCCGAGCGCGGCGCGCTCGGCGGCGGTGACATGGTCGATGGGGGCCTGGTCGAGGGGGACGCGCGAGCGGTGGAGGAAGGCTTCGCCGAGCAGTGCGTTCCCTGTGGCGTTGGCCCGAGCGTTCCCCTTGCGGATGGCCGCGTCGAATTCCACGACGTCCTCCCACTCGGCAGGGGAGGTGTCACGTATGTGTCGCCACTGGGCATTCCCGTGGAAAGGGCACCCGAGGCAGCTGGACTTCGGCGTTTCGGCGAGACCGAGGGATGTCAGGTAACGGACGCAGTCCGAGCGCGACCAATCCATCTCGATCAGAGGGTGAATGTTCCGCATGTACTGGACGTCGGCGTCCTTGGCGCGGTGGAACTCGTCGGTGGATATGCCGATCCACTGCTCGACGAAAACGCCCTGCGGAACCCGGGCGGGATACGGAAATCCGAGGAGGTTTCGAATTTTCTTTTTGATCGGCTTAATCTTATATTCCCCGGTGCACTGGCGTCGCGTCATCCCAGGTCGGCCGTCCTTGTTGAGGATGTAGAGCGGCATGGACGCAAAGCGGTGATCGGGGTTCAGGGCGTCATCGCGAATGTTTCCGGAGGAAACCCGGAGGACGGGTATGCCGGCCGGTTCTGCAATTTCTCTTTCAAGCCGTTCGAGGTGGTCATAGACGGACTGGGGCTCCCACCCTGTGTCGGCAAATATCGCGTAGTCGACTTTCGGGAGAGTTCCTTCCGCGGAGAGGGCGAGAAGCGTGCTGGACTGCACTCCAGCGCCGAGGGAGAGGGCGCGGAACTGAGGGGCGGTGTGCGTGGAGATGAGAATTCCTTGGGCGGGTGGTGGGTATTTCTGGCGGCAGGTGAAGCGGAGAGGCCGGCGAGGCGAGAAGCAGGCGGGCGGCGCTGCGGGAGGCCACCGCATGCGTGCGGCACCCTCGACGTCAGAGGCTCGTGACGCGGGAGCCCCGCTGGGCCGGGCCGCTGGCTGTGGCGAGCGAGGGAGAGGCCGGCAGGTCGTGCTGGAGGGGCTCGCTCCCGAAAGCGAGGAGCTGCTCTGCGAAGGACACGAACGGGGCGAAGGTCGTCACCGTGCTCCCCGTGCCGGAGCGGAGGACACGGCAGGCGCCGTCGTGGGCGCCGGCTGGTGGTCGTCCTCACGGCGTTCCGGTCGGCTCAGGGTGGCCGCCAGGACGAGCCGGCCCATCGAGGTGGACGCGACGCGTATCTCGTCGGCCCACGAGGCGGACGGCTCCGCCGTGATCAGGCCCTGCTGGTCGAGGTAGCGAAGCACGCTCGCACGCACGGCGTCCTTGTTCATGCCCACCCACGTGTGGCCGTCCTCGTCGACCGAGACCGCGCCCGCGGTGACGAGCCGGAGGACCTGGAGCCGCTCCGCCGTGAGGCTGACGTGGGCGCCGACCTCCGGTATCGAGTAGGAACTGCGGTAGCGGTGCATCTCGGCGGCGACGCGCTCGGCGCAGCCGACGAGGTCGCTGGCGGCGGTGGCGAGCAGGTCCCGGGCCGCCTGCACGCTGGTCAGCCTCGTCTCGATGGCGCCTGCCGAGGTGGCGTCGAAGCCCTCGACCGCGTGGGCGAGCGCTTCGGCCGCCGCGGACGTCACGACCTGGAGCTGGGCGATTCTGGAGCTGACCGTGAGGTCTCTGTGATCGATGAGAGACATCGGCAGCTCCCGATGCGCCGTGCTTAGGGCCGCTGCGTCGTGGGCGAGCGACTCGACGGTCACGAGTAGCTGGCCGATCCGTTCGCCCGCCGTCGGCGAGCTGAGGGTGCGGTCGTCGAGCACGTCGAAGCACCGTGCGTACCGGGCTGCGAGGGTCAGCATCTGCAGGCAGACCGTGAAGTGGGGCGCGATGGGCTGCTGGTCGGGTATCAGCGACTTCTCCTGGTCTTCTGGGCGGGGGTGAGGCGGCTTCAACGGGTGTGGGCCTGGGGCGAAGGGGCGAGACACGGTGCAGAGCGGTGTGCGCGCCGGAGGGGCAGGGTGTGGGTCGCTGCCCAGGCGCTGGACACGGCGGCGGTGTAGTGGGGCAGGACGCGGTCTGTGATCCGCCAGGTGGCGCGGGCCGGATCGAGCGGGGCGGCAACGGACGGCGGGGCGGGGAGGCGGTCGGTGATGTCCTCGTGAAGGCCGAGGGGGACGACAGGGCAGATGAGGACGCGGTGCTGGCGGTGTTCGGCGAGGTAGAGCTCCAGGCCGTCAGCGCGTCGGAGGGTCGCTGCGCGCTCGCGGCCGGCGGGGGACGGCCGGTCGCCGGAGGAGGTCCAGATCCGGCACAGGTCGACGGACTGGTCAGCGGGGCGCGGGTACCAGTGGCGGATGGTCGTCCAGGTGCCGGGGAGCCGATGGGCGACTGCGAGGGCGAACAGGTGGAAGGGGTGCACGAGGGAGTCCTTGCGTCAACGGATACGGGTGCGGGCAGGCTGTGCCGCGAGGGCGGACGGGCGTGTCACGACGGGCGTGCGGCCGAGCCGGGAGGCGAGAGCGACACGTCCGGTATCGGTGAGGTGAAGGCGGACCGACCGTGATCCGGGCACAGGATGGTGCGCCTCGCGGCGGACCCAGCCGCGTGCCTCCAGGGAGCGGACGGTTCCCATCGAGAGCCGGTCGAGCCGGTTCCGGGCCCATTCCTCAGAGCCGAGGGCGTCGACGGTGACGTATCCGGAGGCGGCGGCGTGCAGGGCGGTGTACTGCGCCGGCGACATGGGGTGGGCCCGGCCGCTGGACTTCTGGGTGCGCAGCGCGGCGGCGAGGTCGGCGGCGGCGCGTAGGACGTCGGGTGCGCCGAGCGCGGTCAGCGTGTCCGCCTCCCGAAGGTGTCGTCCGGCTTCGAGGAGGGTGTCGAGGACCCGGCCGGGCGGGTAGGGCCTCTGCGCGCGTTCCTCGGGCGGGAGCTCACCGAGGTAGACGTGGACCCAGGTCAGGTGCTCGTCGGCCAACTGGGCTTGTCTGGCGAGGAGCTGGAGGCGGCTGAAGGTGTCACGGATGCCGGGACTCCCGTAGAGATGGACCTGGGCGAGTTCCCCGGCTACGGTCTTGGCGGCGCAGGAGAGCTGTGCGGCGGCCTCGGCGTGCGCCAGGGCCTCGTCAGGGGCGAACGGGTCGTTGAACTGGAGCGTGGCCAGCCGGTCCCGGAACCGTGTGGTCTGCTCGGCCAGGGTGAGGACGCGAGCGGGAAGGAGTTCGGCCGGCGGCACGGCGCCGGCGGCGGATTCGGACGTCATCGGCGCCGCTCCCGGCCCAGAGCGTGGGTGATCTGCGCCCCGAGGCCCGAGCCCGGGATGGCGAGCGGTGTCGACCGGACCAGGCCGAGCGCCAGATAGGGACTATCCGTAAGGGGGCCTTGGCCTCCGGTGAGGGCCAGGTGACGCGGCGAGGCCAGGAACCGGCCCTGCTCATCATCGACGGCCCTCACCTCGTGCGTCCGTCCGATGCCGCCGCATGCGCGGCGGGAGAGGGCCGGCCGGTGGATGCGGCCGGGCGGGACCGGGCGAGGACTCGCCGGGCTCGGTCCGTGACGGTGACCCGCTGGTCCTGGCAGCCGGAGGTGCCGGGGCCGACCTGGACCAGGCGGTACTTCTCGAAGAAGGCGAAGGTGGCCGGATGGACGGAGGACTGCCCGGCGCCCTTGGCGAGGCTCGCGAGGGCGGCCCTCTGTTTGGCGTTCAGCTTGGGCAGGGGCATGGCTGCCTCGGTCTGGTCGAGATTTCGGCCAATGCCGGTGGCGGCGTAGGAGCAGCAGGTAGCGGTGAGATCGAGGTCGTGGAGGGCTTCGGCCAGGCACTCCACGATGTTGCTCCGGGCATCGGTCTCGCGGGCCTGGCGGATGGCCTCCTCGTCGACCGCGGCGCTGGGGAGGCTCGCGCCGACCAGAGGGTTGACGGCGATGGCCTGGGCGAGGTGAGTCGATACGAGGGCCGCGCTGCCGACGGCGGCGGTGAGGGTGTCCAGGGTGCTGCGGCTCCCAGGCGCGGTGGCGTACTCGCTCATGCTGAGACGTGACAGTGCTGTGACGAGCTGCCTCGTCAGCTGCTGGGATTCGAGGAGGAGCGGCGTGACTCCGGCGAAGAAGCCGGGCCCCGGCGCCTTGTCCAAGGAGCTGACCCGGGAGTGCAGTTCAGCGAAGTGGTCGGCGAGGTCCCGGAACGGTGCAGCGGTGTCCGAAGCGGATGAGGGCGTGATGGGAGGGGTCCTTTCGGGGTGGGAGGTTCGGCGGCTACGGCGAACTCGATCGCGGCGTTCTTGGGGTCGAGCGCCTGCGGCTGGGGACGGGGTGGTTACGCGGCCTGGTCGAAGTCGCTCTGGGAGAGCTGCTGCTTGGCGACGGCGCGGGCAGTGATGGCCTTCGAAGCGCGGGCGGAGGCGGCGCCGAGCGTGTCAGCGCCGGGCTCGGCGTACCAGGGGCGCAGGTCGAGCATGGCGACGCGCATGCCGGTGGCCAGGCACAGGGCGCTGCCCTTGGGCAGTGCGCGGATCGCGTCGGCCGGAAGGATCCGTTCCTGTCGCATCGACACCGAGGTCGACTTCCCGGAGTCGGAGGTCGAGGTGGAGACGGTCTCGACGTCGTGGTCGCCGATCATCCGGGAGAGCTTGTCGGCGAAGTCGGGGTCGTCGATGCCGGAGCCGATGATCTTCACGGTGGCCGCGCTCCACATGGCGTCCATGCCGGCGTCGCCCCAGACTTTCTGGCCCTGGCGGTAGGACTGCAGGATCGTGATCGGGATGATCCCGCGGGAGCCCAGGTGGCTGTACAGATCGGGGAGGTCCGAGATTTTGCACACGTTGGCGGCCTCGTCGAGGATCGCGAGCATCGGCGGGTCGAGCCGGCCGCCGGCGCGCTCGGCCTGGGCGGTCGCAGCCCGCATCACCGAGTCCGCGCACGCTGCGATCAGTGCCGAAGCGCCGCCGCCGCCGTCCTTCGACAGCAGGAACAGCGTGTCCGTGGACGTGACGAAGTCGGCCGGACGGAACTCTGCGACCCCCTTCTGAGGGGTCACCCAGGCAGCGATCTCCGAGTTGAGCAGGGCGGAGGCGTACTGTCTCGCGGTCTCGTAGATTCCATCCCGGGTCTCCGGCGGCCCCTCCACGGTGCCCTTCAACTGGGAAGCCACGGACGTGAATCCGTGGTCGCGCAGGATGTCGAGCGGGCGTCGGTCGGAGGGGAAGGCGAGCCACCGCATGACGTCGGTGATCGGCCGGTCGTCGAGCGCCGCGGCCAGGAAAAGCTGGCTGAGGATGTTGCTGCCGGCCTTGGACCAGAAGTCCCCCTGCTGGGAGGCGTCCACGCTCGCAGCGAGGAAGTGGCCGGCCAGGCGATTGGCGCCGTCAAGTGTGCGTGCGTCCGCGAGCGGGTTCCACCACATGCTCCGCTCGGCGTGAGCGATCTGCTGCGGGTCCATCGACCACACCCGCCCCACCCGGCGGCGGGCGTCGTAGGTGGCCGTGTAAGCATCGCCCGCGGCCTTGTTCGAGGTGAGCAGCACCGGCCCGGGCGCGGCGAGGATGGAGGGGATCGCGAGCGAGGTCGTCTTGCCGGACCGGGGGGCCATGATCGCGACGGCCACGTCCTCGAAGCCCATGCGCACCTCGTGCTTGGTGTCCTGGAGGTTGCCGAGGAGGACGCCGGCGTCGCGCGGCTCGATGTGCTTGGCGTCCTTCAGGCTCGGGCGCAGCGAGCGGGCCTTGGTCTCGATCGCCTTCGCGAGCAGGGGCTCGATGTCGCGGGCGCTCGCCATGCCCTTGACCTTTTCCTTCTTGCCGCCGGCGCGGTTCTTGTACCGGAGCCACAGCGCCCCGGCACCGACGGCGACCAGGAGCGTCAGCAGGACGGGCACGATGCGGGTAGCGACCAGCAGGGTCGTTTCTCCTGCTGCGGGCCAGAGGACTTCGGGGTGGAGGAGCGCGTCGCCCGGCCGAAAGGACGCCCATGGGCCGCTCGCGGTCGCCCAGGCGGCGATGTTCCCGCACAGCCAGGCGAAGGAGGCGAGGGGGAATCCGATCGCGAGGGCGGCGCCCCCGATCTTCAGGGCTATGTCGTAGCTGTCGGGGCTGGAGGAAGAGGGAGTGGGCAAGACCTGGGGGTTCCTTGGGCGGCGCCGGAATCGGCCGGCGGCAGGGCGGTCAGCGGGTACGGCGGGGTGCCGGTCGGGGCGGCTGCGGCGCGGGTGGGGGAGTGCCCGTGCGGCGGGCGGTGAGGCGTTCGATGCGGTCGGCCAAGGCGAAGGCAACGTTCTTGGCCGGGACCTGCTCCCAGCGGAGATCGATGCCCTGGCGACGGAGACCGCGGGTCTGTTCGTGGGGGCGTCTTAGCGGTTCGTCCGAGGCGAGCGCCTGCGTGAAGGCCGCCACGATGCCGGCGGGGATGCGGCCGTCGAAGCGCGCTTGCCAGAGCTCGGAGCCCTCGTCGACGGAGGCCGTGATGAACCAGCTGCTGGAGCCGGAGAAGGTGATCCGCTCGCCCTTCACGATGCCGTCCGGTGAGCGGAACTCACCGTCCGGTGCCGTCTCCCAGCCCTGCCGGTGCAGCGGCCGGGTGGCATCGGCGAGGGCCCGCTCGTTGTGGGCGGGGTCGGTCAGGGCATCGGTGACCGCGGCGATCAGTTCCACCGGAGTCCGTGCGCCGAAGGACGCGTACCAGCTGTTCGAAGGGCTGCCGCCGGTGTGGGTGATCCGCCACCACTGGTCGCCGATAGCCGGTTCGAGTCGCAGGAGCGTCTTCCGGTCCGGGCTGGAGAGGATGACCCGGGGCATCAGCGGGTCGTGTCCGTGGCTCCAGCCGGCGGCTTCGTGCAGAGGGACGGTGACCCATGCCGGGTCGCCGGGGCCGGCGAGGTAGCGGGGCGAGACGAGCGCCTGGTCGATCATGTCGCTCATCGGCGCTTCACCGCCGACCGGCCGGTGGTGGGCAGGATCGTGGGGTCCGCGACGGCGACGGGCGCCGGGGCGGGGGCCTTCAGGGCGACGAAGTGCAGGTCGAGGATGGCGTGTCCGTGAGTGGCCCAGGTGTCCAGTTCGCTCCACGCCTCGGCGTTGCGCTCGGCCAGCGCGTCGATGACCTGGTCGTGCGCCGGCCGGGAGGTGCGCCGGGCCTCGCGGGCCTCGGCCCACTCGGAGCGGAGGGATTCCAGGCGGTCGAGGGCCTTGGCGAGTTCGGCCAGCTGCCACGGCCAGCGGGATTCGACGTCGCCGGCGGCGATGTGCTGGAGCTGGAAGCGTGCGGTAGCGAGCAGTTCGGGCGCCGAGCGCCGGACAGGTTCGAAGGCCCGCCAGATCTGTGCGTCCCGCTGGACCTTGCGCCAGCCGTACGGCTCTTCGTCGTGGGGGTAACCGTCGGCGTCGGTGTGTTCGTCGGAGTAGGAGTCCCAGGAGGCGAGGATCATCTCGCTCTGCACCAGGAAAACTGCCAGGGCCTGCAGAGCGGTGGCGTGCTGGTCGGCGGGAGAGAGGGACGGCGTGGGCAGGGTGAATCCTTCGGTCGGGGTAGTGGTCACTGGGTACGGCGGGGGAGGGGACCGCCTGGGCGCTGCGGGGAGGGCGGTAGCTTGCGGCCGGTGCTCAGGGGGAAGAGGCGGTCGACCCGGGCCCACAGCGTTGCCTCCGCCTGCTGGGCCGGGACGCGTTCGCGTTGGATGCGGACGCTGTACCGCAGCGCGGGGGCCATGGCCCGCTCGTTGCGGAGCACGGGGTCGGGGGAGACGAGGTCGGTGAGGAACGCGGCGACCACGTGCGGCGGGGTGTGTTCGGTGAAGTGCGCCTCCCACACGGCAGCTTGGCGGTCGGAGTCCTGCCAGGGCTCCGTGCCGGCGGTGACCTCGATGTGCCACGAGCCGTTGGCGGGACGGCCGATGTGGACGTGCCCGTCGGGGGAGTCGAAGTGCCGCTGATGGCGCGACGGCCAGCTGGCCTGTTCGAGCACCGCGACAGGGTCGGCGAGGCTGTCGGGCGCGGGGCCGGCGGCGTAGGCGATGGTCGCCGCCGTGATGATCTCAGCCGGTGTGCGGGCCCCGAACGACATGGTCCAGGGCTCTTCTTCTCCGGCCCCGAGGTGCCGCAGGATCCACCAGGGCTGGTCGGGGTCGGGCGACAGGTGCAACTCGGCCTTGCGGTCGCGGGGGATGACACGGACCACGGGGCTGAGGGGGAGGTGCGCGATCTGCCACCGGTAGACCTGCTGGAGGGGCGCGGTGACCCAGCGGGGGTCACCGCCTCCGGCGAGGTACCGGGGCGAGACCTGGGCGAGTGTGGGCTGTCGGGCGGCCTCGGTCACGGGCGGCCCGGGGCAGAGGTGTCGACGGCGAGGGCGATGTGGCCGTTGGCGGCGCTGCGGCGGGCGACGGCGAGACCGATGGTGTCGGCGTAGGTCGCGATCAGGCCCACGCGCGAGGAATCCAGATCGCCGTCGGGCGGCAGGAGGACCTCGTCGCCCTTCTCCATCAGCCAGGCCGGGCCGTGGACCCAGCCGGCCGTCTCGGCGAAGCCAGCAGCGATGTCCCGCTGGACGAGCGTGCCGGACGCCGGGGCGTACAGGACCTGGATCGCGACGGCCTGCTGGCGGGTGGGCGTCAGGTCGGGGGTGACGCCGACGGCGATGTCGGCGGCGATCCGGGCGAGGGGCAGGCCGAGGGCCTGCTCGACGGCCCAGCCGATCCAGTCGCCGCCGATCCGCCCGTTGACCTCGATCACGCGCGGGCCCGTGGGGGTGAGGCGGATCTCCACGTGCTGGATGCCCCCGGTCACGCCGGTCGCCCGCACGGCGGCCTTGGCGATGGGGGCGACGGTCTCCAGGAGCGGGTCGCCGGCCGTGAGGGTGTGGCCGGTCTCTTCGAAGAGCGGCTCGCTGCCGAGTTCCTTGCGGGTGACGGCGACCGGCGTGGTCACGCCGTGGTGGGTGACGCATTCGACGCTCACCTCCGGGCCGGACAGGTACTCCTCGACGAGGACGCTGCGGTTGTCGCCGCCGTGCTGCTGCACGCCGCGGGTCGCGAACGCGTATGCCGCGGCGAGGTCCTGGCAGGTCTCGGCCTTGATGACGCCGATGCTGCCGCCCACGGCCGCCGGCTTGACCACGACGGGGAAGCCGATCGCCTCGGCGACCGCGAGAGCCTCGTCGAGGGACGCGGCGGCGACGGAGCGGGCGGAGGGCACGCCGTGGCGGGCGAACGCGGCGCGGCTGGCGGCCTTGTCCCGGCAGGTGCGGACCGACTGCGTGGTGGTGACCGCCAGGCCGAGGCATTCGGCCAGCTGGGCGACCGCGGTCAGGTGGGACTCGTTCCAGGTCAGCACACCCGCGATCGGCCGGCGCGTGGCGATGGCTTCGGCGGCGCCGAGCAGGGCGTCCACGTCGTCGAAGTCCGGCACCGTCTCGTGGTCGACGACGTACTGATCCTCCCAGGTGAGCGGGCCGGTGGTGAGGACGGCGACGTCGTACGCGTCGGCGACCTGGCGCAGGCAGTAGCCGCGGTACACGTCATCACCGGGGGCGACGACCAGGACGAGCGGGGTCCGCGCGGAATTGCGTTCGTTGCACGATTCAGAGGGGTTGAACGTGGTGGTCTGCGACATTGTGCGCGTTCCTTTCAGGGGAGGTTAATG